>JBQCIO010000085.1:0-26887 GCA_051953655.1 Motilibacteraceae bacterium
GGACAAGGCCCGCTCGGGAGCGAAAGCCGCCGAGCAGGACGCGCAGCTGGCGATGCGGGCGGCGTTGAAGCAGCACGGCGAAGGATCGGCCGAGCACGTCACGGCCCTGCAGGTGTGGCAGGCCGCGAAGGAGCACCGCAATCAGTTGGTCAAGAAGGGACTGTCCGCGTGTAGGTTCGAAGCCCTCACCGACCTGGCCGAGCGCGGCACCCTCGCCACCCACGACGGCGCACCCCTCACCGCCAAGGACCGCGAACTCCTGCCCGTCGTCGTGCTCAGCGCCGAAACAGCCTTCGGGCTCGCGGACGACCCCGGCGAGCTGCGTGGCTACGGCACCCTCCCCGCCCCCGTGCTGCGCGACCTGATGGCCGGGGCGAAGTCCTGGCTGGTCGCGGTCGTCGATCGCGCCGGGCAGGCCCTGAGCGTCCAGCGGTACAAGCCCACCGCGGCGATCCGGGACTGGCTGATCGCCACCAAGCCCACCTGCGTCGCCCCCTGGTGCGACTCCCCGGTCGAATGGGCCGAGGACGACCACCTCGAGGAATGGAAACCACCGCCCGACTCGAATGTTCCGAACAGCAAGCCGGCGGGTGGGCCGACCAGCACCGACAACCTGCACCCGGAGTGCAAGACCACCCACCAGCTGAAGACCGCCAAGCACCTCGACGTCGTCAGAGACGACGACGGCGGCCACCGGGTCATCACCCACTCCGGACACGAGTACCGCCGCGAGCCCCACCGACTCCTGCCCGAGATCGGGCACGGCTGGGGCACCACCGGAGACCCGGGCGAGCCGCCACCGTTCTGATCCGACGAACTCGTCCGCCCGGTTCCGCCTACGACGTCGCCAGCGCGGTGGCCAGCACCACGATGACCAGGCTCCCGATGAGGCTGGCGATCGCGAAGCCGCGGGCGAGCTCACGCCGGCCGGTCCCGTTGGCCCAGCCGTGCGCACCGGCAGCGGCCATCACCAGGGCGAAGGCGAGCAGCTTGGCGGCCAGGGTGCGGCCGTAGCCGGGCTCGGCCAGCGAGGGGATCGTGACCCCGTGGTGCCAGGCGAGCAGCACGCCGGTGCCGACCTGCACCGGCAGGAACAGCGTCACGGTGAACTGGCCGAACCGACGACCGACGCCGGTCATGACCGTGCGCATCTCGGGGCCGGCCAGGCGCACCCGCACCACGGGCATGAGCACCGCGGTGAGGGTGAGCTGGCCGCCGACCCACACCATGGCGGAGACGACATGCGTGAAGCGGATGAGCGACCAGAGGCCGATCACTGCTGTCACCGCTTCCCGGCGGCAGACACGACCAGCATCCCGCGCGCCCCGTTCTCGGCCTTGCGCATGTCGTGGTCGACGAGCGCGTAGTGCCCGGCCTCGCCGAACGTCGCCTCCGCGAACCCGCCCTGGGCCACCGAGAGGTCGAGCACCTGAGCCGCGCCCTTCTCCGGCCCCGGCCGCAGCAGGTAGGCGCCTTCCTTGTAGACGGTGTCGAACTGCGCGCCGACGACGTGGAACGCGGTCCCGTCGTCCGGCCCGGCGGCGACCACCCAGAACCGCACCCGGTCCCCCACCTGCGCGGTGAGCGGGGCGTGGACGTACTGGTCCGGGTAGCCGTTGAAGACGGCGGTGTCCCAGGCGTCCGCGCGCAGCTTGGCCGGGTCGGCCGTGCCACCCGGCGCCCCGAGGTACTGCTCCCCGGACACCAGCACGTACTCGCGATCCACCGCGGGCAGCCCGGGCGGGTCGATGACCACGGCGCCGTACATGCCGTTGGCGATGTGCTGGCTCATCGGCATCGCGCTGCAGTGGTAGAGCCACGCGCCGGCGTGGGTGGCGGTGAACCGGTAGACCAGCGACTGCCCCGGCTCCAGCACCCGCATCGGGACGTCCGGCGACACCGAGCCGGCGTGGAAGTCGACGCCGTGCGGCATGGTGCCGCGGTTCACCAGCGTCACCTCGAAGACATCGCCGACGCGCCCGCGCAGCACCGGCCCCGGCACCGTGCCGCCGAAGGTCCACACCTGCTGGCGCACCCCGGGTGCGACCTCCTTCTCGGTCTCGACCACCGGCAGCGTGATCTTGTGCACGGTGCCCGCCGGA
Organism: Motilibacteraceae bacterium; assembly: GCA_051953655.1. GTDB lineage: Bacteria > Actinomycetota > Actinomycetes > Motilibacterales > Motilibacteraceae > JBQCHF01. Next base: position 2,103 of record JBQCIO010000085.1, read on the forward strand.
GCAGGGACCAGCCGTGCGTCCCACGGCTGCCAGCCCGCGCCCGGCTGCCCGTGCACGTCCAGGGCCGCGGCTGCCCCGGCGGCCGGCGAGGTCGAGGTGGTCGGCGCCGCGGACGGCTGCGCCACGACGACGTCGAAGGTCATGCCCATGGCTCGGTGACCCGGCACCGAGCACCAGCCGTTCAGGCTCTTGGTCACGACGCCGAGGTCGAGCTCCTGCGTCTGCCCGGTCCTCAGGCGCTGCGTCCCGGGGCCGCCGGGGAAGACCAGGTCGTGGCGCATCGCGTCCCTGTTGGTGACCACCAGCGTGACCCGTGTCCCCGACGCCACGGTGATGCTCGAGGGCCGGATGTCCATGCCGACCAGCTGCACGTCGACCCGCTGGGTGCCGGACAGCACCGCCGGAGCACTCACCTTCTCCGACGTCGCGTCGGAGGGCGTCGAGGGTCGGCTGCCGGAGAGGGCGACGCTCACCGGCAGCGCGACCATGACCAGCCCCAGCACCAGCCCGACGACGAGCGGGGTGCGCGAGCCGGCACCGGGCCGACCGGCAGCGGGAGGCGCAGCAGGCGGAGCGGCCGCCTGGCGCCGGCCCACGTCGGGCACCTGCACCGACGGGCGCAGCGTCGGCACCAGCAGCGACTCGGCCAGCGCGAGGAACCACAGCGCGGAGGCGAGCACCAGCACCCAGCCGGTCCAGCGCCACACCCCGGGCAGCGGCACGAGGGTGAGCAGCAGACCGCCGTCGAGCAGCGCGAGCCGCCACGGCCAGGCGACGGCCAGCCGCTCGATCGCGGCCCGCACCGCGAACGGGCCGCCACCGAGGACCACGGGGAGCAGGTAGGTCAGAGCACCCAACAGCACCTGACCGACGAAGCCGGCCAGCAGCGGGGGCACCAGCGCGTCGAGGCGCTCGGCGTAGGTCGCACCGTCCGGAGAGACGACGACGAGCACGGCGTCGGCGAGCACGCCGAACAGCAGCCAGGCGCACGACGCGGCGAGCATCCACGCAGCCCCCTCGCCCCACCGCTTGCGGTCGCTGCGCGCCTTCTGCCGGGCGGTGCGCACGACCGGCACCAGCGCGGCGGCCACACCCGCGGCGTAGACGACCAGCCCGGCCGCGGCGACGGGCCGCACGTCGAGCGCGAAGGCGAGCACCGCCACGGAGAGGCCGGCCACCGTGGGCACCAGGGTGCGACGGGCCCACGCCATCGCGTCCGCCGCGATCCGGGTGCGCAGCACGGTCGGCCACAGGGTGAACAGGGTGCCCAGCACGGTGAGCCCCACCCAGCCGAGCAGGTTCGCGTGCACGTGCGCGGCGTGCAGCGCCTCGTGCCGGGCGTCGGGCAGGTCCTGCACCGCGAGCTCGCGCCCCAGGACCAGGCCGGGCAGCAGCGCCAGCGCGCCCGCGACGTAGAAGCGCACGGTGCCGGCGAACCGGTTCTGCAGGGCCCGCCGGCCCAGGCGGACCAGCTCGACCGCGTGCTCGCTCACCACGAGCAGGAGCAGCACGGTGCCGGCGGTGGTGAGGACGGTCCAGCCCGCCGACACCCCGACCAGCACGGAGACGACGCCAGCGTTGAGCACGAGGATCCGCGCCCCCGAGCGGCGCGTCGACGGCGACGGCGCCCGCAGCAGGGCCACGGCGAAGTGCTCGCCCCAGGTGACGATCGCGTTGGTGGCGGCGCCGAGCAGCAGCAGGTGGACCGCCAGCCACCGGGGCACCGGCAGCGCGTCCCGCGCCGCGACGGCAGCCACCGTGGCCAGCAGGTAGGCGAGCACGAGCACGTTGGCCCGCACGTGCCAGGAACCCTGGCCCCGCGCTGGACGCGCCGTCGTCGACGACGGCTCGTCCGGCGGCCTGCTGCCGATGGTCAGGGTGCGCCGCTCCCCCTCGCCGGCCCCCGACGTCCGCTCGCTCACGCCGTCCGCCCGTTCACCGCGGCCGGCTCGGGCCGCTCGGGGACCAGCCGCCCGGTCACCAGCTCCAGGCCGATGCGCAGGACGAGGTTGCGGTCCCCGCCCACCCACATGGGCAGCTGCGGCTGCAGCCGGGCCAGCTCGGCCGGGTCGCTGACCCGGCTGGTCCGGCCGGTGACCACGACGCTCCAGCCGCTGCGGACGCTCGGCTCGAGCTCGTCGACCTCGAAGGCGACCACCGTGTCCAGCGCGTGCCGGGCCACCCGCGAGTCCTCGCTCGTGCGCACGACGATCGACTCGTCGTCGAGCAGGTAGGCGATCGGGACCACGGCGGGCAGGCCGGCGGCCGAGAACACCAGCCGGCCGACGTCGTGCCCGGCCAGCAGGCGCAGGCACAGGGGCCGCGGCAGCTCGAGCAGGCCCTCGCCGTCGGCCAGCGCCGGTGCCGAGCGGGCCGCGCGCCCCTTCCCGTCCCGGTGTGCCGGTGCACGGTGTCCAGGTGCACTGCCGCCTGTCATGAGGAGACCTCGCGTCCGACGTGCTGTTGGGCAGGATCAGGTGTTCACGGTCAGGGCCGTCCGGGTCGCCGGGCGGGCCATCGGAACGACGCTAGGTGGCGGGAAGGTCACTACCGGGGGAACGAGGTCCCGCACCGGGCGGGCCTTTGGTCCCGAATCCGGCCCGGCCGTGGTGCAGCACGCACAGGTCGGGACCAGCGGCCCCCGCTCCACGGGACCTAGGACCCGGAAGGGGTGACGCAGCGTGGGTGAGGGTTGCGGCAGCGGTACGCAACCGCGACACCACCCTCAGGAGCAGCTGTGAGCGACGAGCCCCGACCGGCCCATCGAACGTCCGCGCAGACCCCGCGCACCGACACCGTCCCCGGCACCGCTCCCCTGCTGGCCGCCCGCCGCTTCTTCACCGGCGAGACCGTGGGCGACTCCGGCCGCACGCTGCACCAGGTGGACCCCTCGGCGTGGGACCGCTTCTACCGGGACCGCTGGAGCCACGACAAGGTCGTCCGCTCCACCCATGGGGTGAACTGCACCGGCTCGTGCTCCTGGCAGGTGTTCGTCAAGGACGGCCTCATCACCTGGGAGCACCAGGCCACCGACTACCCCTCGATCGGCCCGGACAGCCCCGAGTACGAGCCGCGCGGCTGCCCCCGTGGCGCCAGCTTCTCCTGGTACACCTACTCCCCCGCCCGGGTCCGCTACCCCTACGTGCGCGGGGTCCTGCTCGAGGCCTACCGCGAGGCGCGCGCCCGGCTGGGCGACCCGGTGGCCGCCTGGGCCTCGATCGTCGACGACCCCGACCTGGCCCGCACCTACAAGCGGGCGCGCGGCAAGGGCGGCCTGGTCCGCGCCAGCTGGGCCGAGGCCACCGAGATCATCGCCGCCGCCCAGGTGCACACCATCAAGAGCTACGGCCCCGACCGGGTGGTCGGCTTCTCCCCCATCCCGGCCATGAGCATGGCCAGCTTCGCCGCCGGCACCCGCTACCACTCGCTCATCGGCGGCACCCTGCTGTCCTTCTACGACTGGTACGCCGACCTGCCCGTGGCCAGCCCGCAGGTGTGGGGCGACCAGACCGACGTGCCCGAGTCGGCCGACTGGTGGAACTCCAAGTACCTGGTGATGTGGGGCTCCAACATCCCGGTCACCCGCACGCCGGACGCGCACTTCCTCACCGAGTCCCGCTACAACGGCACCAAGGTCGTGGCGGTCAGCCCGGACTACGCCGACAACGTGAAGTTCGCCGACGACTGGATGGCCCCGCACCCGGGCACCGACGCCGCCCTCGCCATGGCGATGGGGCACGTCGTGCTCACCGAGTTCTTCCGCGACCGCCAGGTCCCCTACTTCCAGGACTACGTCCGCAAGTACACCGACCTGCCGTTCCTGGTCACCCTCACCCGCCGCGGCGACGCGCACGTCCCCGGCAAGTTCCTCACCGCGGCCGACCTCGACCCGGCCGAGTTCTCCGGCGTCCTGTCGGAGGCGGGGGCTGACGACGCCGAGTTCAAGACGCTGCTGGTGGACAGCCGCGACGGCTCGCTGGTGGCGCCCGACGGCACGCTCGGCCACCGGTGGAACGAGGCCGGCAAGGGCCGCTGGAACCTCGACCTCGGCGACGTCGTCCCGGCGCTCTCGCTGCTCGACGACGGCGGCTCTTCGGCCGGGAGTGCGCTGCACAGCGTGGAGGTCGACCTGCCCCGCTTCGACGAGGGCGGCACCGAGGGCGGCAGCAGCATCCGTCGCGGCGTCCCGGTGCGCCGCGTGGGCGAGCACCTGGTCACCACCGTCTTCGACCTGCTCATGGCCCAGTACGGCGTCGCGCGCCCCGGTCTGCCGGGCAGCTGGCCGACCGGCTACGACGACGCCGCGCACCCCTACACCCCGGCCTGGGCCGAGGAGGTGACCAGCGTCCCGGCCGAGCTCTCCGCGCGCATCGGCCGCGAGTTCGCGCGCAACGCCGAGCGCTCCAAGGGCCGGTCGATGATCGCCATGGGTGCCGGGACCAACCACTGGTTCCACTCCGACACGATCTACCGCGCCTTCATCGCGCTGGTCACGCTGACCGGCTGTCAGGGGGTCAACGGCGGCGGCTGGGCCCACTACGTCGGGCAGGAGAAGGCGCGCCCGCTCACCGGGCAGCAGCACATGTCCTTCGCCTTCGACTGGAACCGCCCCATGCGCCACATGGCCGGCACCGCGTTCTGGTACCTGGCCACCGACCAGTGGCGCTACGAGGGCTTCGGCGCGGACGAGCTGGCCAGCCCGCTGGGCGAGAACCGCTTCGCCGGGATGTCCTTCGCCGACTGCAACGCCCAGGCCTCCCGGATGGGCTGGCTGCCCAGCCACCCCACCTTCGACCGCAACCCCCTCGACCTCGCCGACGAGGCCGCGGCGGCCGGACGCCCGGTGGCCGAGCACGTGGTCGACGAGCTGCGCGAGGGGCGGCTCGGCTTCGCCGCCGAGGACCCCGACAGCCCGGCCAACTTCCCGCGCGTGCTCACCGTGTGGCGGGCCAACCTGCTCGGCTCCTCGGGCAAGGGCAACGAGTACTTCCTCCGCCACCTGCTCGGCACCGACGCCGCGGTCCGCTCCGCGGAGACGCCGGCGCACCTGCGCCCGCGCGACCTGACCTGGCGCGAGGAGGCCCCCGAGGGCAAGCTCGACCTGCTGGTCACCATGGACTTCCGGATGACCTCCACCGGCCTGTTCGCCGACGTCGTCCTGCCGGCCGCCACCTGGTACGAGAAGCACGACATCTCCACGACGGACATGCATCCGTTCGTGCACGCCTTCACCCCGGCCATCAACCCGCCCTGGCAGACCAAGTCGGACCACGACACCTTCCTGGCCATCGCCGACCGGTTCAGCGAGCTGGCCGCCACGCACCTGGGCACTCGCAAGGACGTGCTCGCGGTGCCGCTGGCGCACGACACCCCGGACGAGCTGGCGCAGCCGCACGGTGTGGTGCGCGACTGGGCGCGCGGGGAGTGCGAGCCGGTGCCGGGCCGCACCATGCCCAAGCTGGTGGTGGTCGAGCGCGACTTCGGCGCGGTGGCGGACAAGATGCGCACCGTCGGCCCGCTCATGGACACCCTGGGGGCCACCACCAAGGGCGTCACCGTGCACCCGGACCGCGAGGTCGAGTACCTCAAGCACCAGAACGGCGTGGCGACGTCGGGCGTCGGGGCGGGCCGTCCGCTGGTCGACACCGCGGCCAAGATGTGCGAGGCGATCCTCGCCTTCTCCGGCACCACCAACGGCCGGCTCGCGGTCGAGGGCTTCAAGGCCCTGGAGCGCCGGACCGGCACCGAGCTGGCCGACCTGGCCGAGGAGCACGGCGGCAAGCAGATCTCCTACGCCGACACCCAGAGCCGACCGCAGCCGGTCATCACCTCCTACGAGTGGTCGGGATCGGAGACGGGAGGTCGCCGCTACAGCGCGTTCGTCATCAACGTGGAGCGGAAGAAGCCCTGGCACACCCTCACCGGGCGCCAGCACTTCTTCCTCGACCACGACTGGATGGCCGAGCTCGGCGAGCAGCTCCCGGTCTACCGGCCGCCGCTGAACATGCACCGCCACTTCGGTGACGAGACCCTCGGCGACGCCGGCAGCGGCAAGGCCGAGGTCACCGTCCGGTACCTCACCCCGCACTCGAAGTGGTCCATCCACTCGGAGTACCAGGACAACGCGCACATGCTCGCGCTCTCCCGCGGCGGCCCGACGATCTGGATGAGCACCCAGGACGCCGACACGCTCGGGGTCAAGGACAACGAGTGGATCGAGGCCTACAACCGCAACGGCGTCGTCGTCGCCCGGGCCATCGTCAGCCACCGGATGCCCAAGGGCACGGTGTTCATGTACCACGCCAAGGACCGCAACATCGACGTGCCGAAGACCGAGGTCAGCGGCAAGCGCGGCGGCATCCACAACAGCCTGACCCGGCTGCTGCTCAAGCCGAGCCACCTGCTCGGCGGCTATGCCCAGTTCACCTACGGCTTCAACTACTACGGCCCCACCGGCAACCAGCGCGACGAGGTCACCGTGCTGCGCCGCCGCAACCAGGAGGTGCAGTACTGATGCGCGTCATGGCGCAGGTCGCGATGGTCATGAACCTCGACAAGTGCATCGGCTGCCACACGTGCTCGGTCACGTGCAAGCAGACGTGGACCAACCGCGAGGGCACGGAGTACGTCTGGTTCAACAACGTCGAGACCAAGCCCGGTATCGGCTACCCCAAGCGCTACGAGGACCAGGAGCGCTGGAAGGGCGGCTGGGAGCTGGACAAGCGGGGCCGGCTGCGGCTGAAGACCGGGGGCCGGGTCAAGCGGCTGGTGAACCTGTTCGCCAACCCCGACCTGCCCTCGCTCGACGACTACTACGAGCCGGCGACGTACGACTACGACACGCTGCTCACCGCACCGGCGGGCAACGAGGTCCCGGTCGCCCGGCCCAAGAGCGCCCTCACCGGCAAGGACATGGCCATCACCTGGGGGGCCAACTGGGAGGACGACCTCGGCGGCACACCCGAGCACGGCGGCGGCGACCCGAACCTGGCCGCGCTGAGCAGCGAGGCGAGGGAGAAGGTCAAGTTCGAGTTCGAGAAGACCTTCATGTTCCACCTGCCGCGCATCTGCGAGCACTGCCTCAACCCGGCGTGCGTGTCCGCCTGCCCGTCGGGTGCCATGTACAAGCGCGAGGAGGACGGCATCGTCCTGGTGGACCAGGACCGGTGCCGCGGCTGGCGCATGTGCGTCTCGGCCTGCCCCTACAAGAAGGTCTACGTCAACCATCTCACCGGCAAGGCCGAGAAGTGCACCCTGTGCTTCCCGCGCATCGAGGCCGGCCAGCCGACGGTCTGCTCGGAGACGTGCGTCGGCCGGCTGCGCTACCTCGGGCTGGTGCTCTACGACGCCGACGCCGTGCTCGCCGCCGCCTCGGTGGAGGACGACAAGGACCTGCTCGACGCCCAGCGCGGGGTGTTCCTGGACCCCGACGACCCGGCCGTCGTCGAGGCCGCCCGCGCCGCCGGCATCCCCGACGACTGGATCCGCGCGGCGCAGCGCAGCCCGATCTGGGCGCTCATCGCGAAGTACCGGATCGCGCTGCCGCTGCACCCGGAGTACCGCACGCTGCCGATGGTCTGGTACGTGCCGCCGCTCTCCCCGGTGCTGGACGCCGTCGGCGACGCCGGCAAGGACGATGCCGACCCGGACGAGGTCTTCCACGCGATCCGCGACCTGCGCATCCCGATGGAGTACCTGGCCAGCCTGTTCAGCGCCGGTGACGTCGAGGTCGTGGCCGGGGTGCTGATGAAGCTCTCGGCGATGCGCGGCTACATGCGCGCCCGCAGCCTGGACGGCACGGTCGCCCAGGACCTGCTCGACGCCGTCGGCATGACCGGGCCCGAGGTCGAGGCGATGTACCGGCTGCTGGCCATCGCCAAGTACGAGGAGCGCTACGTCATCCCGCCGGCGCACAAGGAGGACGCCGACGCCCTGGAGGCCACGGCGAACACCAGCGGCTGCAGCCTGGACCGCCCCGGCGGCCCCGGCATGGACGCTGCCGCCGACGGTTTCCACCTGGTTCAGCGGCGCGACGGCGAGGCGGTCGGCGCAGGCAAGCCGGGGGTGCTGGGCCGACGCTCGGACGGCCGCCTCGGCCTGAACCTCTTCGTCCGCGAGCGCGGGCAGGCACAGTCGTGAGCCCCTTGCTGACCGGGCTGCGGCGGCGTCCGGGCCGCGGCGACCTCGAAGAGGTCCCGGCGCGCGCCGAGGTCCTGCAGCTGGCCTCGCTGCTGCTGACCTACCCCGACGACGAGCTGCTCGACGCCCGGGGCGAGGTGGTCGCGGCGGTGGCCGCGCTCCCCCGCTCGGCCGCCTCCGACTGCCTGTCGGACTTCATGGACTGGTTCACGATGGTGAGCCGGCCCGCGGCTCAGAAGCACTACGTCGAGGTGTTCGACCTGCGCCGGAAGTCCAGCCTCTACCTCACGTACTACCTGCACGGCGACACCCGCAAGCGCGGGATGGCGCTGCTCACGCTGAAGCAGCGCTACCGCGCGGCCGGACTCGCCCTGGGCGACGAGGAGCTGCCGGACTTCCTGCCGGTGGTGCTCGAGTTCGCCGCCCGCGGGGGTGTCGGCACCGGCGAGGCGCCGCTGCGCCAGCACCGGCAGGGCGTGGAGGTGATCCGGGCCGCGCTGCGCGACGCCGGCTCGCCGTACGCGCGGCTGCTCGACGCGGTGTCGGTGGTGCTGGGCGCGCTCACCGAGGCCGAGCGGGTCGAGGTGGAGCGGCTCGCGCAGGAGGGGCCGCCGGCCGAGGACGTCGGCCTGGAGCCCTACGGCCCGATGTCGGTGATGGGCAACGGCCTGGTGACGGCACTGGGCGAGCACGGTTCGGTCGAGAGCGACGACAGAGAGGTTCGGGCATGAGCACCCGCGCGGAGTTCTGGTGGGCTGGTGTGCCCTACGTGGCGCTCACCGTGTTCGTGCTCGGCCACGCCTGGCGCTGGCGGCACGACCAGTTCGGCTGGACCACCCGCACCACCCAGCTGCTCGAGTCGCGGCTGCTCAAGCTCGGCTCGCCGCTGTTCCACCTCGGCGCGTTCGCCGCGATCGGCGGGCACGTGCTGGGACTGGTGGTGCCCAAGTCCTGGACCGAGGCGGTGGGCGTGAGCGAGTCGACTTACCACGTCGTCTCGGTCGGCGCCGGCACGGTGGCCGGTGTCATGGTCTGCGCCGGCCTCGCCCTGCTGCTGGCCCGCCGATTCGTCGTCAGCGACCGGGTGAAGCGCACGACCACCACGATGGACAAGGTGATGTTCGCGGTGCTCACCGTCGTCATCGCCCTCGGCATGGCCGAGACGGTGGGCCGCAACCTGCTCGGCGGCGGCTACGACTACCGGGACACGGTGTCGGTCTGGTTCCGCGGCATCTTCCAGCTGCACCCCGAGCCGGCGCTCATGGCGCAGGCCCCGCTGGTCTACCAGCTGCACGCCCTGGCGGCGTTCGCCTTCCTGGCCCTGTGGCCGTTCACCCGGCTGGTGCACGTCTGGTCAGCGCCCATCGCCTACCTCTGGCGCCCCTACGTCATCTACCGCCGCCGGCCCGGCTCCATGCCGGTCTCCCCCCGCACCCGCACCCGGATCCCGTCCACCCGCGGCGTCCAGGAGCCGGCCGGCCGCCGCTGACCTCGACCCGCGAAGGTCCGGCCCGGTTCGGAACGGTCACGGGCCCGTGATCCCTGCTCGCCCACCTCGGCAGATCTGCCGAGGTGGGCGAGTCGTTCGGCGCGGTCGGGATCCGGGAAGGGTCCGCGGGCGCGACGAGTTGTCACCACCCGTGACCACCCTGCGCAGCGTGCCCCTGTCCGTGCTCGACCTCAGCCCCATCGGCGAAGGCCGCACCGCCACCGACGCCCTGCGCGGCAGCATCGAGCTGGCCCGCCACGTCGAGGGCCTGGGGTTCACCCGGTTCTGGCTGGCCGAGCACCACTCGATGCCGGGCATCGCCAGCTCCGCCCCGCCCGTGGTCATCGGCGCGGTCGCGGCCGGCACCGAACGGATCCGCGTCGGCTCCGGCGGGGTGATGCTGCCCAACCACCAGCCGCTCGTGATGGCCGAGCAGTTCGGCACGCTTGAGGCGCTGCACCCGGGCCGCATCGACCTCGGCATCGGCCGGGCGCCGGGCACCGACCCGGTCACCGCGCACGCGCTGCGCCGCGGGGCCGAAGGCCTGTCCGCCGACGACTTCCCGCAGCAGCTGGCCGAGCTGCGGGCCTTCTTCCGCGGCGAGTGGCCGCAGGACCACCCCTACCGATCCATCACCGCCGTCCCCGCCATCGGGCACGAGCCGCCGCTGTGGCTGCTCGGATCCAGCGGCTACAGCGCCCAGGTGGCCGGGCTGCTCGGGCTCCCCTTCGCCTTCGCCCACCACTTCTCCGCCCAGAACACCGTGCCGGCGCTGGACCTCTACCGGCACTCCTTCCGGCCGTCGGAGACGCTGGCCCAGCCCCACGCGATGATCGCGGTGCAGGTGGTCGTCGCGGACTCCGACGCCGAGGCCGAACGGCTCGCGCTGCCCTCCGCCCTGTCGTTCCTGCGTCTGCGCGGCGGCCACCCGGGCCCGCTGCCCACCCCCGAGGCCGCCGCGGCGCACCCGTGGACCGAGGCCGAGAGCAGCATGGTGGCGGCGCGGCAGGCCGACCAGGCCGTCGGCAGCCCGACGACCGTCCGCGACCGGCTGGCCGACCTGCTCGAGCGCACCGGCGCCGACGAGCTCATGGCCACGACGATCCTTCACGACAACGTCGACCGGATGCGCTCGTTCTCCCTGCTGCGCGACCTCGTCCCGGCCTGAGCCCAGTGGGGTGTCGCCTCCGCGGGGCGGGGCAGGACCCGGTCCCTGGAAGGCCCACGGCAGGAGGACGAGATGGCTGCGTCGAAGAAGCCCGAGTCGAGCGAGCCGGATTCGGAGCAGCCCAGCCTGAAGAAGGGCGACCACGTCGAGTGGAACTCCCACGGCGGGACCGCCGAGGGCGTGGTGGAGAAGCAGATCACCTCGGACACCGAGGCGGCCGGCCGCACCGTGCGGGCCTCGAAGGACGACCCGCAGTACCTGGTGAAGAGCGAGAAGAGCGGCGGGGAGGCCGTGCACAAGCCCTCGGCCCTGCACAAGAAGTGAGCGCCCCCCGTCTCTGCGGGTGACCCCCGCGGGGGTTCGGCCCTGCCTGCACGGGGGACCACGAGGGCCATGAGTGCCACCAGCCTGCGTGTGGGCGACCGTCGCGAGCGCGTCCCCGTGCGGACCATCCTCGCCACGATCGGCCTGGTCCTGCTCACCTACATCGCCCTGCGCCTGGTGCAGACGGTGTCCCGGGTGCTCATCTGGACCCTCATCGCCGCGTTCTTCGCGGTGGCGCTGCACCCGCTGGTGGACCGCCTCGAGCGTCACCTGGGTGGACGCCGCTGGCTGGCCACGCTGCTGGTCTTCCTGGGCGTGCTGGTCGCCCTCGCCGGACTCGTCGCGCTGTTCGTCACCCCGTTCGTGCAGCAGGGCGACCAGCTGGCCTCCTCGGCCAACGGCGTCGTCGACCAGGTGAAGACCGGCCAGGGGCCGATCGGCGACCTGATGCACCGGTTCAACGTGGACCAGTACGTGAGCCAGAACCAGGCGAAGATCCGCGACGCCCTCAGTGGTCTCGGCACTCCCGCCCTGCACGTGCTGCAGACCGCCGCCACCGGCGTCGCCGCCGCGGTGACCATCTTCGTCCTCGCCTACCTCATGGTGCTCGAGGGACCGCTGATCATCGACAGCGCGCTGAACCTGCTGCCCGAAGGCCGCGCCCGCAGAGTTCGCCGGGTCGGCGCCGACTGCGCGCGCACCGTGACCGGGTACCTCTCCGGGAACCTGCTCATCTCGGTGATCTGCGGCGCGCTCACCTTCGTCGTGCTGCGGGTGGCCGGTGTGCCGTTCGCGGGTCTCATCGCGCTGTTCGTGGCCCTGACCGACCTGATCCCGCTGGTGGGCGCCACCATCGGCGCGGCCGTCGCCTGCGTGGCCGCCTTCGTCCACTCGGTGCCGGCCGGCATCGCCGCCGTCGTGTTCTTCCTCGTCTACCAGCAGCTGGAGAACCACCTGCTGCAGCCGGTCATCCTCAGCCGCACCGTGAAGCTCAACCCGCTCACGGTGCTGTTCTCGATCCTGGTCGGGGTGGAGCTCGCCGGCGTGCTGGGTGCGCTGCTGGCCATCCCCGTGGCCGGGATCGTGCAGGTCATCGTGCGCGACGTCTACGACGGCCGCCGCGGCGAGCTGAAGGACGAGCCCACGGTGGGCGAGGACGAGGAGCCGGCCGACCTCACCGACCTCGCCGGGGACGGTGCGCGGACCGGCACCTGACCACCGGTCCAGGTCTGGGCAAGGCCGGGCTTGCGACGTACGTTGGTTGCGTGAGCAACTTGCTGCGCGACCCGGAGGGGCCCGGCGCTGCCCCGGCCGCGGTGCTGCCGGTGGGGGACGACGACGGGGCCGTCACCGAGGTGCTGCCCGCGCGCGAGGTGCCGCTGGGAGGAACCCGCAAGCTGCACGTCCGGCGCACCCTGCCGCACCGCTCGCTGCGCACCGTGGGGGCGTGGTGCTTCGTCGACCACTACGGCCCGGTGCCGCTGGCAGACCAGGGCATGGACGTCCCGCCGCACCCGCACGTCGGCCTGCAGACGGTCACCTGGCTGCTGGAGGGCGAGGTGCTGCACCAGGACTCCCTGGGCAGCGAGCAGGTCATCGCCCCTGGCCAGCTCAACCTCATGACGGCCGGCCAGGGCATCGCGCACGCCGAGACCTCCGTGCCGCGGCCCGGTGGACTGCTGCACGGCGTCCAGCTCTGGGTGGCGCTGCCGGACGCCTCCCGTCACCAGCCGGCGCACTTCGAGCACCACGCCGACCTCCCGCGCTGGTCCTGTCCCGGCGTCCAGGCCCAGGTGCTCATGGGCGAGCTCGACGGTGTGGGCTCCCCGGCGGCGGCCTACAGCCCGCTGCTGGGCGCCGAGCTGTCGCTCCGCGGTCCCGCCATGGTGCCTCTCCACCCTGGCTTCGAGCACGCGGTGCTGGCCCTGGACGAGACGGTCGACGTCGACGGCGTGCCGGTGCAGCCGGGCGACCTGGCGCATCTCGGGCGCGGCCCCCGGTCGCTGCGGCTGCGCCCCGACCGGCCGGGCCGCGCCCGGCGGCTGGGAGGTGAGCCGTTCGGCGAGGACCTGCTCATGTGGTGGAACTTCGTCGGGCGCACGCACGAGGACATCGCGCAGGCGCGCGAGGACTGGGCGGCCGGGCGGCGGTTCAGCCACGTCGTCGGCTACTCGGGCGACGCGCTGCCCGCGCCGCCGCTGCCGACCACGCGGTTGCGCCCGCGGCCGTCGGGGAGCGGTCGGATAGCGTGACCGCTCGGCCCGCCGGCAGCGGCGGGCAGCGAGGAGGCGGGTCGGTGCGGTTCGGACTGGTGGGCACGGGCCACTGGGCGCGCACGGTGCACGGGAAGGTCCTCGCCCGGCATCCGAGGGCCGAGCTGGTCGGCGTCTGGGGACGCGACCCCGGCCGGACGTCCACGGCAGCGGCAGCGCTCGGGACCCGGCCCTACGCCGACGTCGAGGCGCTGCTGGACGCCGTCGACGCCCTGGCCCTGGCGGTGCCCCCGCCGGTGCAGGCCGCGCACGCGATCACCGCAGCCAGGGCCGGTAAGCACCTGCTGCTGGACAAGCCGGTGGCCCTGTCCCCCGACGACGCCCACGAGCTCGCGCAGGCGGCCGAAGGGTCGAGGATCGCCTCGGTCGTCTTCTTCACCTCGCGCTTCGACGCCGCCCGCCGGGCCTGGCTCTACGAGATGAGCGCCGCGCCCGGATGGAGCGGCGCGGAGGCCGCCTGGACGGGCAACATCTTCGCGCCGGGCAGCCCCTACGCGGAGTCGGAGTGGCGCCAGGAGCACGGCGGGCTGTGGGACGTCGGCCCGCACGCGCTGTCGATGCTGGTGCCGCTGCTCGGCGAGGTCGTCTCGGTGCAGGCGGTCGCCGGCCAGGGCGACACGGTGCGGCTGCTGCTCGCGCACGAGCGCGGGGCGACCAGCAGCGCCGTGCTGAGCCTCACCGCTCCCCCCGCCGCCGCCCGCAGCGACCTCACCGTGTGGGGCGAGCGCGGCGTCGAGCACCTGCCGTCCAGCGGCCCGGCGAAGCTCGCCTTCGCCACCGCCGTCGACGAGCTGGTCGCTGCCGCCGACGGCGGGCCCGCGCACCCGGCCGGCCTGGCGCTCGGCGTGCACGTGGTCGAGGTGCTGGCCGCCGCCGAACGCGCTCTGGCGACGCGGACGGCACAGGAGGTGCGGCGGTAGGGGCGGGTGGCGGTCCTGCTCGGGGGTGGAAGGCGCTGGTGTCGACGGCCGGACCCGCTGGAGCGGGCTCGGCGGGCCGGCGGCGGTCGGGGCCGGGGTTGAAAAGCGCTGGTGACGGCGGCGGCCCCGCTCGGGACGGGTCCCGCCGGCCTGTCGCGAACAATGTGACGGCATTGCATGCTTTCTCGGGGCGTGTCGCACCTCTACCGTCACAGTCTGCGCAGTGCGGTGATCGACTGGAACGTTGGTGGCCGACTCGCCGGCGTGTCGTGCACCAGCTGTCCACTCGGGCGCCGCAACAGCTCGACGCGTGCCCGGACAACGCCCGCGACCGCCGGCCGGCCAGCAGACCCGCCCCCACGCCCGCTTCCGCCGTCATCAGCGCCGTTGACCGTGCTCAGCACCAACAGAGGCGGATGACAGCAGCGACCCGCGTCGGACGCACGACCCGTCGGCCGTCGCGCCGTTGACGCCTCATCGCCTCGGCCGGGCCGGGACGGGCCGGCCGGGCACCGGACACGGCAGACCCAGCCGCTGGGCCAGCGCGAGGGCGTCCCAGGGGGCGTGGCCTGCTGCGTCGTTGTCGAAGTACACGACGACGTCGCGCCCGCCGGGCAGCGCCGGCGCGGGCGGTCCGGACAGCGCGGCCCCCGGGGCGTCCCGCCCCGCCGCCCACGCCCGGATCTTCTCCGCCCACCGGTCCAGCAGCGGTCCCTCGTAGGCGCTGGTGTAGAGCTCCTCGGCCCCGTGCAGACGCACGTAGACCAGGTCGCTGCTGACGTCCTCGAGCATCGGGTAGCGCCCCGCGCTGTCCGAGACCACGTTCGCCACGGCGTGGCGAACGTGGCGACGCAGCAGCTCGACGTACTCCGACCCCGCGTAGGACGGATGCCGCGCCTCGATGGCGTGCCGTAGCGGGCGGTCGACGTCGGTGGTGGTCCAGACCCGACCCTCGAAGCGGGGGTCGTGCTGCTGCGCGAGCAGTGCCGCCTGGCCGCTGGTGCGCGGCAGCAGGGACAGGAAGGCGTCCAACCGCTCGGCGTCCAAAGGCAGGGTGGGCGGCAGCTGCCACAGCAGCGGTCCGAGCTTCTCGCCCAGCGCGAGCAGGCCGCTGGCCAGGAAGTTGGCCAGCGCGGCCTCGACGTCGGCGAGCTTGCGCACGTGGGTGATGTAGCGCGAGCCCTTCACCGCGAACAGGGTGCCGGGCGGGGTCTGCGCGTACCACGCCGTGTAGGAGGTCGGCTTCTGCAGCCGGTAGAAGCTGGCGTTGAGCTCCACCGTGGACAGCAACGACGTGGCGTGCTCCAGCTCGCGCCGGTGCGCCAGACCCTTCGGGTAGAAGTCGCCGCGCCAGCCGGCGTACGACCAGCCGGAGATGCCCACCCGAACGATGCCCACCTCTCGGTGTTACCCCCGCTGGGCCCGCACGTGCACGCCCCCTCCGTCCCGGGTCGGGACGAAGGGGGCGGCGTCTGCCGGCTGCGGCGGCCGAGGATCAGGCCGCGGGCGCCCTGGAGGAGAAGGCTCAGGCGGCGGGGTGCAGCAGCACCTTGGTCCAGCCGTCCTCGCGGGCGTCGAAGCGCTGGTAGCCCTCGGGCGCCTGGGCCAGCCCGAGCTCCTGGCTCACGATCATCCCGGGCGTGGCCCGCCCGGCGATGATGAGGTCGCGCAGGTACCGGTTGTAGCGCTTGACCGGCGCCTGACCGGTGCCGAGCTGGATGCCCTTGGTGAACAGGGTGCCCCAGTCGAAGCCGATGCGACCCTGCTTGGCGCCCTCGGTCGGCGCACCCGGGTCCGACGGCACGTAGACGCCGACGATGCCGAGGCCGCCGGCGGAGCGGACCGACGCGACCAGGTTGTCCAGCACCATCTCGGGGTGCTCGTCGCCGCTCGCGTCGTGCGCCTGCCAGCCGACGGCGTCGACGCCGCGGTCGGCACCGATGCCCTTGGTGGCGTCCAGTACGGCCTGCACCGGGTCGCTGCTGGAGTAGTCGATGCCCGTGGCGCCGATCTTCTCCGCCAGGGCGAGCCGGTCCTTCTCCTTGTCCACCACGAAGACCTGGCTGGCGCCGCGCAGGAAGCTCGAGTGCGCGGCCATCCAGCCGACCGGGCCGCCGCCGTAGACGACCACGGTGTCCCCCGGTCCCACCCCGGCCATCTCGGTGCCGTGGTAGCCGGTGGGGAAGATGTCGCTGAGCATGGTGAAGTCGTTCTCGTGCTCGGTGCCCTGCGGCAGCTCGAGCAGGTTGAAGTCGGCGTAGGGCACCCGCAGGTACTCGGCCTGGCCGCCCTCGTAGGGACCCATGTTGGCGTAGCCGTAGGCAGCGCCGTCGACCCCCGGCGTGGGGTTGGTGCGCAGGCAGAACGACGTCCAGCCGTTGTTGCAGTTCTGGCAGGTCCCGCAGGCGATGTTGAACGGCACCGAGACGCGGTCGCCCTTCTTGACCCGGGTGACGCCCGGGCCGACCTCCTCGACGACGCCCATGTTCTCGTGGCCGAGGATCTTGCCCTCCTCCACGCTGGTGCGGCCCTCGTACATGTGCAGGTCCGAGCCGCAGATGTTCGTGGTGGTGATGCGCACGATCGCGTCGTTGGGGTCCTGGACGCGCGGGTCGGGCCGGTCCTCGACGACGACCTTGCGGGGACCCTGATAGACGACGGCCTTCATGCCTCTCCCTCTGCTCGCTGCGGCCCCGCCCGGGCACGGTGCCGCTTCCGTATGCAGGGCTGTCCGGGCTGGCGGGGAGGAAACACGGCGGGGGCGCCGGAACGAGAAGTTCCGGCGCCCCCGTGTGGTACGTGCTCAGGCCCGTGCGACCTCGCGCGCGTCGCGGACGTCCAGCGGCTCGCCCGGGGCGGGCGCGTCGGCCGGCCCCACCTGGTCGAGGTTGGTGGACTCGTCGAAGGGCAGCTCGCCGGAGAGCACACGCACCGCCTGCCCCTTGTCCAGCTCGCCAGTCCACGCACCGACCACCACGGTGGCCACGGCGTTGCCGGCGAAGTTGGTCAGCGCCCTGGCCTCGGACATGAACCGGTCGATGCCGACGATCAGGCCGACGCCGTCGACGAGGTCGGGCCGGTGCGACTGAAGGCCACCGGCCAGCGTGGCCAGACCGGCGCCGCTGACGCCGGCCGCGCCCTTGCTGGCCACGACCATGAACAGCAGCAGGCCGATCTGCTCCCCGATCGACATGGGCTTGCCCAGGGCGTCGGCCACGAACAGCGAGGCCATCGTGAGGTAGATGGCGGTGCCGTCGAGGTTGAAGGAGTAGCCGGTCGGCACCGTGATGCCGACCACCGAGCGGCTCACACCCAGGTGCTCCATCTTCGCGATGAGCCGCGGCAGCGCGGTCTCCGACGACGACGTCGACAGGATGAGCAGGAACTCGCGGGCGAGGTAGCGCAGCAGCGAGAAGACGTTCATGCCGGCCACGAGCCGGAGCACCGCCCCGAGCACCACGAACACGAAGATGGCGCAGGTCACGTAGAAGCCGAGCATCACGACGGCCAGACCCTTGAGCGCGTCGACGCCGGTTGCGCCGACCAGCGCGGCCATCGCACCGAACGCACCGATCGGGGCCGTCCACATGACCATGGCGAGGATCTTGAAGACGAGCCGCTGGAAGTAGCCCACCGCGGTGAGGATCGGCTGGCCGGACGGGCCGAGGGCTTGCACGGCGAACCCGACGAGCAGCGCGACGAAGAGCGCCTGCAGCACCTCGCCGGCGGTCAGCGAGGACACCAGCGTCTTGGGGATGATGCCGAGCAGGAAGTCGATGGTGCCCGAGCTCTCGCCGCCGGCCGCCTTGCCACCGGCCGCCTTGGCCGCCGCGGTCAGGTGCAGGCCGCTGCCCGGGTGCAGCAGGTTGCCGACGACCAGGCCGATCGCCAGCGCCACCGTGGACATCACGAGGAAGTACGCCAGCGCGAGACCGCCGACGCGGCCGACCCGGGCGGCCTGCCGCACCGAGCCGACGCCCAGCACGATGGTGCAGAAGATGATCGGGCTGATCATCATCTTGATGAGCGCGACGAACGCCGTGCCGAGCGGCTTGAGCTGCTTGGCGACGTCGGGGGCGACCAGGCCGACGACGACGCCGGCCACGACGGCCACGATGACCGACAGGTAGAGCCAGTGGGTCCGGTCGCGGTGCGGAGCGGCTCCGCCGGCCGACGGGCCGGACAGGGACGCGGTGTGCGGGGAGGCCATGCCTGCTCCTGCCTTCTCGCTGCACCGGCGGGACCGTCCCGCCGGGTCTGGGGAACTGTGGCTGTCGTCACACCGAGAGGTCACCCTTTCGTTCGTTACGTTCACGCACCCGGCACACTGGTCAGGTGCGTCCGGGTCGATGGAGCCTCGCGCGGCAGCTGCTCGCTCTGCAGGTGCTGCTGCTCGTGCTCGTGCTGCTCGCGGCCGCTCTGGCCGCCACTCTGCAGGCCCAGTCGCGGACCACGAACCGTGTGCGCGACGAGGTCCTCGTGCTCTCCCGAACCCTGGCGGTGAGCCCACAGGTCTCCGCGGCGGCCACCTCGGCCGACCCGCCGGCGGTGCTGCAGCCCTACGCCGAGCGGGTGCGGCGCGACACCGGCGTCGACTTCGTCGTCTTCATGGCTCCTGACCGCACCCGCTGGTCGCACCCGGTCCCGTCGCGCATCGGTGAGCCGTTCATCGGCACCATCGCCCCGGCGCTGGCGGGGCGGGCCTTCACCGAGACCTACACCGGAACGCTCGGCCCGTCGGTGCGCGCGGTGGCGCCCATCCGGGACGCGGGCGGACAGATCGTGGGCCTGGTCTCCGTGGGCATCACGACGGCCTCCATCCATCAGCAGCTGCTGCACCAGCTGCCCCTGCTCGGCGGCGCACTCCTGCTGCTCCTGCTGGTCGCCGTGGCCGGCGCGGTGCTGGTCAGCCGCCGGCTCCGGCGGCAGACCCGGGGGCTCACGCCGGTCGAGATGGGGCGGATGCTCGAGCACCACGACGCGGTCCTGCACGCCGTGCGTGAGGGCGTCGTGGTGCTGGACCGGGACCGGACGGTGGCCCTGCTCAACGACGGCGCACGCCGGCTGCTCGGGCTGCCCGCCGCGCCGGCCGGGACCGACCGGGACCCGGTGCTGGGCCGTCTGGTCGCCGACCTCGGCCTGCCCGACGCGCTCGCGTCGTCCCTGGAGCAGGGGCGCGCGATGGACGACGAGCTGCACCCGGCGGCGGGCCGGGTCCTCGTGGTCAACCAGTCCGACGCCGTGTGGGAGGGCCGCGTGCTCGGCACCGTGGCGACCTTGCGCGACCGGACCGAGCTGCAGGAGCTCACCGGCGAGCTGGACTCCACGCGCGCGTTCGCCGAGTCACTGCGCTCGCAGGCGCACGAGTCGGCCAACCGCCTGCACACCGTGGTGGCCCTGGTCGAGACCGGGCGCTACGAGCAGGCCGTCGAGTTCGCCACCGCCGAGCTCGAGCTGTCCCAGGCCCTGGCGGACCAGCTGCTGGACGACGTCGACGAGCCGGTGCTAGCCGCGCTGCTGCTGAGCAAGGCCGCGCAGGCGCACGAGCGCGGGGTCGAGCTGGTCGTCGAGCAGCACGGGCAGCGGCGTGGGCACGACATCGGCGAGCGGGTCCCGGCCCGGGATCTCGTGACGGTGGTGGGCAACCTGGTGGACAACGCGGTCGACGCCGTGCTGGAGACGCCGCCACCCCGGAAGGTGCACGTGCTGATCGAGCGCGACGAGGCCGCCGTGCGAGTACGCGTCCGCGACACCGGTCCGGGACTGAGCCCGCAGCAGCTGGACCGCGCGCTGCAGCGGGGCTGGTCAACCAAACCCGCCGCCGGCGCGGCCGGCAACCGCGGCCTCGGGCTGTCCCTCGTGCAGGAGGTCCTGCGCAGGCACGGTGGGCGGCTGGAGGTCGCACCGGCCGGACCTGACGACGTCGGCGCCTCGCTCCTCGCGGTCCTGCCCTTCGCAGCCCGGGACTCCTACGGAGCATCGGAGCCAGCCCGATGACCGGGGCGGTCCAGGTCCTCGTGGTGGAGGACGAACCATTGGTGGCCGAGGCGCACGCCACCTACGTGCGGCGGGTGCCCGGGTTCGAGGTCGCGGGAGTGGTGAACGGCGGGCGGGACGCGCTGCGGGCGGTGCGCGACCGCCCCGTCGACGTGCTGCTGCTCGACTTCAACCTGCCCGACCTGCACGGGCTGGAGGTGTGCCGGGCGCTGCGGGGCGCCGGTGCCCCGGTCGACGTCATCGCGGTCACGTCCGCGCGCGACCTCGCCTCGGTGCGGGCGGCGGTGTCCGTCGGCGTGGTGCAGTACCTGCTCAAGCCGTTCACCTTCGCCTCGCTGCGCGACAAGCTCGAGCGCTACTCCTCCTACCGCGAGCAGGTGCAGGCCGGCGGCATGGCGGCTGGCCAGGGCGAGGTGGACCGTGCGCTGGCGTCGCTGCGCGGGGTCTCGTCGGGCACGCTGCCCAGCGGGCTGTCGGCGGAGACCCTCGAGGCGGTCGCCCGCGCCCTGCAGGACGAGCCCGGGGCGCTGTCCGCGGCGCAGGTGGCGATCCAGTGCGGCGTCTCCCGGGTCACCGCCCGGCGCTACCTCGAGCACCTGGCCGAGTCCGGGACCGCCGTGCGCCGCCAGCGCTACGGCCGCACCGGGCGCCCCGAGGTGGAGTACGCCTGGACCGCGCGCTGACTCCTCTGGCACGGTCGGGGCATGGCTGACACCCACCGCACCGTCGTCGTCGAGCGCACCGCGGCCGGCACCTTCGTGGCCCGCAACGAGCGAGGCGGCACCCTGACCATGGCCACCGGGGGCGAGTCCTTCACCCCGACCGAGCTGCTGCTCGCCGCGATCGGCGGCTGCACCGCCATCGACGTCGACATCCTCACCACCCGCCGCGCCGAGCCGAGCTCGTTCTCGCTCACCGTGGAGGCGGACAAGGTGCGTGACGAGAACGGCAACCATCTCACCGACGTCGAGGTCACCTTCCGGATCACCTTCCCCGACGGCGACGCCGGCGACGCCGCCCGCGCCCTGCTCCCCGACGCCGTCCAGCGCTCGCACGACCGCCTCTGCACCGTGGGTCGCACGGTCGAGCTGGCGACGCCGGTGGGGACGCGGATCGAGGAGTGAGAGGCAGGCCTGGCCAAGCTCCACAAGACGCTCAAGAACGGCTCTAGCCAGTCGAGGAGTCGTGACCTGATCGGGTCGGATTTTGGCTGTCTGGCAGGCAGAACTGTCGGTACCCGCGTCTAGGTTCGAGGTGTGTCAGAGGACATCGCCGGGCCGCCGCAGCAGGCGCTCACCTGCGCGCTGGCCGCGGTGCAGGAGGCGGTCGCGCGGGCGTTCGCGGCGCCGGTGTGGCAGCTGGACTCCGGGCAGCTCGGCCCGTCGCTGCAGCTGGTGGTGTCGCTCGAGAACCAGCTCGCCGCGCTGCGCCTTTCGCTGGTCAAGGAGGCCGACGATCGCTCGGTGGCCGACGCGGTGCACGCCCGCACCACCCCGTTCTGGCTGGCCCAGCTGCTCACGATCGACCACGTCGACGCGGCCAAGCAGGTCCGCCTGGCCCGGGAGGGCAGCGACCAGATCCTGGCCGCGATCGCCGACGGGTCGGTGTGCGAGACCAAGGCCCTGGCGATCGTGGACGGGCTCCGGTTGATCAAGCGGATCGGCACCGTCACCGTCGAGGAGGTCGAGCAGGGCGAGGAGTTCCTCCTGGACTGGGCGCCCCGGCTGACCCGCAAGCACCTCGCCGTGGCCGCCGCGAGGATCGCCGACGTCCTGGACCCCGACCGCGGCAGGACGCTCGACGAGGACGAGAAGCTCGCGCACTCCCTGCGCGAGGTCACCATCACCCCGGATGTGGCCACCGACGGGGCGATGTACCGGATCAGCGGGCGCCTGACCAAGGAGACCGCGTCCCTGCTGATGACCACCCTCGACGCGGTGATGCGCACCGACGCCGAGAACGACGAGGAATCCGCGCTACCCCGGTCGGCGCGCAGGACCCTGCCCCAGCGCCGCGCCGACGCCCTCGCCACCCTGGTCCGCCTCGCGGCCGACCACGACGACCTGCCCCTGCGGCACGGCGAACCCGTCCAAGCGCTCATCACCATGCCGCTGCAGACGCTGGAGTCCCGAACGACCGCAGCCGGGCTCGTCGACGCCGAGACGGGCCAGCCCGCCGTCTACCTGCCCGGACTCACCGAGCACGGCGACCGGCTCGCCCCCGCCACCCTGAGACGCCTCGCGTGCGACGCCAAGCTCGTCCCCGCCGTCCTCGGCAGCACGGGCCAACCGCTCGACCTCGGCCGCGAGGTCCGCCTGGCCACCGCCACCATCTACCATGCGCTGGCCGTCGAGTTCGGTGGCTGCTGCGGCATCGGCTGCAACGCCCCGCCGTCGCAGACCACCGCCCACCACCTGAACCACTGGGCCGACGACGGCCCCACGAGTCTCGCCAACAGCGCACCCCTGTGCGGGCACGAGCACTGGCTCGTCCACGAAGGCGGCTGGGACCTCCGACGCACCACCGAACCCGGCGTCGTCGAATGGCGCCCACCCGCCTGGATCGACCCCGCCCGCCCCTGGATCCGACGAGAACCACCACCCTGCTGAGGGCGGCGCGACCGCGTCACGCCGTCCTGCTGTGATTGGGTGCAGGTGCCCTTGTGACGAACCCGTGGGCAGAAGGGACCCTTCACGTGGTCGACCCAGCCGGTGATTCTGCGACCGCCATCGATCCCTGGGGCGGGGGCAGCATCCAGCACGACTGGCTCGTGCTCCGGCCCTGGACCGTCGCCGACGTCCCGGCGATGGTGGAGCTCTTCGACACGGCGGAGATGGACCGGTGGACGCCGCTGGCCCACCCGTTCGACGAGGAGGCGGCCCGGACCTACGTCGACGCCGCGCACGCCGGGCGCGCGCACGGGCTGCTCCAGCTGGCCATCACGACCGACGGGGCCGCGCCGCTCGGCGAGGTGCTGCTGTTCGGCACCGACGAGCCGGGGGTCTGCGAGTTCGCCTACGCCGTCGGCGTGGAGCACCGCGGGCAGGCTCTCGCGGCACGGTCGATGATCGCGCTCATGCCGTGGGCTCGCCAGGCCGGCTACCGGAGCGCCCGGCTGCGGATCGCCGTCGGCAACGAGGCCAGCCAGGCGACGGCTGTGGCGGCCGGGTTCTCGCTCACCGACGAACCGCTGGTGCGGCGCGAGCGCAAGGGCTACGTCTTGCACATGACGACTTGGCGGCGCGCTGAGCTGTAGGCCTCACCCCGCCACCAGCAGCCGCGCCCCCAGGTCGAGCTCGTCCAGCTCGAGCAGGTGACCGTTCCGCCGCTCCCAGGTTCCGTCGGCGAGGTCGGCGGCCAATGCCGCCACCGCACGCCGCTCGACCTGCTCCCCCACCCGCGCCCAGACCGACGTCGCGCGCCGCACGGCAGGGTCGAGGTAGGCGTGCGGGCGGTGCCAGTGGGCGTGGAAGAAGCCGTCGGTGCAGTCGGCCGGGACGGGCACGGGCGACATCGACGCACCGATGGCCGCGGCCCGGTCGGCGAGCGAGGGCACGGCACCGCCCAGGTACTTCACCTCGGGGAGGTAGTCGCGCACCAGCCAGAAGTCGTCGAAGCGGGTGCCGTCCCACTGGAAGACCACCACGCGCCCGGCCACCCGTCGCATCTCGCGCAGGCCCGCGACCGGATCACGCCAGTGGTGGTCGCTCAGGACCGCCATGGCGCCGTCGAAGGCACCGGCCCGGAAGGGCAGCGCTTCGGCGACGGCGGCCACGACCGGCGCGGCGCCGGCCGGTCGCTGGGCCCGCATCACGGCCGACGGCTCCACGGCGAGCACGCGACGGTCCGACGGATCGTAGGAGCCGGTGCCGGCGCCCACGTTGAGGACGGAGACGACATCGCCGAGCGCCGCATGGATCCGCGCGGCGATGCTCGGGTCGGTGCGCCGACCGGCGGCGTAGCCGTGCCCGATGGAGTCGTAGAGGTGCCCCCGCACGAAGCAGACGGTAGCCCTCAGGGCAGCAGGGTCGTCACCGCGTGGATGACGAGCCCCACCAGCGCGCCGACCACGGTGCCGTTGACGCGGATGAACTGCAGGTCGCGCCCCACCTGCAGCTCGAGCCGGCGGGAGGTCTCGTCCGCGTCCCACCGGTCCACCGTGTCGGTGATGAGCCGGGTGATCTCGTCGCGGTAGGAGCTGACGACGTGCACCGCCAGCCGGGCGATCCGCTCGTCCACCTTGGTCGCCGCCTTCGGGTCGGTCGCCAGGCGCGCTCCCCAGCCGGCCACCAGCTCGCGCGAGCGCACCCGCAGCTCGCTGGTGGGGTCGTCGACCAGCTCCAGCAGCGAGCGGCGCAGCGCGCCCACCAGGTCACCCAGCACCGCCCGGGTCTCGCTCTGCGTGGTGAGCCGTGCGACGAAGGCGTCCAGCCGCTCGTTGGTGGTGAGGTCGCGGCGCAGGTCGTCGGCGAGGC
>JBQCIO010000086.1:0-12367 GCA_051953655.1 Motilibacteraceae bacterium
TGCGGGTGCGCCCTGGACAGCACGCGGCGCGCACCCACCGCGCCCGCGGACCGCGGGCGGCCGCGGACAGAACGCGGCCCCCGCCGCCCTGGGGGGCGGGGGCTGCCTCGTCGTTCCGCCCTTCGTCAGGGCGCGGCTCTCGTCAGATCTTCGTGCGTCGCGGGTTGGCGACCTGCTCGGGCCAGGCGGCCTCGGACGTCGAGGTGTCGTTCTCGGAGACGTCGTAGGTGGTGCTCATGGTTGCGACAGCGAGTGACGGGGCCGAGATATTCCCCCTCGCGCCATTCCTCCTGACCTTCGCGTCGCGGTCGGCCCGGAGGAATTGCGACGAGACCGTCATCTGCTCGTCATGGACCTGCCCGCGCCAGGGCGGCAGCCTCGGCACATGCCGGTCAGCAGGCTCACCCCAGTCACGAGCGGTGCGGGCGTCGTGCCCTGCGTGGACCGGTGCGGCTCGGACTCGCGGCCCCCGGTGGGGGCGACGGCGGAGAGCTGCACCGGCTGCCGGGGCGAGGTGTGGCTGCCGGCGGGGTCGCGCGAGATGGCCGCGCTGCTCGGGCGCCGGACGCTCCCCACCTGCTTCCGCTGCCTGACCGGGGTCCTGGTCACCGTCCAGCACGAGACCGCGGCCGTCCCGCAGGCCGCCTGAACCACCGGCCGCTGTCCGGTCAGCCCTCCCGGTCGGGGTGCTCCTGCGCGGCGCTCTCGACCGTCCAGAACAGCGCCCCGTCGGGGTCCCGAAGACCCGCCATGCGGCCGAACGGCGTCTCGAACGGCGGCATGACGACGGCGCCGCCGGCCGCCTCGGCCGCCAGCGCCGCGGCGACGGCGTCGGCCACGCCGAAGTAGACCACCCAGTGGGGCGGCGTCCCCTCCGGGCCGACCAGGCCGCCCATCCCGCCCAGCGGCGCCTGCTCGTCCGGCAGAACGAAGACCTGGTAGTCGCCGCCCGCCCCGGGCACGTCCCCGAACCGGTAGCCGAACAGCCCGCCGTAGAAGGAGCGCGCCGAGGCGGGGTCCGGCGAGCGCAGGTCGTCCCACGTGAACGCCCCCGACTCGTTCACCACGCCGGCCCCGATGTGCTCGCCGGCCTGCCAGACGCCGAAGGGCGCACCGGTGGGGTCCATCGCGAGGAGCATCCGCCCCAGCGGACCGACCTCCATGGTCGGCAGGACGACCGTCCCGCCCAGGCGTTCGACGTCGGCCTGCACCGCTGCCGCGTCGTCCGCCGCGAAGTACATCGTCCACGCCGCCGGCTCGTCCGCCTGCGCCCCGTCCCTGCGCGGCCCGATGCCCGCCGCCGCGGCCCCGCGGGCCTGCGCGGTGAGGTAGCCGCCGAACTCCGGCTCACCGCCCGCGTAGCTCCAGCCCAGCACGGCGGTATAGAAGGCCTTCGTCCGCTCGACGTCCGGGACGGAGATGTCCACCCAGCAGGGGACGCCGGCGGGCCAGGGCGAGGTGCGCAGGCTCATGCGGCCCACTCAAGCCGACGGTCCCGGGCCTGTCCATGCTGCCGCCCCGCGGCTGGCTCGGTTCTCAGCTGCGCTGCAGCGCCTCGAGGAACGTGCTCGCCCAGTGGTCGACGTCGTAGGCGCTCACCCTCTTGCGCAGGGCGCGCATCCGCCGGCGCTGCTCCGCCGGCGAGGCCTGGACCGCGGCGAGGATGGCCTCCTTCGTGCCCTCGACGTCGTGCGGGTTGATCCGCCAGGCCGCGGTCAGCTCGTCGGCCGCCCCGGTGAACTCGCTGAGCACCAGGGCGCCGCGCTCGTCGCCGCGGCAGGCCACGTACTCCTTGGCCACCAGGTTCATGCCGTCGCGCAGCGGCGTCACGACCATGACGTCGGCGGCGAGGTAGAGGGCGGCCATCTCCTCGCGGGGGAACGAGCTGTGCAGGTAGTGCACGGCCGGGTGGCCGATGGTTCCGTGCGTGCCGTTGATCCGGCCCACCAGCTGCTCGACCTCGTCGCGCAGCACCTGGTACTGCTCCACCCGCTCGCGGCTGGGACTGGCCACCTGCACGAAGACGTTGTCCGGCGGCTGGAGCTCGCCGTCGTCGAGCAGCTCGCCGAAGGCCTTGAGCCGGTGCAGGATGCCCTTGGTGTAGTCCAGCCGGTCGACGCCCAGCATGACCGTCTTCGGGTCGCCCAGCTCGGACCGGATCTCCCGTGCCCGCGCCTGCACGTCTTCCCGCGCCGCCAGCTCGGCGAACGCGGCCGTGTCGATGGAGATCGGGAACGGCGCCGCGCGCACCTGCCGCGTCTGCTCGCTGCCGGCGACCCCCTCCGGCACGGTGACCGTGGCGCCGCGGGTGCCCAGGCCCGCGCTGCGCCGGCAGGCACGCAGGAAGTTGGTGGCGTCGCCCTGCCGCTGGAAGCCGAGCAGGTCGGCACCGAGCAGCCCCTCGACGACCTGCCGCCGCCAGGGCAGCTGGGCGAAGATCTCGTAGCCGGGGAACGGGATGTGGTTGAAGAAGCCGATGCGCAGGTCCGGGCGGCGGCCGCGCAGCATCGCCGGCACCAGCTGGAGCTGGTAGTCGTGCACCCACACCGTGGCGCCCTGCGCCGCCAGCTCGACGGCGGCGTCGGCGAAGCGCTCGCTGACTTCCACGTAGGTCTCCCACCACCGCCGGTGGAACGTGGGTGGGGCGATCACGTCGTGGTAGAGCGGCCAGAGCGTGGCGTTGCTGAAGCCCTCGTAGAAGTCCTCGACCTCCTGCTGGGAGAGGCCCACCGGCACCAGGTGCATCCCGGCCGTGTCGAACGGCGGGTCGGCCTCGCCGGCGCCACCGGACCAGCCCACCCAGGCCCCGTCCGCCTTCGCCATCACCGGTTCGAGCGCGGTGACGAGCCCGCCCGGGCTGCGCCGCCAGGTGACCTCTCCGTCCTCACCCTGAACCTTGTCCACCGGCAGCCGGTTCGCGACGACGACGAATTCGTAGCCGCCTGTGGCACCCACGGGCACTTGCCTCCTCGCGCTGCTGGTCCGCGGGATGCCGGCCCGCTATGGGGGCAGGTCGTCCGGGACGCCGTCGTTCAGGGGACGATCTACCCTAACCGCCCGCCGCGCACCCGCTCCGGGCGGGTCCGGCGCACCACCAGGCCGCGACCCGGCGACGGGATGTTGCACGCTGCGACGGACGGGTATGTGGCAGGACGTCTCAGCCAGCCTCCCAGCCAGGAGATGTCGTGCCGCGCGCTCTTCGCTCCCGCCCTGCCCGCCAGCGCCCGTGGGCGCAGAGGACCGGCGGTGCCGTCGCGGCCGTCGCGCTCGCCGCCGCCACCCTCGCCGGCTGCTCGGCCGGCTCCACCGCGGCGCCCTCCGCGGACACCTCCGCCTCGCCGTCGCCCTCCGCGAGCACCGGTGCCGCGGTCGCAGGCACCGGGGCCACCGCCGGGCTGGCCGCGGTGCCCCAGGTCGTGGCGAAGGCGCAGGCCAGCGTGGTCACGATCATCACGTCCAAGGGCCTGGGCAGCGGCGTCGTCTACAAGGCCGACGGGACGATCCTCACCGACGCGCACGTGGTGGAGAGCGCCCGCCAGGTCCAGGTCGCCTTCGCCGACGGAAGCCGGACCACCGGCAAGGTCCTGGCCACCGACCCCGTGGTCGACCTCGCCGTGGTGAAGGTCGACCGCACGGTGCAGCCGCTGGCCTTCGCCGACCGACTGCCGCAGGTGGGCGAGCTGGCCGTCGTGCTCGGCAGCCCGCTCGGGTTCGAGAACACCGTGACAGCGGGCATCATCTCCGGCCTGCACCGCGAGATCCCCGGTTCGGCCCAGCAGGGTCAGCAGTCGCTGATCGACCTCATCCAGACCGACGCCCCGATCTCGCCGGGGAACTCCGGCGGCGCGGTGCTGAACGCCAAGGGGGAGGTCGTCGGGCTGAGCGAGGCCTACATCCCGCCCAGCGCCGGCGCGGTCGCCCTCGGGTTCGCCATCCCCTCGCCCACCGTCGTCGACGTCGCCGACCAGCTCATCAAGAACGGCAAGGCCAAGCACGCCTATCTCGGCATCCGGCCGACGACGGTCACCCCGCAGGTCGCGCAGCAGCTCGGCGTGCAACCCATGCCCGGTGCGGCCGTGCTCAGCGTCCAGCGGGGCGGTCCGGCGGCCACGGCGGGCGTTCAGCCCGGCGACGTCATCGTCAAGCTCGGGGACACGAAGGTCTCCAGCGCCGAGGACCTGCTGGCCGCGCTCCGGGACGTCGATCCGGGCCAGCAGGTGCCCCTCGTCGTGGACCGTGGCGGTCAGACCAAGACGCTCACGGTGACGATCGGGGACCGGCCGGCTTCCTGACCGCGGCCAGGACCACCACGCTCGCTCCGACGATCAGTAGGACGAGGCCGGCCGCCAGCACCCCGCCGCCGATCCAGCCGAGGTTCGGCACGTCGGCCGCTGCCCGTGCCTGCACGTCGACACCCGGGGTCCCGCTGGCGCTGGCCACGACGACCACCCAGGTCCCGCTCTGCACGCGCCAGCTCGCGGTCACGTCACGGACGCCGACCGCCTTGGCCGTCCAGAAGGTCTGTGTGACCGGAGCGGGGATCTTGGTGACGACGCCGCCGATCCGCGTGTTCTCCCCACCGAGCGGGCGCTGGGTGATCCCCCGCACCTCGTCGTAGGCCGTGCCGGCGAGCCACTGCCGCACGGCGCTCTCGTCCCCGATCCCGACGAACACCGGCTTGCCGGTGGTGCTCGTGACGTGCAGGCGCACCTCGCCGAGGACCCCGGCTCCGCCGGGCACGTCGCGCAGGCTCACCTCGAGCGGCTCGGACACCAGGGCCGGGGTGCTGCTCGAGAAGCTCGCGGTGCTGGTGGTCAGGAACCCGTCGGAGTCGCGGTGCGCGTCGACGGCGAGCAGGGCGGCACCGGCGGCGGTGAGACCGAGCCCGAGCAGCGCCGCCAGGGCGCCCAGGACGATGGCGACGACCCGGCCGGTGCTGGACCCCGGCGCAGCGGGCGGCTCGGCGCGGTGCTCTCCGCCCGGCGGCACGGGCGGCGTCGGCGACGCGGGCCACGCGGGTCCGGCGGCCGGCCCGCCGTACGCCGGCGGGACCGGAGGCACCGGCGTCATCACCGGCGGCTGCGGCCCGGCGCCGGGCCCGGGGGCGGTGAGCTGCACGGTGCCGGGGTCGCTGCCGCCGGTGTCGAGCCGGAAGGGCGGGTAGGCGTCGGTGAGCAGCCCGGCGTAGGCGGCGACCCGGAGAACCCAGCGGTCCAGGCCGAGCACGAGGTCGAAGATCCCGCGCGGGTAGCGGCCGCGGAAGAGCAGCACGACCACGGCGATGAGGACGAGCAGCCCGATGAGGCCCGGGCCGCTGGAGCGCGTGACCCACTCCCCGGTGTCCGCTTGCCAGGCGGCGTACGTGCCACCGCTGGTGAGCAGGCCCACGACCAGGTAGTGCGGCAGCGCGAGCAGCCACCACTTCACCAGCACCAGGCCGCGGGACAGGTGCTCGGGGTAGGGCACCTCGAGGTGCGCGGGGTAGTCGGGGACGTCGGCGAACGTGAACGGCGGGTACCTGTCCGTGCCGTTGGCGGCGTAGCAGTAGTAGGCCACCCGCCAGGACCAGCGCAGGATCCCGACGGTGACGTCGAACAGGGGGCGCGGGTACCGGCCGGTGACGAGGATCGCGAAGAACGCGACCAGGCTCAGCACGAAGAACACCGGCCACAGCACCGCGAGCACCAGCACGTGCGGCAGCACCAGCAGCCACTTCACGAGCCACAGCCAGCGCGACACGGACGGGTCGAAGCCGGCGTCGACGCGGACCGGATAGGTGCCGGGGCTGGGGCCGGTGAGGACGGTCATCGCTCCCCCTCGAGCAGTCGGGCGCGGGGAGGCGGCCCCGCCACCTGCTCCACCGTCCGGCCGCGGCATCCCTGCAGGCAGGGCAGAACGTCCCCGGGCGACCGGTGGGGATGCCCTAGGGTCCGCCCGTGCGACTGACGCCGACCGAGCGTGACCGGCTGCTGCTGTTCACGGCGGCCGAGCTGGCCCGGGCCCGCCGGGCCCGCGGGCTCCGGCTCAACGTGCCCGAGGCCACCGCGCTGATCGCCGACACGGTCTGCGAGGCGGCCCGTGACGGCGCCCGCCTCGCCGACGCGGTCGAGGCGGGCCGGGAGGTGCTCGGGCCGGCGGACGTCCTGCCCGGCGTGGCCGACGTCGTCCGCGAGGTGCACGTGGAGGCGCTCTTCGACGACGGCACCCGCCTGGTCGTCGTCAGCGACCCCTTCGGCGGCGGCTCGCTCGGCGTGGCCGCTCCGGGCGCGGTCCTGCCCTCGGACCGGCCCGTCGGAGTGCCGGCCGGAGAAGTCCTACCGCTCGTCGTGGAGAACACCGCCGAGGTGCCGGTCAGCGTCACCTCGCACTTCCACCTGTTCGAGGCCAACCCGCGGCTGCGGTTCGACCGGCCGGCGGCCTACGGCCGGCGCCTACTGGTGCCCGCGGGAAGCTCGGTCCGCTTCGCACCGGGCTCGTCGCACGAGGTGCTGACCGTCCCCATCGCCGGCGACCGGGTCGCCATCGGTTTCGCCGGCCTGGTCGACGGCCCGCTCGACGACGAGGCCGTGCGGGCGGAGGCCTTCTCCCGGGCTCGCGCGACCGGCTACCTCAGCACGACGTGGGGGGACCAGGCATGAGCCGTCACGAGCACGGCGGGGGCAGCGGCGACGTCGACCCGCTGGAGTACGCCGCCGTCCACGGCCCGCGCGCCGGCGACCGGGTGCGGCTGGGCGACACCGGACTGGTGGTGCGGGTCCAGTCCGACAGCCAGTCGGAGGGGGACGAGTTCCTCGTCGGCTTCGGCAAGACAGCCCGCGACGGCATGCACCTCAAGGCCGCCGCCGTCCGTGAGACCTGCGACGTCGTGGTGAGCAACGTCCTCGTCATCGACGCGGTTCTCGGCGTGAGGAAGACCTCGATCGGCATCCGGGGCGGCCGGATCGCCTCGATGGGGCGGGCAGGGAACCCGGACACCATGGCCGGGGTCGACGTCGTCGTCGGCACGGGCACGACGATCGTGGCCGGAGAGGGCCTCATCGCGACCGCGGGCGCTGTGGACACCCACGTGCACCTGCTCAGTCCGCGGATCATGGAGGCGCTGCTCTCCTCCGGTGTCACGACGGCGATCTGCCAGGAGTTCGGCCCGGTGTGGGGCGTGGGCGTGAACTCCCCCTGGGCCTTGCACCACGCGGTGGGCGCCTTCGACGCCTACCCCGTCAATGTGGGTTTCCTGGCCAGAGGATCCTCGTCCGACCCGGCACCGTTGGTGGAGGCGCTCACCGAGGGCGGGGCGTGCGGGTTCAAGGTGCACGAGGACCTCGGCGCCCACACCCGCGCCCTGGACACCGCGCTGCGGGTGGCGGACGAGCACGACGTGCAGGTGGCCGTGCACACCGACGGGCTCAACGAGTGCCTCACCGTGGACGACACGCTCGCCGTGCTGGACGGCCGCACCGTCCACGCCTTCCACATCGAGGGCTGCGGCGGCGGGCACGTGCCCGACGTGCTGCGGATGGCCGGCGTGCCCAACGTCATCGGCTCGTCCACCAACCCCACGCTGCCCTTCGGCCGCGACGCGGTGGCCGAGCACTACCCGATGATCGTGACCGTCCACGGCCTGAAGCCGGACCTGCCCGGCGACGCCGCGCTGGCCCGTGACCGGATCCGCGCGGCCACGATGGGCGCGGAAAGCGTGCTGCACGACCTCGGGCTCATCGGCATCACCTCCTCCGACGCGCAGGGCATGGGGCGGGCCGGGGAGACCGTGCGACGGACCTTCGCGATGGCCGCGGCCATGGCCGCCCAGCGGGGGCCGCTCGCCGGTGCTGGTGGCGGCGACGACAAAGACGACGACAACGACCGGGTCCTGCGCTACGTCGCCAAGCTGACCATCAACCCCGCGATCGCCCACGGGCTGGCGCACGAGGTCGGCTCGCTCGAGGTCGGCAAGCTCGCCGACGTCGTGCTGTGGCGCCCCGAGCTGTTCGGCGCCAAGCCCCAGCTGGTGCTCAAGGCGGGCTTCCCGGCCTGGGGCGTCACCGGCGACCCCAACGCCGCCACCGACGACTGCCAGCCGCTGGTGCTCGGGCCGCAGGTGGGCGCCCACGGGGCCGCCCCGGCGGAGCTGTCGGTCGTCTTCGTCGCCCGGGCCATGCTGGAGGCGGGCTCCGGTCAGGGCGACCGGGGCGCCGTCGGCGGGCTGCGCACCCGCCGGCGCCGGGTGGCGGTCCAGGGGACGAGGACGATCGGCAACCAGGACATGCTGCGCAACGGGACCCTCGGTCGCGTCGACGTCGACCCCCGCACCGGCGAGGTCTTCCTCGACGGCGAGCCGGTGCGCAGCGAGCCGGTCGACGCCGTGCCGCTCGGCCGCCTCTACTTCCTCTGACGCGACCGGCCCGCTCAAGTCCCCCGGCCAGGTGCCGATCTCCGCACTCAGGACCTGCGCAAAGGTTGCAGGGAGGGAAGGACGCGGAGCGGGGAGGGTGAGGGTGACGAGCACACGGAGCCTTCGCGCTTCCGTGACGGGGCCGTTGCACGAGAGGTCGAGCGAGCGACCGCACCAGTCGTCGCCTGAGCCCCCGCATCAGCAGCGGGGACCCGGTCGCGGGGACCTCGAGGACCCGCTGTCGCAGCGGCAGCGCCTGCGGGCCGCTCTGCGGGCCGTGGCCCACGCGTCGGCGGCGGACGTCCTGCACGAGGCCTGCCGGCAGGCGCTGGACCTGGTGCAGGCCGACCAGGCCATCGTGTCCGCCCCCACGAGCGGCGGCAGCCTCACCGTGCTCGCCACCGCCGGGCCGGGCCTCGTCCCGGTCGGGCACCGGATCCCGTGCGCCGGCACGCTCGGCGGCCTGGCCCTGGCCACCGGCGAAGCCCTGCTGTGCCACGACTCCCGCTGCGACCCGCGGACCCTGGCGACGGTCAGCCTGGGGGCCGGTGCGGTCTCCTCGATCATGGCCCCGCTGGAGCGCGACGGCCGGCAGGTCGCCGTGCTGGCCCTGCTGAGCGGGGTGCCGGACTCCTTCGACGAAGCCGACCTCGAGCTGCTCGCCCTGTTCGGCGACGTCATCTCCGCCCGGCTGACGACCTCGCTGCTCGCCGAGGAGCGCGAGGGGATGTCCCTCGCGCTGGGGGAGCAGGCGCGGCTGCTCACCACGGTGTTCGAGGCCATCGACGAAGGCATCGCCGTCAGCGACGGCGACGGCCGCATCGTCATGGTCAACGCGGCGGCCGAGCGCATCCTCGGCCGAGGACGGGACGAGATCGTCGCGCACCGGGCCACCGCCCCGGTCTGGCGGACGGTCCACCCCGACGGGTCGGACTGGCCCGGCGACACCCATCCCACCGCGCTCGTGCTGCGGACCGGGCGGGCCGTCGTCGGCCGCACGATGGGCATCCACCACCCCGACGGGCAGCTGCGCTGGCTCGCGGTGTCGGCGACCCCGGTGGGCGAGGCGGGCCAGGTCGACAGCGTCGTCACCACCTTCCTGGACATCACCGACGCGCGGGCGTCGGTGCAGGCGCTGGCCGGGTCCGAGGCGCGGCTGCGCGCCGCCTCAGAGCTCACCGGTCTGGCCTGGTGGGAGTACGACGTCGCCTCGGACTCCCACGTGTGGTCGGAGACGATGTTCCGGCTCGCCGGCATCGACCCCGCGGAGGGCGCCCCCGACGGCGAGGGGTGGCTCGCCTGCATGCACCCCGACGACCGGCCGGCGGCCGAGGAGATGCTGCCCCGGCTGTCCGACGGGCCCACGGTCAACCTCTTCCGCGTCGTGCACCCCGACGGGAGCGTGCGCACTCTGCAGAGCTGGTCCGACGTCGAGACGGATCCGGCAGGAGCGGTCGTCCGCGTCTTCGGCACCACTCTCGACGTCAGCGAGCGGGAGGCGGCCGCGCTGCAGCTCGCCGAGTCCGAGCGCCGGCTGGCCGAAGCCCAGGAGATGGCCGGCCTGGCCTGGTGGGAGTGGCAGACCGGCACCGGCTCGCTGCGCTGGTCGGCCGGGATGCACCGGCTCGCCGGCTTCGAGCCCGGCGGGACGCCCGATGCGGAGACCTGGCTCTCCCTGGTGCACCCGGACGACCGGGACAGCAGCGGCGAGCTGGAGCGCCGCGCGCTGGAGCACGGGGAGCCCTACGAGCACGTCTTCCGGATCGTCCGACCGGACGGCGAGGTGCGCCACCTGCGGTCCAGCACCAGGCCGATGTACGACGCCGCCGGGCGGATCGTCGGGCTGCGCGGCGCCACGCTGGACGTCACCGTGCAGGAGACGGCCGCCCAGGAGCTGACCGCCCGCGAGGAGCAGTTCCGCATCGCCTTCGACGACGCCCCCACCGGCCTGGTCATGTTCGACGTCCTGCCCGACGGACGTCGGCGCGTCCTCCGGGCCAACGCCGCCCTGGCGCGCATGCTCGGGTGGAGCGTGGACGAGCTGCTCGCGATGGACCCGATCCTGTGGGTGGACCCCGAGCGCCGCGACCGCGACGCCCAGGGGATCGCGCAGCTGGCGGCCGGCGAGCTCGGTCCGGTCACCCTGGAGCAGCGCTACCGGCACCGGGACGGGCACGCCGTGCCCGCCTGGGTCGTCGTGACGCCGGTCCGCGGGCCTGACCGGTCCGTGCGCTACCTCATGGCGCACGTGGTCGACCTGACCCAGCAGCACGCGCAGCGGGCCGAGCTGCAGCGGCTGGCGCTCACGGACACCCTCACCGGCCTGGCCAACCGCGCCCTGGTGCAGGACCGCACCGAGCAGGCGCTCAAGGGGCTGCGCCGGCGCGGCGGGCACGTGGCGATGCTGCTGCTCGACCTGGACGGTTTCAAGCGCTGCAACGACAGTCTCGGCCACCAGCAGGGCGACCATCTGCTCGTCGAGGTGGCCGGGCGCCTGCGCGCCGTCACCCGGGCGGGCACGACGGTCGGCCGCCTCGGCGGCGACGAGTTCGTCGTCGTCCTCGAGCACCTGGACGACCCCGACGACGCGCTGAAGGTCGCCCAGCGGATCCTGGACGCGCTGCGTCAGCCGCACCGCCTGGCCGGCACCGCGATCACCGCCACCGGCAGCGTGGGGATCGCCGTGACCGACGATCCCTCGACCAGCCAGGCGGACCTGCTCCGCGACGCCGACCTCGCCCTCTACGCGGCCAAGGACGCCGGGCGCGACCGGGCCGTGGTGTTCGACGACACCCTGCGGGTGGACGCCGACCGCCGGCTGACCGCCGAGGTCCAGGTCCGACGAGCGCTAGGAGACGACGCCCTGCGCATCGTCTGCCAGCCCGTGGTCGAGCTCGCCACTGGAC
Source organism: Motilibacteraceae bacterium (assembly GCA_051953655.1). Classification (GTDB taxonomy): domain Bacteria; phylum Actinomycetota; class Actinomycetes; order Motilibacterales; family Motilibacteraceae; genus JBQCHF01. Next base: position 11,296 of record JBQCIO010000086.1, read on the forward strand.
GGGTGGTCAGCGCGGAGGCCCTGGTGCGCGTGCAGGACCCGCACCGCGGCCTGGTCCTCCCCGAGCACTTCATCGACGTCGCCGAGGGCACCGGCCTGATCGTCGACGTCGACTTCTGGATGCTGGAGCGGGCCGCCCGCGCGCTGGCCGAGCGGCAGCAGGTCCCCGACGCCTCCGGCCGGCTGCACGCGCTGGACCGGGTCGCCGTCAACGTCTCCGGCGCCACCCTCGCCGACCCGCGCTTCGCCGCCCGCTTCGACGCCGTCCTCGCGGCCTGGCGGGTGCCGCCCCGGCAGCTCGTCGTCGAGATCACCGAGTCCACCCTGCTCGCACCGACCCCGGCCGTCGGGCACGCGCTCGAGCACGTGCGCTGCACCGGCGCCCAGCTCGGGCTGGACGACTTCGGCACCGGCTGGTCCGCCCTGTCCTACCTGCAGCGCTACGAGCTCGACTTCCTCAAGGTGGACCGCTCGTTCGTGGCCCGGCTGGGCTCCTCGGCCAAGGACCGCGCCCTGGTGAAGTCGATCGTCGACCTCGCCCACGCTGTCGGCCTGGTCGTCACCGCCGAGGGCGTGGAGACCTCCGAGCAGGTCGAGCTGCTGCGGGAGATGGGTTGCGAGCACGCGCAGGGGTGGTTCTTCGGGAGGCCGGAACCGCCGGTGGGGTGAGGGGTTCCGCTCGCCGTGATCATGCAGGAATGGTGAGGGTCAGATCGCTCCGCCCCCCCGGTTCGGCCGTGGTCTCGATCCAAGGCGGCCGTTGACGGGGCGGCCCGGCGGGGGGCCGCTTCTCGGTGGCCGGCCGCCGGTTTCTGCGGATCTTGAGGCCTGGTGCACCCTCGCCGAGCGTGCGGGTGCATCAAGATCCGCGCGGGCGACGGCGTCAGCCTTCTGATCCGGCTCTCCCACGCGCTCCGACGGCTCGTCGGAGGCCGTCCAGGTGAGAGAGGGGACCTTTTCGGCCCCTTCACAGGACGTATGTCCCCGCCCCACCCCCGGTCACCGGGTCGATCCTTGTGGTGTCAAACGATCAACAGTTCGACGGGAGCCAGGACCGGTCCCCACCCCGGTCC
>JBQCIO010000087.1:0-10671 GCA_051953655.1 Motilibacteraceae bacterium
GAGGAGCGCGTCGGGGTCGGCCTGCTCTCGGTCGGGTTCGTGTTCTCCGGGCCCGCGCGCGCCGGACTGCTGCACGCCGACCCGCACCCGGGCAACTACCGGGTGCTCCCCGACGGCCGCCTGGGCGTGCTCGACTTCGGCGCGGTGTCCCGCCTGCCCGACGGCCTGCCCCCGTCCATCGGCCACCTCCTGCGGGTCGCGCTGGAGGAAGACGCCGACGCCGTGGTGGAGGGCCTGCGGCGGGAGGGGTTCATCCGGGCCAAGGTGCAGGTGGACGCCCAGCAGCTGCTCGACTACCTCGCGCCGTTCATCGAGCCGGCGGCGGTGGAGGAGTTCACCTTCGAGCGGGCGTGGATGCGCGCGCAGTTCAACCGGATCAACGACCCGCGCCAGCCCACCTACACCCTCGGGCTCAAGCTCAACCTGCCGCCGTCCTACCTGCTCATCCACCGGGTGTGGCTCGGCGGCATCGGCGTGCTCTCCCAGCTCGGCACCACGGCGCCGTTCCGCGGCGAGCTGATGCGCTGGCTCCCGGGATTCGCCGACGACCCGGACGAGGTCTACGGGCCGCTCTGAGCCGGGCGGACCGCTCGCGCCGATCGGGCGCTTCGTCCCTGCCCCCGTCCCTGCTCGCTGCGCACCGTGGGAGCGGAAGCAGCGGGGCAGCAGACCGCCGGGCAGGGACGAGGAGGGCCGTGCCGTGACCAGCAGTGTCAGCGTCTACATCGACGCCCCGGTGGAGAAGGTCTTCGACTACTACCAGGACCCCGACCACCAGTGGGCGATGATGCCCGAGCAGTCCAGGCGGTTCATCGAGCTCACCGACGTCAAGCGCGCCAAGGGCGGGGTGGGCACCTACACCAGCTGGGTCTACAAGATCGGCCCGCTGCGCCGGGAGGCCTTCGACGTCGTCACCGAGTTCGTGCCGAACGACCACATCACCGACCGCGCCTCGCAGCCGGTCATGGGCACGATGACGACCACCTTCCGCGCCGAGGGCACCGGCACCCGCTTCACCATCGAGCGCCGTCCCGGCTCGTTCTGGCGGTTCCCGCCGCTCGACTGGCTGGTCGTGCGGCTCATGACGCCGATGTGGATGCAGTCGCTCGGCCGGCTCAAGGCCGCGGTGGAGCAGCCGACCGCCGGGGCGAGGGCCACCAGCGCCGCAGGCTGAGAGGGCGCGCGCTCACTGGGTGAGGGTGCCCCAGAGCCAATAGGTTCGGCTCCGGGGCACCCTCACCCAGTCCTGTTGATCATGAATCGGCTGTTCGCGGCACCCGACCCACCACGTGCACCACCCGCTTGGGCAGCACGAGCGGGCCGTCGGCCAGCGCCGCGGCGACCTCGCGCTCCAGGGCGGCGAGCTGGTCGGGCGAGGGCTCCTCGGAGTGCGCGGAGAGCACGTAGTCGACCAGCGGCCGGGCGTCGGGCACGACCAGGGGGCCGCCGTAGGTCCGCACCTCGACATCGACCAGGTGCCGGCGCCCCAGGTCCACGGCCACCTCACCAGGGAAGGCGTTGTGCGTCACCGCAGGCGGCGGGGCCAGCCCGGCGCGGTCGGCCAGGGCGAACAGCGGCGCCAGGTTGTCGGCGTCGTTGGTGAGCAGCGAGACCCAGCCGCCGGGGCGGACGACCCGGGCCAGCTCGCGCACCCCGTCCTCCGGCTCGGGCAGGTGGTAGAGGCAGTGGTGCGCCAGTGCACCATGGAAGGCCTTGCTGTGCAGGGGAATCCTGTCTGCCGACGCACCGAGTACCGACCTCGGGGCGACCGTGGCGAGCTCGGCCCGCATCGCCGACGACGTGTCGGAGAGCAGCAGGGCCACGTCGGACGGCACCCCCGCCTGGCGCCAGAGCGCGCCGGTGCCAGCTCCGACCTCGAGCACCCGCTCCCCCGGCCGCAGCGGCAGCCCCTTCCGCACCCACGGGAAGAACGGCTCGCCCGCGGTGCCGTAGCGCTGGTGCAGCACAGCGCGCGCCTGCAGGTTCCCGGGCTTCGCGTACTGCGCGCGGATCTCGGGCGTGCTCATCGCGCTACCACCACTCGCTGTCCAGCTTCCCCTCGATGCTGCGCAGGTTCTCCCGAGCGCACCGCTCGCAGTACCAGCGCTGCGCCCCGCGCTCGATCGAGGAGACCCAGGTGAGCGGCGGCGTCTCACCGGCGTCGGTCGTGCCGCAGCGCGCGCAGGTCGTCATGTCTCCTACCGCTTGTCGGGGCCAACATGGGTGTCCGCGTCGAGGTAGATGAACCCGTTGGCCTCGTCCAGGTGCTCGATCCCCGCCGTCCGCAGCGCCGGGCTCCAGCTCCCGCGGACCTGCGGGTCGGCGGCCTCGAAGCCGTGGTCGGCGGTGAGCAGCAGCGTGACGTCGTCGGCGAGCCCGAGCCGGTCGAGGGCGTCGAGGAACACCCCGAGCCGGCGGTCGGTGTCGACCAGGGCGGCGGTGGCGATGGCCGACCCCGGGCCGCCCGCGTGGTTGCCGGCGTCGGTGAGCGTGCTGCTCCACCAGGTCAGCACCGGCGCCTCGGCAGGGCGGGCGAACAGCTCCAGCACCTGGGCCAGGCCGGCCTCGTCCACCGCGCTCCAGAACGCGTAGTCCTCGCTCGCCTCCACGAAGGAGCGGCTCGCGTGCGGGCTGGTGCGCGGGTCGGGCAGGTGCTCCTCCAGCGCCCGCGCACCGCGGTCGGACCCGGTGGCACGGATGAGGGCCATCGTGGAGTAGCCGGCGCCGCGGTCCACCGGCTCGTCCACGCAGGCGGTGAGGGCGCCGGGGCGGGCCAGGGCGACCTGCTCGAAGACCGTGCTCACGCCGGGGCGGAACCACTCGGCGGACCGGTGCCAGGTGGTGGTGTCGTTGGCGTTCACCCGCACGCCGGTGTCGCGGTCGAGGAAGGAGTTGCCGACCACGCCGTGCCGGCCCGGCCCCACGCCGGTGAGGGCCGAGGTGTGGTTGCACAGGGTGACGCTGGGGAACTCGGCCACCGCTCCCCCGCGCAGCGCCCGCCCGCGCTCGAGCAGCCGGGCCACGTTGGGCAGCACCCCGGTGGTGGCCAGGTGCAGCAGGTCCGGGCTCGCCGCGCCGTCCCAGAGCAGCCCGACGACGTGCCGCGCCCCGCGGCGCACGTGGTCGTGGCGCACCCGCCCGTCCAGCCCGGCCAGCGCCTCGCCGTCCACCCCGGCCAGCCAGGCCAGCGTGGGGCCGACGTCGACGACCCGGCCCCAGTCCTCCACCACCCCCGCCGGCTCCACCCCGGCGCCGCTGAGCAGCAGCGGGGCCCGGGACTGCCCGGCGTCCAGCGACCCGTGCTCGCCCAGGTGGCCGCCCTGCTCGGGGAAGTAGTGCGCCGGGGTGTGCACGACGACGAGGTCCGGCGCTCGGCCGGCGTCGGCGAACAGCGACAGCAGCCGGGGGCCGGCGAGCGGGTAGGCGTTGTCGGCGTTGGCAGGGCGCGGGTCGGCGGCGACCTCGGCGTGGTCGGCTCGGGCCATCGGGTCCCGCACCGCCACCGGGTCGAGCCCGTGCAGCGGCTGAGAGCTGCCGTCGGCGGACAGGCGGGTGGCGCCCTCGGCGTTGGCGACCACGACGGTCCGCTCCGGCCCCTCCCCCTCGGGCCAGGCCACCAGGTCGACGATCGGGGCGAGGGCGTCGGCGCAGAGCACCTCGACCGCGCGCTCGCGGGCACCTGACGGCGTCACGCGCCCGACGCTATCGCCGCCCGCGTCCGCCGCATCCCCCGACCCGCGGACGCCGGCTCACTGCACGCAGAACTCGTTGCCCTCGGGGTCGCTGAGCACCACCCACCGGCCGAGGTCGGTGTCCTCCCTGCGCACGACGGCGGCGCCGGCGGCGACGCACCGCTCCACGTGGGCATCGACCGCGGCCGCGCGGGCGTCGTCGTCGGCCGCACCCGCACCGGCGTTGACGTCGAGGTGCACCCGGTTCTTGGCCACCTTGCCCTCGGGCACCTGCTGGAAGAACACCCTCGGCCCCTGCCCGTCCGGGTCGACGATGGCGCCCTTGGAGCTCCGCTCGTCCGGGGGCACCCCGACGGTCTCCAGGAAGGCGTCCCAGCTGGCGAACCCCTCCGGCGGCGGCTGCTCGACGTAGCCCAGCGCCACCGACCAGAACCGGGTCATCGCCTGCGGGTCCGCGCAGTCGAAGACCACCTGCACGCCGATGCCCATCGAGGCCTCCTTCGCAAGGTCCGTCACCTGTCCGGCGGGAAAGGCTGGCGCAGCTCGAGCAGCGGGGCAAGCAGGTCGCCGTGCCGCTCGACCCGCTCGAGGACGTCGGCGGCGCGGAAGCGCAGCTGCTCGGGGTCGCCCGAGGCGGCCACCGCCTCGACCTCGTCCCAGGTGACCGGGGTGCTCGCCGTCGGCTCCTCCCGGGCGCGCAGGGAGTAGGGCGCCACCGTGGTCTTGGCGGCGTTGTTCTGCGACCAGTCCACCAGCACCTTGCCCGGGCGCAGCGCCTTGGTCATCCGGGAGACCACCAGCTCCGGCTGCTCCTTCTCCAGCCGCTCGGCCAGGGTGCGCGCGTAGGCGTGGGTGCGCTCCCACGGCACCTCCTGCACCGGGACGTAGAGCTGCAGCCCCTTGGAGCCAGATGTCTTGGCCCAGGCCTGCAGCCCGTCCTCCGCCAGCACCTCGCGCAGCAGCAGCGCCACCTGGGCGCACTCGACCACGGTGGCGGGCGCGCCGGGGTCCAGGTCGAGCACGAGCAGGTCCGCGCCGTGCGCACCGCCGCGCGGGCCGACGGTCCACTGCGGCACGTGCAGCTCGAGGGCGGCCAGGTTGGCCAGCCACACCAGGGCCGCCAGCTCCTCCACCACGACGTAGTCGATGGTGTCGCGGTTCTTCGTGCTGCCCGGGCTGGGCAGCCGGACGGTGCGCACCCAGTCCGGCGTGTGCGACGGCGCGTTCTTCTCGAAGAAGGCCCCACCCTCGACGCCGTCCGGGTAGCGCTTGCGGGTGAGCGGCCGGCCGGCCAGGTGCGGCAGCAGCACCGGCGCGATGCGCACGTAGTAGTCGACCACCTCGCCCTTGGTGAACCCGGTAGCCGGGTAGAGCACCTTGGTCAGGTTGGACAGCGCGAGCGTGCGCCCGTCGACCTCCACCGTCGTCTTCTGACTCGCCACACCCGTCCTCTCGCCGGCCCCGGCGGGCGCGCCCCTACCCCGGATCCAGTTTCCTCGAACGGCCGCTCGGGCAACACTGGCCCCATGCAGACGATCTGGAAGGGGACCGTCAGCTTCGGGCTGGTGTCGATCCCCGTGCGCCTCTACTCCGCCACGGAGGAGCGCGACGTCTCCTTCCGCCAGGTCCACCGCGAGGACGGCGGCCGGATCCGCTACCGCCGGGTGTGCGAGGCCGACGGCGAGGAGGTCTCCTACGGCGACATCGCCAAGGGCTACGAGATGCCCGACGGCCAGATGGTGATCCTGGAGAAGAGCGACTTCGACTCCCTGCCGCTGCCCTCGAGCAAGGCCATCGACGTCCTGCAGTTCATCCCGGTGGAGCAGGTCGACCCGCTCATGGTGCAGAAGTCCTACTACGTGTCGGCGGAGGGGCCGGGCGCCAAGCCCTACGTCCTGCTGCGCGACGCGCTGGAGAGCACCGGGCGCGCCGCCGTGGTGAAGGTGGCCCTGCGCAACCGGGAGCAGCTGGCCGCGCTGCGGGTGCGCGGCGAGGTCCTCGTGCTGCAGACGCTGCTGTGGCCGGACGAGGTGCGCGACGCCTCCGGGATCGCCCCTGACGAGGACGTGACCGTCCGCGACCAGGAGATCGCGATGGCCGAGTCCTACATCGAGACCCTCACCGGCGACTTCGAGCCCGAGCAGTTCACCGACGAGTACCGCCACGCGCTCGAGGAGCTCATCGAGGCCAAGGTGAGCGGCGGCCAGGTGGAGACGCCGGGCGCGCCGGCCGCCACCGAGGGCAACGTCGTCGACCTGATGGCCGCGCTGCGGGCCAGCGTGGACGCGGCCAAGGCACGCCGCGCCGGAGGCGCGAGCGAGTCTGGCGCCGGAGGCGCGAGCGAGCCCGCGGCCGCCGCCGAGCCGGAGAAGCCGACCCGGCGCCGCACGCCCGCGGCTGCCGACGACGGCGCGACCGCGCGGGCGGCGAAGAAGGCGCCGGCCAGGAAGACGGCCGGCACGAAGGCTGCCGGCACGACGGCGACGAGCAAGGACACCGGCAAGGCGCCGGCGAAGAAGGCGACCGCTCCGAAGACCACCTCGGCGAAGACCACGACGGCGAAGAAGGCCGCGACCAAGAAGACCGCGACCCGCAAGACCGCGACCCGCAAGACCGCCTGACGCCCGCCTCCCGTCGGACAGCACGACGCAGCCCCGGTCCCCACCTCCTTGGCGGTGGGGACCGGGGCTGCGTGCTTCTGCTGTCCTGGCTGCCGGCTGTCATCGCGCGGCGACGACTGCCCTAGGCGTCATCGTGCGGCGACCACGGTGCAGCTCAGCAGGCGGTTGGCGCGGGCCACCGCCCGCTCGGCCTTGCGCTGGGCGCGGACGGCGGCGACGAGGCGTCGCTGCCGGCGGGTGCGCTCGGCGTCGGCCAGCACCTGCTGACAGTGCGCTCGTGCCAGGGATTCGTGCATGAGTTGCATCTCGAGGCTCCTTGAGAGGGCGTCGACCGCGGTCAGGCCGCGGTGCGAGCTGAAGGCGTTCGTCTGACGGGTGGAGATCAGCTGGGTGGAGATCTGCTGGACAGTCATGTCGTCTGGGGTTCCGATTCGGTGCAGGGCCGAGGTGGCCGGACGGAGCGCGGTCATGGCGACCGGCTCTAGCGGTCCGCGACGAGCGCGGCGAGGTGGGCGGCGCGGGCGACGGCGCGGTCGGCCTTGCGCTGGGCGCGCAGGGCGGCGACGAGCCGGTGCTGACGCTGCTCGGAGCGGGCGGCGGCCAGGCGCTGGGCGCTGAGCGTCCGCACGCTCTCGTGGTCGATGGGGTTCATGGTGTGGGTCCTTCGTCTCGCGCGAGTGATCTGGATGATCTGGATGGTGGTGCCGGCCTCTTGCGGGGCTCTTGCGGGGTTCTTCCTAGCGGGCCGGTCCGACGGATCCGCCGGGCTGGGCCGGTGATACGCGCTGGTGCGACCTGCTGGTGATCTGTCAGGCGGCGACGCTGTCCTTGCGCGGACGGCCACGCGGCCGCTTGCGGGGGACGACGACGCCCTGGACGAACAGCTCGCCTCCCCAGACGCCCCACGGCTCCCGGCGCTCGATGGCGCTGGACAGGCACGCGGCGCGCACGGGGCAGGGCAGGCACAGGGCCTTGGCGTGCTCGACGTCAGCGGGCAGTTCGGCGAACCACAGCTCCGGGTCGTACGACCGGCACGGCAGTTCGTCCTCGAGTCGCTCGGGTTCGACGAGCGCTGAGAGCTGCACGCTGTCACCTCCTCCTACGACGTGGGGTGCGGGTCGCGCACCCCGTACGGGTGGAAACAAAAGGGCCGCGGATCCCGGGTGTCGGGTTCCGCGGCCTGGAGGCGCCGGTCTGCAGTGCTGCTAGACCGGAGGTCTCCAGGTGCGGAGAGCCGGGACATCGCCCTCACCGAAGACGGCGGTACCGACGAGAACGGACCCGTTGACCACGGAACCGGGGACGGTGCTGCCCAGGACGGGGCTGACCTGGCGGGTGCCGATGACGGCGACGTGGCCCTGAGCCGGCGTGATGACGTCGACGAGCAGGCCGGTGCGGGCGGCGGCGTAGGAGCGGCTGCGGCCGGTGGACATACCGGTCCCCTCGACCGGGGCGCCCGTCGGCATGCAGGAGAGGGCCTGGACAGCCGGCTGGGCAGGCTGGAGCGCCGGCATGAGGTCCGCCGTACGGGTCACGAACGTGGTCGTCATCTCGGTGCCCCTCCCTTCCAGCTCCCAGGCGCTCGGCCTGCCGGGCCGGTGCGCAGCCGCGCGACCTTCGCGCGCGATGTGATCGGGACTGTAGGGGCGCCTGCCAGAAAGGGGCAACCCCATTTTTCGGTCCTTACTCAAACCGTTACCTGCCGGCCATCGGCACATCTCCTACTCCTCGTAGGAGGCAGGTCGGCTCATGACGACGCGGGAGGTTCCTCCCCGGCCACCAGCGCGAGCACGGCCGGGCCGAAGCGGTCGAGCTTGGTCTTGCCGACCCCGGGGATGCGGGCCAGCTCGGGCAGGCTGCCTGGGCGCGCCTCGGCGATGGCGGTGAGCGTGGCGTCGGTGAACACGACGTAGGCCGGCACGGCCTGCTCCTTGGAGACGTCGAGCCGCCACCCGCGCAACCGCTCGAACAGCGCCTCGTCCACGCTCGACGGGCACTCGGCGCAGCGGCCGAGCTTGCGGTCGACGGCCTCCACCAGGGTCTTGCCGCAGACCCGGCAGCGCACCGGGCCGCCCCGGCCCGACCGCTCTCGCTTCGGCCCCGCTGCACCGTCGCGGCCGGCGGAGTCGCGCCGGGCGCTGCCGGTCGGGCGCAGCCCGTCCAGGAAGCGCGAGGGCGAGCGGCCGCCGCGGCCGCCCGGGGTGCGGGCCAGCGCCCAGGACAGCGCCAGGTGCTCGCGGGCCCGGGTGATGCCGACGTAGAGCAGCCGACGCTCCTCCTCCACCCCGGCCGCGGTGTCGGCGTAGGTGATGGGCAGCAGGCCCTCGGACAGGCCGGCGAGGAAGACCGCGTCCCACTCCAGGCCCTTGGCCGCGTGGAGCGAGGCGAGGGTGATGCCCTCGACGGTGGGTGCGTGCTGGGCGGCGGCCCGCTCGTCGAGCTCGGCGACCAGTTCGGGCAGGCCGCTGCCCGGCCGGGTGGCCTCGACGTCCTCGGCCAGGGCGAGCAGCGCCTGCAGCGACTCCCACCGCTCGCGCACGGCGCCGGTGCCCGACGGCGGCTCGGGCGTCCAGCCCGCGGTGGACAGCACCGCCCGGGTGTCGGCGGCCAGCCCGTCGCCCGTCGGCTCGCCGCGGGCCGCGCCGCGCAGCAGCAGCAGCGCCTCGCGCACCTCGCGCCGGGCGAAGAACCGCTCACCGCCGCGCAGCAGGTAGGGGATGTCCGCGGCGGCGAACGCCTCCTCGAAGGCGGCGCTCTGCCCGTTGGTGCGGTAAAGCACGGCCATCTCCGAGAGCGGCACGCCGCGCGCGGCCAGCGCGGCCACCGCGCGGGCGACGCCGGCGGCCTCGGCCGGGTCGTCGGGGTACTCGGTGAAGGTGGGCTTTGGGCCCTCGGGCCGCTGCGCGACCAGCTCGAGCCGCGCCCGCGCGGCCGCCCCGGTGGTCGCCCCGCCCTGGGTGCCGGCCCGGGCGAGCAGCGCGTTGGCCAGGCCCACCACCTGCGGGGTGGACCGGTAGTCGCGGACCAGCCGCACCTCGGTGGCCCGGGGGTAGCGGCGACGGAAGCCGAGCAGGTGCTCGGGGCTGGCCCCGGTGAAGGAGTAGATGGTCTGGCTGGCGTCGCCCACCACGCACAGGTCGTCGCGGTCGCCGAGCCAGAGGTCGAGCAGCTGCTGCTGCAGCGGGTTGACGTCCTGGTACTCGTCCACGACGAACAGCCGGTACTGCGAGCGCACCTGCTCGGCGACGTCGCGGCGCTCGGCCAGCAGCCCGACGGCGTAGACGAGCACGTCCTCGAAGTCGATCACCCCGCGCTGGCGCTTGACCTCCTCGTAGGTGCCGAGCAGCCGGGCCACCTCGGCCGCCGGGACGCCCGCCGGCGCCTCCCGACCCGCCCGGGCGAGCGCGGCGACGTAGTCGTCCCGATGGGTGAGGGTGACCTTGGTCCACTCGATCTCGGCAGCGAGGTCGCGCACGGCCTCGCGGCTGGTCGGCAGCCGCAGGCGGCCCGCGGCCTCGGCCACCAGCGGCGCCTTGTGGTCGGCCAGGCGCGGCAGCTCTCCCCCCACCGCACGCGGCCAGAAGTACTGCAGCTGGCGCAGCGCAGCGGCGTGGAAGGTGCGGGCCTGCACCGCGCCGGCGCCGAGCGCGCGCAGCCGGGTGCGCATCTCGCCCGCGGCCCGGGCGGTGAAGGTGACGGCCAGCAGGTGGCGCGGGTCGTAGACGCCGGAGAGGACGCCGTAGGCGATCCGGTGGGTGATGGCCCGGGTCTTGCCGGTGCCGGCCCCCGCGAGCACGACCACCGGCCCGCGCAGGGCCAGCGCCACCTCGCGCTGCTCCGGGTCGAGTCCGGCCAGGACGTCGTCGGCGGTCCGGGGTGCGGCGGTGGTGGGCAGGGGTGCGGCGGGGCTCGGCATGACCGCCCCATCCTCCCGCACCCGGTGGTCGGGAAGCAGCGCACCGTCCACCGTGTTGGCCCAGACCGGACCGTCACGTTCCACACCGTGAGGTCCTCGAGACTGCACGTGACGTGCCGCGACCCGCGCGGCGCGCGAGCGGGAGGACGAGGATGTCGGCTTCGCTGACGATGTACAGCACGACCTGGTGCGGCTACTGCCGCCGGCTCAAGAGCCAGCTCGAGCGCGAGGGCATCGCGTACACCGAGGTCAACATCGAGCAGGACGAGAAGGCCGCCGACTTCGTGATGAGCGTGAACGGCGGCAACCAGACGGTGCCGACGGTGCTCTTCCCCGACGGCTCCGCCCTGACCAACCCGTCCCTGGCTCAGGTCAAGGAGAAGCTCAGCGCCTGACCGGCGGCAGCACCTCGTCAGACGGCGCGACGCCGCCTGGTCGGACC
>JBQCIO010000088.1:0-3269 GCA_051953655.1 Motilibacteraceae bacterium
AGCGGCTTGCCTGAGATCCGCGTCGACCCGCTCAGCGGGCTGCGCACGATCATCGCCGGCGGGCGCGTCACGCGCCCCGGCGGGGGGTTCACGGTCAACCCCGCCGAGCCGCTCGACCACTCCACCGACCCATTCCTCACCGGCCACGAGGACCGCACGCCGCCCGAGCTCTACGCCGTCAGACCCGACGGTGGCGAGCCGGACACGCCCGGCTGGACCGTGCGCGTCGTGCCCAACCTCTATCCCGCGCTCGACCCCGGCGCCGAGGACCCGCCGCGGGCCCAGTGCATCGGCCCGGCGAGGAGGGCGGCGGCGAGCGCTCCGGCCAGCGCGGGAAGCGCGAGCCGGGGGCGGCGGACGAAGGTGGGCACGGCGGTCCTCACGTCTGGGCAGGGATCTTCGCTGTGCACCCCACCGCCCGCGGCACCGTCGGCACCACGGACAACCCGCACGCCCACCAGGTGTGCGGGTGGTGTGCGGGTGCTGTGCGGGTCGGGCGACCGGGGCGCACGCTCGTCCGGTCCCACGGGCGGGTCCGGGTCCGTCCCCGCTCGGGCCCTCCCGAGCCTGGCGCGGAGCGTTGGCGCGCACCCGCGGGACGCATTCGATACTGTCCGTTGGCATCGAAATGAGGCGTGGCCGAACGGCCGGGCGACGGGGAGGGACCTGTGCCGTCATCGGCGAACAGGGCAGCGGTCGCGCTCGCGGTGAGCGCAGTCGTGCTGGGAGGAGCGGGCATCGCGGTGGCTGCCGCGCCCTCCACCGTGCACGCGTGCGTGGCGTCCTCGGACCGCTACGTCACCAACTACTACGGCCGCAGGATCGTCGTCATCCCCCGGGGCACCACCCGGCTGGTGCCTGCCGGGCAGGCGTGTCTCGGCTACGAGAAGGCCGTGGCGTGGACGGCCGGCACGCCGGGCCCGCGTGGCCCCCAGGGCGCGCAGGGCCCGCTCGGTCCTGCCGGCGCGATCGGTCCTGCCGGGCCTGCCGGTCCTGCCGGGCCTGCCGGTCCCATCGGGCAGGAGGGCGCCCCCGGGGCCCAGGGGCCGGCGGGACCGCAGGGAGACCCCGGCCCGCAGGGTCCCGAAGGACCAGCGGGACCTGAAGGACCGACGGGCCCCCAGGGCCTGACGGGGGCGCCCGGCCCGCAGGGCGACGCGGGACCGGCGGGACCGGCGGGACCAGCAGGACCGGCGGGACCCTCCACCTACTCCGTCACGACGATCACTGACAGCGGCTGCCTATACGGCGGTGTCGTCACGACCACCTACGACTCCGCGACCCACGCCGTCCTGCAGACAAGCCCCGTCTCGTGCCTGGGAGAGCCCAGCTTCGACGCGCTCCACGGCAGCGACACCAGCAGGGCCGCCGACGGCGACGGCGCGGACTGCACCCTCGGCGACATCGGCTTCACGCTGTCCGGCGTCGCCCCGGGCCTGGTGGCCCGCGGCCAGATCCTTCAGATCAACGACAACCCCGCGCTCTACGCACTGCTCGGCACCCGGTTCGGCGGAGACGGCCTGAGCACCTTCGGGGTGCCGGACCTGCGACCGGTCGCCCCCAACGGCACCACCGGCTGGATCTGCGACCGCGGCGTCTTCCCGACCCGGCGCTGACGACGCGGGACGGCGCCGACCCTCGCCGACGGCTCACGCCGTGGCGGACACCGGCGCAGGCGACGACGTCGCAGCCCGGCGGCCCGGGGCCAGCTCGGCGAGGGTGGCGTGCAGGTGCAGCAGCGTACGCAGCGCATCGTCGCCCTCCGGACCGGCGCCGGCGCCGGCACCGAAGAGGGTCGCCTCGGAAGCGGCCAGCCGGTCCTCCACGTCCGCCCGGGAGCGGACGTCCACGGTCTGGCCGACCCCCTCCGCGAGCACCCCGCAGGCGGTGGCCAGCGAGCGGGCGACGCACTGCGCCACCGCCGGGACCTCGTCGCCTGCGCGGCGGACGGCGACCACCAGCCCGCGGGCGTAGACCGCGGTGCTGAGGTAGAGCCCCAGGCGGTGCCGGGTCTGCTGGCTCTGGTTGCCCCAGACCAGCGGGCGGGTGAGCGGGCGGGAGACGAGGTCGAGCCGGCGGGCGCGGTCGTCCAGGCCGCGGGAGAGCGCGTCGAGGTCCGGCTCGCCGCTCCCGGCGAGCCGGTCCGCGATCGCGCCCAGCAGGTCGGCCAGCGACTCCAGCAGCGCCTTCTGGGCCGTGCGCGCCGTGTCGCGGGTGGACAGCGGGGCCACGAGGAGCGCCACGACGATGCCGGCCGCGGCGCCCACCGCCGTCTCCTCCAGGCGCAGCACCAGCAGCCCGTCGCTGAAGGTGTGCAGCACGGTGTAGAGCTGCCCGATCATGATCGTGATGAAGAAGATCATGTAGGCGTACGAGAGGCGGATCAGGTAGAAGCCGAAGAACACCGACAGCAGGATGACGGCGACGATCCACCCGGTGTGGCCGACGGTGAGGTGCGCGAAGGCGATCGCGGCGACCAAACCGGCCAGGGTGCCGAGCACGCGGTTCACGCCCTTGAGGAAGGACTCGCTGCGGGTGCCGGTGCCGGTGAACATGACGAACGCGGCGATGACCGCCCAGTAGTAGCGGCTGGGGTCGAGCCACCGGCCGAGGACGATCGCGAGGGCACCGGCGAGCGCCACCTGCACCGCCTGCCGGGTGGTCATGTCCAGGCGGGTCATCGGGTTCCAGCGGAACCCGCGGGCGGGCACGTCGCGGGCCACCGCCGGCGAGCCCGGCAGGTTGCCGAAGAACAGGCCGGTGGTGGGGGCGTAGTCGTCGTCGGCCGGCGAGACCTGCGGGGGTCCGCCGACCTCGGCCTCGAGCTCGAGGAACTCGGCGGCGCCGGCGGCCAGGTGCCGCAGGTGCCAGGCGGCCTGCGGGTCGTCCACCGTCTGCCCCAGCGCGGCCAGGGTCTGCGCCGACCGGCCGGCGGCGACGTCGTCCCGGCGGGCCAGCAGCTCCAGCAGCTCGCGCGCCGCGGCGACCACCCGGCCGTCGGCGTCGGTGAGCGCCACCGCGGCGGCCGCCATCCGCTCCACCGCCTGCTGGGTCTCCAGCAGGTGCCGGCGCAGCGCGGGCCCGGACCAGCCCGCCGGCAGCGCACCCTCGTCGTCGGACCAGCCCTCGGCCATGAGCGCCGCCTCGCCCAGGCCCGCCTGCCGGGCGGCGAGCCGGCGCAGCCGGCGGGAGCGCGCCCGCCGCCCCACCCCGCCCACCCGCACAGCCCCGCCAACGCGGGCCACCCGCCGGGCCCCGCCGGCGAACCA
>JBQCIO010000089.1:0-21777 GCA_051953655.1 Motilibacteraceae bacterium
AACCAACCCCCCTTCCCCCGCCGGGCGGGGGGGGGGGTGTTTTTTTTTTTTTTTTCCCCCCCCCCCCCCGGGCCCCCCTCGCGGGTGCTTGTGCTGTGGGAGGCCACCGGCACCCCGCACGCACCGTCCCGCACCCCCGCCGGGCGGCAGGACGGCGACCACGAGGAGACACGGCTGCCATGCCGAAGATGAAGACCCACAGCGGCGCGAAGAAGCGCTTCAAGCTCAGCGGCGCCGGCAAGGTCGTCCGCCAGCGCGCCAACCACGTCCACAAGTTCGAGGAGAAGACGTCGCGGCACAGCCGCCGGCTGGCCGTCGACGTCGTCGTCGCTCCCGCGGACGCGAAGAAGATCAAGAAGCTGCTCGCGAAGTAGTCCGCGACCCCATACCTGAAATCGGAGCACTCCAGTGGCACGCGTCAAGAGCGCCGTCAACGCGCAGAAGAAGCGCCGCACCACCCTCGAGCGGGCCAGCGGCTACCGCGGTCAGCGGTCCCGCCTCTACCGGAAGGCGAAGGAGCAGGTCACCCACTCCCTCGTCTACGCCTACCGCGACCGCAAGCAGCGCAAGGGCGACTTCCGCCAGCTGTGGATCCAGCGGATCAACGCCGCGGCCCGGCAGAACGGCCTGACCTACAACCGCTTCATCCAGGGCCTGAAGGCTGCGGGTGTCGAGGTCGACCGGCGCATGCTCGCCGAGCTCGCGGTCAACGACGCCGCGGCGTTCGCCGGCCTGGTCGAGGTCGCCAAGGCGGCCCTGCCGGCCGACCGCAACGCGCCCGCCGCCTGACCCGGTCGCGCGGACACCGCAGAACAGCAGCACCTGACGCATGGCGAGCCCCGAGCTGACCTCCCCCCGCGCCCCGCGGGTGGCGGCCGCTCGGCGGCTCGCCAAGCGTGCTTTCCGGGCCCAGGACCGCAAGTTCCTCGCCGAGGGACCGCAGGCGGTCCGTGAGGCCCTCGCCGTCGAGCCGGGCACCCCGGGCGCCGCGCTGGAGGTGTTCGTCACCGCCGAGGCCGCCGCCCGGCACCCCGAGCTCGTCAACGCTGCCGGCGCCGCCGGCCTGCCGGTCCACCGGGCCAGCGGCGAGGTCATGGCGGCCATCGCCCAGACCGTCACCCCGCAGGGGATCGTCGCGGTCTGCTCGCTGCTCGACCGCGACCTCGACGACGTGCTGGCCACCCGCCCCCGCCTGGTCGCCGTGCTCGCGCACGTGCGCGACCCGGGCAACGCCGGCACCGTCATCCGCGCCGCGGACGCCGCCGGCGCCGAGGCGGTCGTGCTCACCGACGCCAGCGTCGACGTCTACAACGGCAAGTGCGTGCGGGCCACCGCCGGCTCGCTGTTCCACGTCCCGGTCGTCACCGGCGTCCCGCTGGCCCGGGCCGTCGACGCCCTGCGCGCGGCCGGGCTGTCCGTCCTGGCCGCCGACGGCGCGGGGGAGCCGGACCTGGACGCCGTGCTCGACGCGGGCCGGCTGGCCGCCCCCACCGCCTGGGTCTTCGGCAACGAGGCCTGGGGCCTGCCGCCGGAGGACCGGGCGCTGGCCGACGACGTCGTCCGCGTCCCGATCCACGGCTCCGCCGAGAGCCTGAACCTGGCCACCGCCGCCGCGGTCTGCCTCTACGCCTCCGCCCGCGCCCAGCGCGCTCCCGGCGGCTGCCGCCGCTGACCGGCTGATCCCGCGCCTCGGGGCTCCCGGCGCCGCCTGGGTTGCCGGTTTTGCGCACACACCTCCCTCGCTGGGCCAGGTGTGTCGTGCAACTGTCAGGCCGACATGCCGCGACCAGGGCCCCGGCTGTGTGCGCAAAAGGGTCACGGCCCGGTCACGACGGCGCCGGCGAGCAGACTCACAAAGAAACGCTTGCAAAGATATCTTTGAGAGCGCAGACTCCTCTCGTGCCCGACACAACACGCATCGCCCGACCCCTCGGTGACTCTCCCGCCGACGACCTCGAGCTCCAGCCGGCCCAGCTCAAGGGCATCGCGCACCCGCTGCGGGTGCGGCTGCTCGGGCTGCTCCGGGTGGATGGGCCTTCCACCGCCACGCGCCTCGCCGAACGGGTCGGGGAGTCCAGCGGGTCGACCAGCTACCACTTGCGCCAGCTCGCCGCCCACGGCTTCATCACCCCCTGCGACCCGCCCGAGGACGAGCCGCGGGGGGCGGGAGCGGCCCGGGAGAAGTGGTGGCGGGCCGGGCACCGGCGGACCCGCTTCGCCGCGCCGGAGCGTGCGCCCGGGGAGGAGGTCGGTGAGGCCGACGTGCTGGCCGAGGAGTACCTGCGCAGCGTCGCCGCGGTGAACCACGGGCAGGTGCTGGAGTGGCTGGCCGCCTCCGCCGACCTGCCGGCGTCGTGGCGGAACGCCGGCACGCTCAGCGACATCACCCTCCGGCTCACCCGTGAGCAGTGCGACCGGCTGCGGCAGCAGCTGAGCGAGCTGATCACGTCCTACGACCGCGAGCACCCCGCCGACGCCCCGGACGAGCGCGAGGACAGCGAGCGGGTGGTCGTCCAGTGGCAGGTGCTGCCCTTCCCGCCGCGGGACCAGCCGTGAGCAGCCGTCGCGGCCTCGTCGGCCTGTACGTCGCGCAGGCGGTGTCCACCACCGGCACCCGGATGTCGCTGCTGGCTCTGCCGGTCTTCGTCTTCCTCACCACCGGCAGCGCCCTGCGCACCGGCCTGGTCGGCTTCGCCGAGATGCTGCCCTACGTCCTGCTCAAGCTGTTCGGCGGACCGCTGGTGGACCGCCTCGGCCCCTGGCGGGCCAGCGTCGGCAGCGACCTCGCCGCCGCGGTCGTCGTCGGCGCGGTCCCGCTGCTGCACGCGATGCACGTGCTGTCCTTCCCGGTCCTGCTCGCCCTCGTCGCGCTCGCCGGCGCCCTGCGCGCGCCGGGGGACGGTGCCAAGTCCGTGCTGCTGCCCGCCGTGGTGGCGCGGGCCGGGGTGCCGATGGAGCGCGCGGTGGGCCTGAGCGACGGCGTCAGCCGGCTCGCCACCATGCTCGGCGCCCCGCTCGGCGGTGCGCTGGTGGGTGTGCTCGGGGCGCCCTGGGTGCTGGTCATCGACGCCGCCTCCTTCGCCGTCGGGGCCGTCGTCGTCGGCTGCCTCGTGGACAGCGCGCCCGGTCCCGAGAGCGTCGAGTCGACCTCGGGCGGGGGGCTGCGCGCCTACGCCGAGCAGATGCGCGAGGGCTTCGCCTTCCTGCGCGGGCAGCCGTTCCTGCGCGCGGCAGCGGGCATGGTCGCGGCCACCAACCTGCTCGACGCCGCGGTCACCGCCGTGCTGCTGCCGGTGTGGGCACTGACCCGCTACGGCGAGCAGCGCGGACCGGCCGCGCTGGGGCTCGTGCTGGCCGTGTTCGGCGCCGGTGCGGTGGCGGGCACCGCCGTCATGGCCGCGGTCGGGCACCGCCTGCCGCGCCGGCTCACCTACGCCACCGCGTTCCTCGTCGGCGGCGCCCCCAAGATCCTCGTCCTCGCCCTGCCGGTGCCGCTGGTCGTGGTGGTCGCGGTCAGCGCCGTCTGCGGCCTGGCCGGAGGCGCGATCAACCCGCTGCTGGCCGCCGCCGAGTACGAGCGCATCCCTCCGGCGCTGCAGGCCCGCGTGCTGGGAGCCGTGGGCGGCCTGGCCTGGGCGGGCATCCCGCTGGGCGGCCTGCTCGGCGGCTGGGCGGTGGGCGGGCTCGGCCTGCCGGTCGCCGCGGCGGTCGTCGGCGGGCTGTACCTGACCGCGACCCTCGACCCGTGGGTCCGCCCCGCCTGGCGCGACATGGAGCGTCGGCCGGTCCAGCCCCTCGTCATCGTCGAGCCGGCACAGTCGGTGCAGCCGGACCGGAACGAAGCCGCGCACGAGCCGGTCCCGGTGGAGAACGCCACAAGCCGGACACGCGGGTAGTCTCCCCGCGTGGACACGGCACGGGGTGGCGCGCGGGAGGCTCTCCCGCCGCGCGCCCCGGCGGACCCGGTCGACTGGGAGCAGCTGCCCGACGGCATCGTCGTGGCCGACGCCGACGGCGTCGTCACCGTGTTCACCCGGGCGGCCGAGCGGATCACCGGCCTGCGCGCGGCCGACGCGCTCGGCAAGCACCTCGAGGACGCCCTGCCGCTGGCCGACACCGAGGGCCGCAGCTGGTGGTCCTGCGTGAACCCGTGGGGCGGGCTGCCCACCCGCAGCGGGCACCCCGAGCGGCTGCTGCTGCTCCCCGGGGGTGGCGAGGCGCTGGTCACGTCCCGGTTCGTACGCCCCGGTCCGGGCCGGCCGGTCCAGCGCGTGGTCGTCGCCCTGCGCGGCACCAGGGCGCGTCAGCGCGAGGAGCTCAGCCGCGCCGAGCTGGTCAGCACGGTCGCCCACGAGCTGCGCTCGCCGCTCACCAGTGTCAAGGGCTTCACCGCCACCCTGCTGGCCAAGTGGGAGCGGTTCAGCGACGAGCAGAAGCGGCTCATGCTCGAGACCGTCGACGCCGACGCCGACCGGGTCACCCGCCTGATCACCGAGCTGCTCGACATCGCCCGGATCGACTCCGGTCGGCTCACCGTCCGACGCCAGCCGGTCGACGTCGACGACGTCGTCGAGCGGCACGTCGAAGGGCTGGTGGCCAGCGGCGAGCGGCGCGAGCGGTTCGTCGTCGACGTCCGGCGCCCGCTGCCCGAGCTGTGGGCCGACGTCGACAAGCTGGACCAGGTGCTGGCCAACCTGCTCGGCAACGCGGTCAACCACGGCGGCGGCACCGTCACCGTCCTGGTGCAGGCCGACGACGACGACCCCGCGGCCACCCGGGTCACGGTCATGGACGAGGGCGACGGCATCCCGGCCGAGCAGCAGGCCCGCGTGTTCACCAAGTGGTGGCGCAGCGGCAAGCGCGGTGGCACCGGGCTCGGCCTCTACATCTGCCGCGGCCTCTTGGAGGCCCACGGCGGCAGCATCACCCTCGGCGAGGCGCCCGGCGGCGGCGCGCTGTTCCGGTTCGTGCTGCCCGCGGGGGTGCCGGAGATGCCGGAGACGATCCCGGGCTGAGGCGGGCAGCGCCCTGATGAGCCTGGCGCGTCCTCGTCGGCCGGTGCGGTCGGCGGCGCACGGTCAACGGCGCTGGTGACGGGGGGAGCCGGGCTGTGGGCGGGTCGTGCGGCCGGCCGGCGGCTTCCAAGATCAGAGTCTCACCCACGGCGAACGAGCGTGGGTCTTCGATGCCGGGCGCCCTTGTCCCATCGGGTCGAACGACGGGTCCCTTCACCCACTCCGGCTGATCATCGCGGTCCGCCGGTCCGCCGTCCGAGCCGCCCCGCGGCCGGCTCCGCCCGTCACCAGCGTCTTTGACCACGTCCGGAGCTGCGCCGCGAGGCCACGCCGCACCGTCCGAAGGATCGCGACCGATAGGTGTCGATCCTTCGGGCGGCAACGGAGGCGGCGAGCCCCTCGCGCGCCCCTCACTAGACTCGCCGCGTGTCCGCCCCCAACTCGAACTTCGACCCGGTCGAGGTCACCCCGCTGCACGCCGACGAGGTCGAGCGGGCCCGCGACGCCGCGCTCGCGGCCGTGGCCGCGGCGCCCGACCTCGACGCGCTCAAGGCTGTCCGCCTCGAGCACGCCGGCGACCGCAGCCCGCTGGCCCTGGCCAACCGCGAGATCGGCGCGCTGCCCCCGGCCGCCAAGGCCGAGGCCGGCAAGCGCGTCGGGCAGGCGCGCGCGGCCGTCAGGCAGGCGCTGGAGGCACGGCAGGCCGAGCTCGAGGCCGAGCGCGACGCGCGGGTGCTGGTCGAGGAGGCTGTCGACGTCACGCTGCCGGGGGACCGCGCCCCGCGCGGCGCGCGGCACCCGCTCACCACCGTGCAGGACCTCGTCGCCGACGTCTTCGTGGCCATGGGCTGGGAGGTCGCCGAGGGCCCCGAGCTCGAGACCGAGTGGTTCAACTTCGACGCGCTCAACCTCGGCCCGGACCACCCCGCGCGCACCATGCAGGACACGTTCTTCGTGGAGTCGCCCGAGGCGCACCTGGTGCTGCGCACCCACACCTCGCCGGTGCAGGCGCGCACGATGCTCACCCGCACCCCGCCCATCTACGTCGTGTGCCCGGGCCGCACCGTCCGCACCGACGAGCTCGACGCCACCCATACCCCGGTGTTCAGCCAGGTCGAGGGCCTCGCGGTGGACGAGGGCCTCACGATGGCCGACCTCAAGGGCACGCTGGACCACTTCGCCTCGAGCATGTTCGGCGAGGGCATCGTCACGAGGCTGCGCCCGTCGTACTTCCCGTTCACCGAGCCCTCGGCCGAGGTGGACCTGGAGTGCTTCGTCTGCCGCGGCGCGTCGGTGGGCGACCCGGCCAACCCGTGCCGCACCTGCTCCTCCGAGGGCTGGATCGAGTGGGGCGGCTGCGGCATGGTCAACCCCCGCGTGCTGGTCGCCTGCGGCATCGACCCGCAGCGCTACCGCGGCTTCGCGTTCGGCATGGGCCTCGAGCGCACCCTGATGTTCCGCCACGGCGTGCAGGACATGCGCGACATGGTCGAGGGCGACGTCCGCTTCGCCCTGCCGTTCGGGATGGAGATCTGATGCGCGTCCCCCTGTCCTGGCTGCGCGAGCTCGTCGCGGTCCCGGCCGACCAGACCGGGCGCGACGTCGCCGCGCGGCTGGTGCGCGCCGGGCTCGAGGTCGAGACGGTCGAGCGGGTCGGCGACGTCGACGGTCCGCTGGTCGTCGGGCGGGTGCTGTCTCTGCAGCCCGAGCCGCAGAAGAACGGCAAGACCATCAACTGGTGCCAGGTCGACGTCGGCGAGGGCGAGCCGCGCGGGATCGTCTGCGGGGCGCACAACTTCGTCGAGGGCGACCTCGTCGTGGTGGCGCTGCCCGGCACCACCCTGCCCGGCGGCTTCACCATCTCCGCCCGCAAGACCTACGGCCACGTCTCCGACGGCATGATCTGCTCGGTCGCCGAGCTCGGCATCGGCGAAGACCACTCCGGCATCCTCGTGCTGCCGCCGGACTCGCCGGTGGGCGAGGACGCCAAGGCGCTGCTGGGCATGGGCGACGAGGTCCTCGACATCGCCGTCACCCCGGACCGCGGCTACGCCCTCTCCATGCGCGGGGTGGCCCGCGAGGCCGCCACCGCCTACGGGCTGCCGTTCGCCGACCCGGCCGCACGGCAGATCCCCGCCGCCGATGGGACGTCGTGGCCGGTGCGGGTCGACGACGCCGCGGGCTGCGACCGGTTCGTCGCCGTGCAGGTGCACGGCTTCGACCCGGCGGTGCCGTCGCCGGACTGGCTGGCCCGGCGGGTGCGGATGGCCGGCATGCGCTCGATCAGCCTGGCCGTCGACGTCACCAACTACGTCATGCTCGAGCTGGGCCAGCCGCTGCACGCCTACGACGCCACCGCGCTGCAGGGCCAGATCGTCGTCCGTCGGGCGCAGCCGGGGGAGACCCTGGAGACCCTCGACGGCGTCAAGCGCACGCTCGACGTCGAGGACCTGCTCATCACCGACGACCGCGGCCCGATCGGCCTCGCGGGCGTCATGGGCGGTGCGAGCACCGAGATCTCCGACAGCACGTCGGAGATCGTGCTGGAGGCCGCGCACTTCGACCCGGTCTCGATCGCCCGGACCGCGCGCCGGCACAAGCTGCCCAGCGAGGCCTCCCGTCGCTTCGAGCGCGGGGTGGACCCGCAGGTGGCGCTGGCCGCCGCCTACCGGGCGGCCGAGCTGCTGGCCGAGCTCGGCGGCGGCCGGGTGAGCGAGGGGCGCACCGCCGTCGGCGCGCCGAACGTGCCGTCGGTCATCGAGATCGGGGCCGAGCTGCCCTCGTCGGTCGTCGGCCGGGACTACCCGCAGGACGAGGTGGTCGCGCTGCTCGAGCAGGTCGGCTGCATCGTGGAGCCCTCCGACGAGCTCCTGCGCGTCACCCCGCCGTCCTGGCGGCCCGACCTCACCGACCCCTACGACCTGGTCGAGGAGGTCGCCCGGCTGCACGGCTACGACGAGATCCCCTCGCGCCTGCCGGTCGCGCCGGCCGGGCGCGGCCTGACGCCGTCGCAGCAGCTCCGACGTCGGGTCGGACGCGCGCTGGCCGCGGTCGGCTACGTCGAGACCCCGTCCTACCCGTTCGTCGGTCCGGCCGACCTCGACGCGCTGGCGCTGCCCGCCGGCGACCCGCGCCGCGACGTGCTCACGCTGGTCAACCCGCTCAGCGACGAGGAGCCGTCGCTGCGCACCACCCTGCTGCCCGGGCTCCTCGGTGCTCTCCGACGCAACGTCGGACGGGGGCAAGCCGACGTCGCGCTCTTCGAGGTGGGGCAGGTGTTCCTGCGCCGCGAGGGCCAGACTCCAGCAGCGCCCACGCTCGGCGTGGACCGCCGGCCCACCGACGAGGAGCTGGCCGCGCAGGAGGCCGCCCTCCCGGCCCAGCCGCGGCACCTGGCGGTGGCGCTGGCCGGCGAGCGCGAGCCGCGCGGGTGGTGGGGCGAGGGACGCACCGCCTCGTGGGCCGACGCCGTCACGGCCGCCCGCACCGCCGCCGACGCCGCCGGGGTCCAGCTGACGGTGCGCAAGGGCGACCTCGCCCCGTGGCACCCCGGCCGCTGCGCCGAGCTCCTGGTCAGCGACGTCGTGGTGGGGCACGCCGGCGAGCTGCACCCGCGGGTGGTGCAGGCGCTCGGCCTGCCGGCGCGCACCGCCGCCGCCGAGCTCGACCTGGACGCGGTGCTGGCCGCGGCGGGTGCCGTGGTGGCCGCCCCGTCGGTCTCCACCTACCCGGTCGCCACCCAGGACGTCGCGCTGGTCGTCGACGCGTCGGTGCCCGCCGCCGACGTCGAGGCCGCGCTGCGCGAGGGCGCCGGCGAGCTGCTGGAGAGCCTGCGCCTGTTCGACGTCTACACGGGCGCGCAGGTGGGTGAGGGCAAGCGGAGCCTCGCCTTCGCGCTGCGCTTCCGGGCGCCGGACCGCACCCTCACCGTCGAGGAGGCCACGGCTGCGCGCGACGCCGCGGTGGCCGAGGCGGCCCGGCGCACCGGCGCAGCGCTGCGCGGCGCATGAGCGACCCTCGCCTCGACGGCGTCGCGCTCGTCACCGGTGCGTCCGGCGGCATCGGCCGGTCCATCGCGGCGGCGCTGGCCGGTGCCGGGATGCGCGTCGCCCTGCTCGGGCGCGACCGCGACCGGCTGCGCGCCGCGCTGGAGGAGGTCCGGACGCTGGGCCGGGCCCTGCCGGTCGTCTGCGACGTCGCCGACTGGCAGCAGGTGCAGGCCGCGGTCGACCTGGTCGAGGGCGAGCTCGGGCCGGTCGACCTGCTGGTGAACGCCGCGGGGCGGATCGAACGCGACGACGTCCCGGTGTGGGAGGCCGACCCGGGGGAGTGGTGGGAGGTCGTCGAGGCCAACCTCCGAGGCTCCTTCCACCTGGTCCGCGCGGTGGTGCCCGGCATGGTGGCCCGGGGCGGCGGGCGGGTGGTCGATCTCAGCTCCGGCATCGGCGCGCGCGACAGCGCCGTCTACACCGCCTACGCCGCCGGCAAGGCGGCGCTGTTCCGCCTCTCCGGCGGCCTGGCGCTGGCCGGCGCCGGGCACGACGTCCGCGCGTTCGAGCTGGCTCCCGGTCGCGTGCGCAGCGCCATGACGGCAGGCATGCCGATGCACGCGGACAAGCCGGAGGACTACTGGACGCCGGTCGAGCGGACGACCGGCCTGGTGCTGGCGATCGCCGCCGGCCGCCTGGACCCCCTGTCCGGCCGCTTCCTGCGCGCCGACGTCGACGACGTCGACACCCTCGTCGCACAGGCCGGACGGATCGCAGAGTCCGGCGGACGCGTCCTCGCCGTCCGCACCTACGGCCCGGACGACCCGCTCACGCCCTGAGGGTTCCCTCCGTCAGCGCCGCGGGCGGAGCAGTCCGACGAGCCACCAGGCCCCGGAGAGCAGGAGCCCCAGCAGCGCGGCCGGGACGCCGAAGAGCACTGCGCCCTCGACGATCGCGAAGGGAAGCGTCGGCAGGTAGCCGAGTCCTCGCACGACGCCGAACAGGGCACCGCCGACGACCCCCAGCACCGTCAGCGCGACGAGCAGGAGCCACGGCATGCGCGGTCGTGCCATGCGCCCACCCTGCTCGCGGAACGGCGAGCCGGCAACGGATCCTCGGGTCCTGGCACTCAGCAGAGCGCCCGGTCGGCCACTACGGTCCTGCCATGGGGCGGCGGAACTTCCTGGTCGAGGGCGTCTCGGGCACCGGCAAGACGTCGGTCTGCCACGAGCTCCGCCGACGCGGCTTCCACGCCGTCAACGGGGACACCGACCTGGCCTACCAGGGGGACCCCGCCTCGGGTGAGCCGACCGACGTCCCCTCGCACTGGCACCACCTGTGGCGCGTCGACGACGTCCGGCGGCTCGTGGCCGACCAGAGCGAGCCCATCACCTTCTTCTGCGGTGGCTCGCGGAACGTCCGCAGCTTCCTGGGCCTGTTCGACGCCGTCTTCGTCCTGGAGGTGGACCTGGACACGCTGGTCCGGCGGCTCGGGCAGCGCTCACCGGACGAGTTCGGCGGGCGAGACGCCGAGCGGGAGCTCGTCCTCCGCCTGCACGCGACCGGGGAGGACACCCCGGAGAACGGGATCCCGATCGACGCCACGGCGCCGCTCGCGCAGGTCGTCGACGAGATCCTCGAGCGAGCTGACGCCATCGCAGCCGGTCAGTAGCTCCACCGCTGCATCGCCGTCTCCCCGCGCTCCAGCCGCTCCCGCACCCGCGGAAGCAGCCGGCCCTCGTCGTCCAGGTAGTCCCGCCAGGTGCGCCTCGGCGCGTACCCGAGCACCCGCTGCGCCTTCGCGCTCGACGTGCCCGCCTCGTCCGGGCGGGACAGCGGCCGCACCGGGACGGCGTCGCCGTGGTGCCGCCGCACGTGCTCGGCCAGGTCGCGGCCGCCGACGGTGTCCGGCGCGGTGATGTACATGACCTCGTGGCCGGGCAGGTCGGTCTGCACCGCCAGCACGATGGCGTCGGCGAGGTCGTAGACGTCGGTGTAGGCCCAGAACGCGGCGCTCGGCTCGTCGGTCGTGAACAGCGGCCCGAGGTTGCGCTCGACGTTGCCCTCCCACTGCACCCATCCCGGTCGCAGAGAGATGCAGCGGATGTCGCTGCGCTGCACCGCGGCGTCGCACAGCTGCTCGCCGAACAGCTTGGCCAGCGCGTACGGGTCCTGCGGCCGGGGCCGGATCCCCTCGTCCAGCGGCACGTACTCGGGCAGGAACGGCCGCTCGGCGAACACCAGCCCGGGCACCGTCTCGCTGGAGATGTTGACGAACCGGCGGACCCCCCACCGCACCGCCGCCTCGAGGACGTTGAACATCCCCATGAGGTTGTTGGAGAACACCACGTGCGGGGCGTGGTGCGTGGGCTCCGGGATGGCGGCGGCGTGCACCACCGCGTCGTGCCCGCGGACCGCGGCGTAGGCGGCGCCGGCGTCGGTGAGGTCCGCCTGGACGACGTGCGGGCCGCCGGGCACCGCCCGCTCGTAGGCGGGCTTGCCGACGTCGAGCGCGGTCACCTCGTGCCCGGCCTCCAGCAGCGCCGCCACCGCCGCCCGCCCGACCTTGCCCTGTGCACCGGTCACGAGCACCCGCACGCCGTCCTCCTGCTGTCGATCGTCATGTCGCACCCTGCGGGGCGCATCGTGCCACCCGAGGCGCTCTGCATGACCATGCGCTGTCGTGTATGGTCATCCCAGTCGTCGACGGGAGGCCGGGACATGGGTGCGCGGGCAGCGGTGGCGGGAGCGAGCGGCTACGCCGGCGGTGAGCTGCTGCGCCTGGTCCTCGGTCACCCCGACCTCGAGCTCGCCGCGGTGAGCGCCGGCTCGAGCGCCGGCAAGCCGGTCACCTCGGTGCACCCGCAGCTGCCCACCCTCGCCGGCACGAGCTTCGTGGCCACCGAGCCCGAGCTGCTGGCCGACGCCGACGTCGTCCTGCTGGCCCTCCCGCACGGCGAGTCCGCGGCGCTGGTCGAGCAGCTGCCCGAGAACCTGCCGGTGGTCGACCTCGGCGCCGACTTCCGCCTGTCCAGCGCGGAGAAGTGGGCCACCTACTACGGCGGCGCGCACGCCGGCACCTGGACCTACGGCCTGCCCGAGCTGCCCGGGGCCCGCGAGCAGATCAAGGCCTCGGCGAGGATCGCCAACCCCGGCTGCTACCCGACGTCGGTCGCGGTGGCCCTCGCCCCGCTGCTGGCCGCCGGCCTGGTCGAGCCCGACGACGTCGTCGTCGTCTCCGCCTCGGGCACCTCGGGAGCCGGCCGCTCGCCCAAGGCCAACCTGCTCGGCAGCGAGGTCATGGGCTCGGTGTCCGCCTACAAGGCCGGGGGCCCCCACCAGCACACCCCGGAGATGGAGCAGTCGCTCACCGCGGCCGCCGGCACCCCGGTCACGCTGTCCTTCACGCCGACGCTCGCCCCCATGCCCCGCGGGATCCTGTCCACCTGCACCGCGAGGCTGCGACCGGGCGTGGGCACCGCGGAGCTGCGCGGCGCCCTGGACGCGGCCTACGCCGCCGAGCCGTTCGTGCACCTGCTGCCCGAGGGCACCTGGCCGGGCACCGCGGCCACCGCCGGCTCCAACGCCGTGCACCTGCAGGCCGCCGCCGACCTGCACAGCGGCCGCGCCGTCGTCGTCTCCGCCATCGACAACCTCGGCAAGGGCGCCGCCGGCCAGGCCGTCCAGAACGTCAACCTGATCCTCGGCCTGCCGGAGACCGCGGGCCTGTCCGCCCTGGGAGTCGCCCCGTGAGCGTCACCGCTGCCGCCGGCTTCCGGGCCGCCGGTGCCACCGCCGGCCTCAAGGCCAGCGGCAAGCCCGACCTCGCCCTGGTCGTCAACGACGGCCCTTCGCACGCGGCCGCGGCCGTCTTCACCGGCAACCGGGTCAAGGCAGCGCCGGTCGTGTGGTCGCAGCAGGTCCTCGCCGACGGCCGCGTCGACGCCGTGGTCCTCAACTCCGGCGGGGCCAACGCCTGCACCGGCCCGGAAGGCTTCGGGGACACGCACCGCACCGCCGAGCAGGTCGCCGGCGTCCTCGGCGTCAGCGCAGGCGACGTCGTCGTCTGCTCCACCGGCCTCATCGGCGAGCGGCTGCCGATGGACAAGCTGCTGCCCGGGGTGAAAGTCGTCTCCGACGCACTGTCGGACGACGGCGGCCACGACGCGGCCCTGTCCATCATGACCACCGACACGGTGCCCAAGGAGGCTGTCTACGCCGGGCAGGGGTGGACCGTCGGCGGCATGGCCAAGGGCGCCGGCATGCTCGCCCCGGGCCTGGCCACCATGCTCGTGGTCCTCACCACCGACGCCGACCTTCCCGCCGCCGACCTCGACACCGCGCTGCGGGCGGCCACCCGGGTCACCTTCGACCGCGTCGACAGCGACGGCTGCATGTCCACCAACGACACCGTGCTGCTGATGGCCTCGGGCGCGAGCGGCGCCTCGCCCGACCTGGCCGAGTTCACCGCAGGGCTCACCGACGTCTGCGCCTCCCTCGCCCGCCAGCTGCTCGACGACGCCGAGGGCGCCAGCAAGACGATCGGGGTCGAGGTCCGCGGGGCGGTCAGCGAGGACGAGGCGGTCGAGGTCGCCCGCGCTGTCACGCGCAGCAACCTGTTCAAGTGCGCCATGCACGGCGAGGACCCCAACTGGGGTCGCGTGCTCGCGGCGGTGGGCACCACCAGCGCGGCCTTCGAGCCCGACGCCCTCGACGTCGCCGTCAACGGTGTCTGGGTCTGCAGGGCCGGGGGAGTGGGCGAGGACCGCACGCTGTGCGACCTGTCCGGCAAGGAGGTGTCGGTGGTCGTCGACCTGCACGCAGGTGACGCGAGCGCGACGGTGTGGACCAACGACCTCACCGCCGACTACGTCCACGAGAACTCGGCGTACTCGACGTGAGCGCGCCCCTCGCCCGCGGCCACGCGGCCCTCTCCAAGGCGCAGGTGCTCATCGAGGCCCTGCCCTGGCTCGAGCGCTTCCACGGCCGCACCGTGGTGCTCAAGTACGGCGGCAACGCCATGACCAAGCCCGAGCTGCAGCAGGCGTTCGCGCAGGACGTCGTGTTCATGCACTACGCCGGCCTGCGCCCCGTCGTCGTGCACGGCGGCGGCCCGCAGATCAGCCAGCACCTGGACAAGCTCGGCCTGGAGAGCACGTTCGCCGGCGGCCTGCGGGTCACCACACCGGAGACCATGGACGTCGTGCGCATGGTGCTCGTCGGCCAGGTGCAGCGCGAGGTCGTCGGGCTCATCAACGACCACGGCCCGTTCGCCGTCGGCCTGTCCGGCGAGGACGCCAACCTCTTCACCGCGGTGCGCCGCCCGGCCATGGTGGACGGCGAGCCGGTCGACATCGGGCTGGTCGGCGACGTCTCCGAGGTGAGCCCCTCGGTGGTGAAGGCGCTGCTGGGCGACGGCCGCATCCCGGTGGTCTCCAGCGTCGCCCGCGGCGAGGACGGCCACGTCTACAACGTGAACGCCGACACCGCGGCGGCCGCCCTGGCGGTGGCGCTCGGCGCGGAGAAGCTCATGGTGCTCACCGACGTCGAGGGCCTCTACGCGGACTGGCCGAACAGCGACGAGGTCATCGACACGCTCTCGGCCGGCGAGCTCGAGACGATGCTGCCCACCCTGTCCAGCGGGATGGTCCCCAAGATGGAGGCCTGCCTGCGCGCGGTGCAGGGCGGCGTGCCCAAGGCGCACGTGCTCGACGGGCGGGTGCCGCACGCGGTGCTGCTCGAGGTCTTCACCGACGAGGGCGTCGGGACGCAGGTGGTCCCGTGACCGTCCCCACCAGCCACCCGCAGACGAGCAGCCCCCAGCCCAGCAACCCCAGTGAGAGCACGGAGGAGGCGACGATGGAGCAGACCACCGACCAGCAGGGATGGCCCGCCCGCTGGGCGTCGGCCATCGTGCCCTCCTACGGCACCCCCTCCCTCACCCTCGTGCGCGGCCACGGCGCCGTCGTCGTCGACGACTCCGGCAAGGAGTACGTCGACCTCGTCGCCGGCATCGCCGTCAACGCGCTCGGGCACGCGCACCCGGCGCTGGTGAGCGCGGTCACCGAGCAGCTGCAGACCCTGGGCCACGTCTCCAACCTCTACATCCACCCGACCGTGGTGACGCTGGCCGAACGACTCCTGAGCCTGTTCGGGCGCCCCGGCAAGGTGTTCTTCTGCAACTCCGGCGCGGAGGCCAACGAGGCCATCTTCAAGATCGGCCGGCGCACGGGACGCCGCAAGGTGGTCGCCGCGCAGGGCGCCTTCCACGGCCGCACCATGGGCGCGCTCGCGCTGACCGGTCAGCCCGGCAAGCGCGAGCCCTTCCTCCCGCTGCCCGGCGACGTCGTGCACGTGCCCTTCGGCGACGTCGAGGCCCTGCAGGCCGCGGTCGACGACGACACCGCGCTGGTGCTGCTCGAGCCGATCCTCGGCGAGGCGGGTGTCGTGCCGGCCCCCGACGGCTACCTGCAGGCGGCCCGCGCGGCGTGCGACGCCCACGGCGCGCTGCTCGCGCTGGACGAGGTGCAGACCGGGATCGGGCGCACCGGCGCCTGGTTCGCCCACCAGACCCTCGGCGTGGTCCCCGACGTCGTCAGCATGGCCAAGGGCCTGGCCGGCGGGGTGCCGATCGGTGCCGTCGCCGCGTTCGGCCCGGCCGCGGACCTGCTCCAGCCCGGTCAGCACGGCACCACGTTCGGTGGCAACCCCCTGGCGTGCGCTGCTGCCCTCGCCGTCCTGGACACCATCGAGAACGACGACCTGCTCGACCACGCCAAGCGGCTGGGGGAGCACCTCGCGGCCTCGATCGAGGGGCTCGGCCACCCGCTGGTGGCCGGCGTGCGGGGGGCCGGGCTGATGCGAGGCGTCGTCCTGACCGCCCCGCTGGCCAAGCAGGCCGAGGCGGCGCTGAAGGAGCGCGGCTTCCTGGTCAACGCGGTCGGCGCCGACGTCCTCCGCCTCGTGCCGCCGCTCGTGCTCACCCGGGAGCAGGCCGACGCGTTCGTGGCAGCGCTGCCGGTGGCGCTCGACGCGGCGCAGGAAGCACGGTCGGCCGAGCAGGGCTCGCCGTGACCGTCCGTCCGGTCAGCAAGGCGAGCCGTCACCAGCGGATCGTCGAGCTGCTCTCGCGCCACCCGGTGCGCTCCCAGCCCGAGCTGGCCCGGCTGCTCGCCGACGACGGGCTGGTGGTCACCCAGGCCACCTTGTCCCGCGACCTCGAGGAGCTCGGCGCGGTGCGGGTGCGGGCCGGCGGCCAGCTCGTCTACGCGGTGCCCGGTGAGGGCGGCGACGCCGCGCCGCGCCCGCCGGCGGAGGAGTCCGCCGGGCTGGAGCGGCTGCGACGACGCTGCGAGGAGCTGCTCGTGGCCGCCGACGCCTCGGCCAACATCGTGGTGCTGCGCACCCCGCCCGGCGGCGCGCAGTTCCTCGCCTCCGCGCTGGACCACAGCCTGCTGCCCGGCGTGCTCGGCACGGTGGCCGGCGACGACACGATCTTCCTGGTCACCCGCGACCCGCACGGCGCGGACGCGGTGGCCGAGCGGCTCCTCTCCCTGGCGCAGGGCCGGACCGCGGCCGGTAGCGTCTCCAGCGCGTCCTGACCCCGGCGGGCAGCCCGTCCCCGCAGTCCCGCAGTCTCGCAATCCAGCAATCCCACAGACCTGCACCACCACTGACACAGCACGGAAGGACAAGCTCGTGAAGGAGCGCGTCGTACTCGCCTACTCCGGCGGGCTGGACACGTCGGTCGCCATCGGCTGGATCGCCGAGGAGACCGGCGCCGAGGTCATCGCCGTGGCCGCCGACGTCGGCCAGGGCGGGGAGGACCTCGACACCATCCGCCAGCGGGCCCTGGCCTGCGGTGCGGTGGAGGCGGTCGTCGTCGACGCCCGCGACGAGTTCGCCGACCACTACTGCGCCCCGGCGCTCAAGGCGAACGCGCTCTACATGGAGCGCTACCCGCTGGTCTCGGCGCTGTCCCGGCCGGTCATCGTCAAGCACCTGGTGGAGGCGGCCAAGTACCACGGCGCCTCGATGGTCGCCCACGGCTGCACCGGCAAGGGCAACGACCAGGTGCGCTTCGAGGTCGGCATCGGCGCCCTCGCCCCCGAGCTCAAGGTGCTGGCGCCGGTCCGCGACTCCGGGATGAGCCGCGACAAGGCGATCGCCTTCGCGGAGGAGCAGCAGCTCCCCATCGACGTCAACAAGAAGTCGCCCTACTCCATCGACCAGAACGTGTGGGGCCGCGCGGTCGAGACCGGCTTCCTTGAGGACATCTGGAACGCCCCCATCGAGGACGTCTACGACTACACCTCGGACCCGTCCGTACCGCGCGAGGCCGACGAGGTCGTCATCTCCTTCGAGCACGGCCTGCCGGTCGCGATCGACGGCAAGCCGGTCACGATGCTCGAGGCGATCGTGGAGCTCAACAAGCGCGCCGGCGCCCAGGGTGTCGGCCGGCTGGACATGGTCGAGGACCGTCTGGTCGGCATCAAGAGCCGCGAGGTCTACGAGGCGCCCGGCGCGATCGCGCTCATCACCGCCCACCAGGAGCTGGAGAACGTCACCCTCGAGCGCGACCTGGCCCGCTTCAAGCGCCAGGTCGAGCAGCGCTGGACCGAGCTGGTCTACGACGGCCTCTGGTTCAGCCCGCTCAAGGAGGCGCTGGACGTCTTCGTGGACAAGTCGCAGGAGCACGTGACCGGCGACATCCGTCTGGCCCTGCACGGTGGCCGCGCCGTGGTCAACGGACGGCGCAGCGAGCGCTCGCTCTACGACTTCTCGCTGGCCACCTACGACTCCGAGGACACCTTCGACCAGACCCTGGCCAAGGGCTTCGTCGAGCTGTGGGGTCTCCCCAGCAAGATCGCGGCCAAGCGCCAGCAGCGCCTGGAGGACCACGGTGCCTGACAGCACCAGCGAGAGCGGTGCGCCGATGCGTCTGTGGGGCGGCCGGTTCGCCGGCGGCCCCGCGGACGCACTGGCGCAGCTCTCGGTCAGCGTCCACTTCGACTGGCGGCTGGCGCCCTACGACCTGGCCGCCAGCCGGGCGCACGCCCGGGTGCTGCACCGTGCCGGGCTGCTCGACGACGACGAGCTGACCAAGATGCTCGCCGCTCTCGACGACCTCGAGCAGGCCGCGCGGGACGGCAGCTTCCGGCCCACCGTCGAGGACGAGGACGTGCACACCGCCCTCGAGCGCGGGCTGCTCGAGCGGCTCGGCGCGCTCGGCGGCAAGCTGCGCGCCGGGCGCAGCCGGAACGACCAGGTGGCGACCGACTTCAGGCTCTACCTGCGGGACAACGTCCGACGGCTCGTAGGACTCGTGGCCGACCTCGAGCGGGCACTGCTGGACCAGGCCGCGCGCCACGCCGACAGCCCGGCGCCCGGCTTCACGCACCTGCAGCACGCCCAGCCGGTGTCCTTCGGGCACGAGCTGGCCAAGCACGTGCACGCCCTGGCCCGCGACGTCGACCGGCTGCGGGACTGGGACAAGCGGGCTGCCCGCTCGCCGCTCGGAGCCGGTGCTCTGGCCGGGTCGTCGCTGCCGCTGGACCCGGAGGCGGTGGCCGCCGAGCTCGGTTTCGACGGCGCCATCCCCAACAGCATCGACGCCGTCAGCGACCGCGACTTCGCGGCCGAGTTCCTCTTCGCCGCGGCGCTGCTGGGGGTCCACCTCTCGCGCCTGGGCGAGGAGGTGTGCCTGTGGACCTCGCGCGAGTTCGGCTGGGCCACGCTCGACGACGCCTTCGCCACCGGCTCCTCGATCATGCCGCAGAAGAAGAACCCGGACGTGGCCGAGCTGGTGCGCGGCAAGTCCGGCCGGCTGATCGGCCACCTCACCGGTCTGCTGGCCACTCTCAAGGGCCTGCCGTTCGCCTACAACCGCGACCTGCAGGAGGACAAGGAGCCGGTGTTCGACGCCGTCGACACCCTCGCCCTGGTCCTTCCGGCGGTCACCGGGATGGTCGCCACCATGACCTTCCACCCGGCCCGGATGGCGGCCGCGGCCCCGGAGGGGTTCGCCCTCGCCACCGAGATCGCCGACTGGCTGGTGCGCCGCGGGGTGCCCTTCCGCGACGCCCACGAGGTCGCCGGGTCGTGCGTGCGGCTCTGCGAGCAGCGCGGCATCGAGCTCACCGACCTCACCGACTCCGACCTCGCCTCGGTGTCCCCGCACCTCACCCCGCAGGTGCGCGAGGTCCTGTCGGTGCAGGGGGCGCTGGAGGCGCGCAGCACCGTCGGTGGCACCGCGCCGGTGCGGGTGCGCGAGCAGCTGACCGCGCTGTCCGCCCAGGTGGACGGCCAGGCGGCCTGGGCGAGCGCCTGAGCGCACGAGCCGTGCCCGACGTCGACGCGCCCCTGCCGCGCCGCTTCTTCGACCGTCCCGCGGTCGAGGTGGCACCCGCGCTGCTGGGGCGCGTCCTCGTCGTGGACGGACCCACCGGCCCGGTCTCAGTGCGGCTGACCGAGGTGGAGGCCTACTCCGGGCAGGGGGAGGACCCGGGGTCGCACGCCCACCGCGGCCGCAGCAACCGCAACGCCGTCATGTTCGGCCCGCCGGGCCACGTCTACGTCTACTTCACCTACGGCATGCACTGGTGCATGAACCTGGTGTGCCTGCCCGAAGGCGTGGCGTCCGCGGTGCTGCTGCGGGCCGGGGAGGTCGTCGACGGCCTCGACGAGGCGCGGGCCCGTCGCCCCAGGGCGCGCAGCGACCGGGAGCTGGCGCGGGGTCCGGCCCGGCTCACCATGGCGCTCGGCGTCGACGGCGCCTTCTACGGCCTCGACGCCTGCGCCGCCGAGGGGCAGGTGCGCGTCCTGACGGGTCGGCCGGCACCGCCCGCGGCCGTCCGGTCCGGTCCACGGGTGGGCGTGGCCGGCGACGGCGCCCCCATCCCCTGGCGCTACTGGATCGACGGCGACCCCACCGTGAGCGTTTACCGGGCGGCGGTGCCGCGCCGGCGTAGGGGAGGATCTACCTCGTGACCCACATCCTCGACGACCTGCAGTGGCGCGGGCTCCTGGCGCAGACCACCGACGCGGACGCCCTCCGCACGGCCCTCGACGACGGAGTGGTCACCTACTACTGCGGCTTCGACCCGACCGCGGCCAGCCTGCACGTCGGCCACCTGACCCAGGTGCTCACCATGCGCAGGCTGCAGCTGGCCGGCCACCGGCCGCTGGCACTGGTCGGTGGGGCGACCGGGCTGATCGGCGACCCACGGCCCACCGCCGAGCGACAGCTCAACGACACCGACACCGTCGTGGGCTGGACCGAGCGCATCCGCGACCAGCTCTCCCGCTTCCTCGACTTCGGTGAGGGCACCCACGGCGGCCTGCTGGTGAACAACCTCGACTGGACCGGACCGATGGACGTGCTGACGTTCCTGCGCGACGTCGGAAAGCACTTCA
Organism: Motilibacteraceae bacterium; assembly: GCA_051953655.1. GTDB lineage: Bacteria > Actinomycetota > Actinomycetes > Motilibacterales > Motilibacteraceae > JBQCHF01. The sequence continues at coordinate 20,420 of JBQCIO010000089.1, forward strand.
GCGTCAACCGGATGCTCGACCGCGAGGCGGTCAGGGCCCGGCTGGAGGGGCAGGGGATCTCCTACACCGAGTTCAGCTACGTCCTGCTCCAGTCGCTGGACTACCTCGAGCTCTTCCGCCGCAACGGCTGCACGCTGCAGATCGGCGGCAGCGACCAGTGGGGCAACATCACCGCGGGCGTCGACCTGATCCGGCGGGTGGACGGCGGCCACGTGCACGCCCTCACCACACCGCTGCTGCTGAAGTCCGACGGCACCAAGTTCGGCAAGACCGAGGGCGGGAGCGTCTGGCTCGACCCCGAGCTCACCAGCCCCTACGCCTTCTACCAGTACTGGTTGAACGCGGACGACGCGGACGTGGTGAACCTGCTCAAGGTGTTCACCTTCCTCCCGCACGAGGAGATCGACGAGCTCGCGCTGGCCACCAAGGAGCGTCCGCAGGCGCGCGAGGCCCAGCGCGCGCTGGCCTCGGAGCTGACGGCGCTGGTGCACGGGGAGAGCGAACGCGACGCCGTGGTGGCCGCCAGCCAGGCGCTGTTCGGCCGCGGCGAGCTCGAGGGGCTGCCGGAGCGCACCCTCGCGGCCTCGTTGACCGAGCTGCCGCGCGCTGCCGTGCCGGCCGGTCCGCTGCCGCTGGTCGTGGACCTGCTCGTCGCCAGCGGGTTGTGCGAGAGCAAGTCCGCCGCTCGGCGGGCGGTCAAGGAGGGCGGGGCCTACGTCAACAACCGCAAGGTCACCGACGAGGCCGACGCGCCCTCGCCCGAGGACCTGCTCCACGGGCGCTACCTGGTGCTCCGCCGGGGCAAGCGGCACCTGGCTGCGGTGGTCGTCGAGGGCTGACAGGCGTGGGGGAGGCGGCCGCGGCGACGCTCCGGACCGCCTTCCCGACCGCCCCAGCCGGCTGATTTGACCGTCGCCCGGGGCCGGTCTAATGTCTTCCCTCGTCGCCCGGACGGGAGGAACGAACAGCGGAGACGCTGGTCGGTCCCGGGGGCGGAACTCCTGACTCAGTCAGCCCCGCGAGGGGCCGATGGTCATGCAGTCCAGGGGTGGAGCCGGTCCCGATCACCGCGCGAGCGAGTGGACAGGGCCTGGTAGGTTGGAGCGGTTGCCTCGAGGGGCGGCGGATCCGGACGGATCAGCAGCCTCGAGATGTGCGTCCGTTATTTGAGAACTCAACAGCGTGCCGAAAGTCAATGCCATTTCTTTGACCCTCGCGCCTCAAGGTTTCGGTCTTGGGGTTTGGGTTTCTTTGAGTGATGGCAGGCAGACAGCTAGCTCTGTTTTGTCTGTTGTTGCTGGGGTTTTCTCTATGGTTCATATGCCTGCTTCGGTGGGTGTGTGGTTGAACCTTTTTGG
>JBQCIO010000090.1:0-22116 GCA_051953655.1 Motilibacteraceae bacterium
CACACACCCCCCCCGCCCCCCCTTTGGGCGGACCGCCTAGCTCGCCCCCCCCCCTGCGGTCGGCCGCTGCCTCGTTCTGTCCGCGGCCTCCGTCTGTCCGCTGCCTCGTTCTGTCCGCGCCTCGTGCTGTCCAGGGCGCACCCGCACGTCGGCGTCGGGCGGCCGGCTCCTGGTACCGCCGACCTGTCGGCGAACGGGTGGCGGCAGCCGCTCCAGGACGCCCGCCGGCGAGTCCCTCCTCAAGTGACCTTGGTCCCTGCCGAGATAGGTGCCCGACGGAAGGAGCACGGGGATGAGCGCGGCGACCTGGCTGCAGGGCACCGACACGCGGGGCGGCAGTGCGGGGGGAGACCTGCAGGGCGCGGACCGGGCCAGGGCGGAGGCCGTGGCCCAGGCGGAGGAGCTGTCTGCCGCCACCCGCGCGGTGGCCGAGGCGACCGGCGCCGTCGCCACCGGCGTGGACCAGATGCAGGCCGCGCTGGAGAAGGCTGCCCGGGACACCGGACGTGCGGCCGAGGTGACCGAGCAGGCCGTCGCCGAGGCCGAGGAGACCGGCCGCCAGGTGCGGGCGCTGCGCGAGGCCAGCGAGCGGATCGACGAGGTGGTCCAGCTCATCGCCTCGATCACCCAGCAGAGCCGCATGCTGGCCCTCAACGCCACCATCGAGGCTGCGCGCGCCGGCCAGGCCGGCCGCGGGTTCTCCGTGGTGGCGCAGGAGATGAAGCAGCTGGCCGGGCGCACCGCCCAGGCTGCCGACCGGGTGGCCGAGCAGATCGCCACCCTGCAGCACGAGGCCGCGGCGGCCGCGACGGCGCTCGACGGCATCGCGCGGACCATGGGCGGCATCTCCCAGGCCCAGGCCGAGGTCGTGGAGACCATCGAGGAGCAGCGCGCACAGGCCATCGACGTCTCGGTGCGCTGCCACGAGGCGAGCGAGGGAGCGGCGGCCATCTCCTCGTCGGTCGCCCGGCTGGTGGAGGCGCAGCGGGTCGAGTACGTCACCCGCGCCCTGACCACCGCGCTGGACTACGTCGAGGCCCGTGGCGGCGCCCAGCCCGGCGGCCCGGTGCGCGACTGGGTGGTGAAGGACCAGGAGACGACGTCCATCCGCTCCCTGCGGGTGGAGCAGCTGCTGGTGGCCGGCGAGGACCTCGGCCAGAACGACAACCCCGCGCTGCGCAGCGCGGTGGTCGACGACGTGGTCGACCTCATCGGCGGCACCTGCACGATCTTCCAGTGCCTCGACGACGGCAGCCTGATGCGGCTGGCCACGAACATCGTCAACGAGCAGGGCCGGCGCAACGTGGGCTCCTACATCCCCGCCGTGCGGGCCGACGGCTCGCTGCACCCCATCGTCAGCGAGGTGCTCGAGGGGCGGACCTACATCGGGCGCGCCACCGTGGTGGGGCGCGAGTACTCCACCGCCTACGCCCCCTTGCGGGACCACACCGGCGAGGTCGTCGGCTGCCTCTACGTCGGGCTCCCGGTGGAGGCGTGACCGGTCCGAGCTGACCCTCCCCTCCCCTGCAGGCGGGGCACGCGGTAGAACCGTGCGATGAGCGTGCCGACCCGAGGGCCCCGCCCGAGCCGCCGCCTGCCGCGCTGGTCCGAGCTGCAGCCGCTGCTGCGCCCGCGCCCTCCGCAGCTGGACCCCACCGCCCGCCGGCTGTCCACCGCGGCCTCGATCGCGGACCTGCGCCTGCTGGCCCGACGCCGGGCGCCGCGGGCGGTCTTCGACTACACCGACGGCGCGGCGGGCGACGAGCTGAGCCTGCGCCGCTCGCGGGAGCTGTTCGCGCGGGTCGAGTTCGTGCCGAGCGTGCTGCGCGACGTCTCCGTCGTCGACACCTCCACCACGCTGCTGGGCAAGCCGTCCGCGCTGCCCGTGGTCTTCGCGCCCACCGGCTTCACCCGGATGATGCACACCGAGGGCGAGCCGGCCGTCGGGCGGGTCGCGGCGCGCGCCGGGATCCCCTACGCCCTGTCCACCATGGGCACGACCTCCATCGAGGCGCTGGCGTCCGCCGCTCCTACGGCACGTAGGTGGTTCCAGCTCTACCTGTGGCGGGACCGCCAGGCCAGCAAGGACTTCGTGGCCCGCGCTCAGGCGGCGGGCTACGAGGCGCTGGTGCTCACCGTGGACACCCCGGTGCCCGGCCCGCGGCTGCGCGACGTCCGCAACGGGCTGACGCTGCCGCCCGCCCCCACCGTGCGCACCGTCCTGGACGGCGCCCTGCACCCGGCCTGGTGGTTCGACCTGTTCACCACCGAGCCGCTGGAGTTCGCCAGCCTCAACCGCTTCGAGGGAACGGTGGCCGAGCTCGCCGCCAAGATGTTCGACCCGGCCGCGACCATCGCCGACGTCGCCTGGCTGCGCGAGGCCTGGCACGGCCCGCTGGTGGTGAAGGGTGTGCAGTCGGCGCAGGATGCCCGCGCGGTGGTCGACGTCGGCGCCGACGCCGTGGTCGTCTCCAACCACGGCGGCCGCCAGCTCGACCGCGCCCCCACCCCGCTGGAGCAGCTGCCCGCCGTCCTCGACGCGGTCGGCGACCGCGCCGAGGTCTACGTCGACGGCGGGGTGATGTCCGGCGGCGACGTCGTGGCCGCGGTGGCCCTCGGTGCCCGCGCCTGCCTGGTCGGCCGGGCCTACCTCTACGGCCTGATGGCCGGCGGCGAGCGGGGCGTGCAGAAGGCCGCCGACATCCTCGCCCGCGAGGTGGCCGGCACCATGGCGCTGCTCGGGGCGACGTCGGTGCACGAGCTGCACCCCCACCTGGTGCGCATCCGCGGTGGTGCCCTCTAAGGTCCGCGCATGGACGTCGTCGAGGTCACCCCCACCCGCGAGCAGTACGCCTACACGTTCGGTGGCGTGAAGCCGCTCATGTCCGTCAAGCCTGGAACCGTCCTGCGCGTGTGGAGCGAGGACGCCTTCAACGGCGCCCTGCGCAGCGTGGACGACCTGTCCGGGGAGAAGGTCGACCTGCGGTTCGTGAACCCGCAGACCGGACCCTTCTACGTCGAGGGCGCTGAGCCGGGCGACACGCTCGCGCTGCACTTCGTGGCGCTCGAGCCCGCTCGCGACTGGGGCGCCTCCGCGGCCATCCCGTTCTTCGGGGGCATGACCAGCACCGACCGGGTCGCCTTCCTGCAGGAGCCGCTGCCGGACACCACCTGGATCTACGAGCTGGACCGCGCCCGCAACACCGTCACGTTCGCCGCCCGGCACTCGGACCTTCGGCTGGACCTGCCGGTCGAGTGCATGCTCGGCACCGTGGGCGTCGCCCCGGCCGCGAACGAGGTGCGCACCTCGCTGGTGCCGGACCGGTTCGGCGGCAACATGGACAGCCCGCAGGTTCGGGCCGGCTCCACCGTCTACCTCGGCGTGAACGTCGAGGGCGCGATGTTCTCCATCGGCGACGGCCACTACCGCCAGGGCGAGGGCGAGGCGTGCGGCACCGCGGTCGAGGGCGCGATGACGACCACGTTCATCGTCGAGCTCATCAAGGGCGGGGCGCCGGGCTGGCCGCGGATCGAGGACGACACCCACCTCATGGTGGTCGGGTCGAGCCGGCCGATGGAGGACTCCTGGCGGATCGCCAACAAGGACCTCGTGGACTGGGTGGCGCAGCTGCACGGGCTGCACGTGATGGACGCCTACCAGCTGCTCTCGCAGGTGACCGAGGTGCCGGTGGCGAACGTGGTGGACGCCAACTACAGCGTGGTGGTGAAGGCGGCCAAGAGCCTGCTCCCGGCCGGCGCCGCGTTCGACGGCCTGCACGACGACCTGCGCGCCCGGGCCCGCTCGCTCGGCTCCCTGTAACGAAAGAACCCTGCTCCTTCCCCACCCTCTCCCTGAAGGGCCCGGCATGGACCTCCAGCTCACCGGCAAGCGCGTCCTGGTCACCGGCGGCACCCGCGGCATCGGCCGCGCGATCGTCGAGGGCTTCCTCGACGAGGGCGCGGTGGTCGGGTTCTGCGCCCGCAAGCCCGAGGAGGTGGCCGCCACCGAGCAGGCCCTCGCCGGCCGCGGCACGGTGAAGGGCTCCGTCGTCGACGTCGGCGACGGCCCGGCGCTCACCTCCTGGGTGGAGGAGTCGGCGCAGGCCTTCGGTGGCCTCGACGTCGTGGTGGCCAACGTGAGCGCGCTCGCCATCCCGGACACCGAGGAGAACTGGGAGACCAGCCTGCGGGTCGACGTGATGCACACGGTGCGCCTGGCCACCGCGGCCATCCCACACCTCGAGCGCAGCGACTCGCCCTGCATCCTCGGCATCTCCAGCGTCTCCGGCCGCGAGTCCGACTTCGCGTCGGGCCCCTACGGCACCGCGAAGACGGCGATCGTCGGCTACCTGCACGGCCTGGCGTTCCAGCTGGCCGACAAGGGGATCCGCGCCAACACCGTCTCCCCGGGCAACACCTACTTCGAGGGCGGGGTCTGGCAGAACATCGAGCAGGGCAACCCCGAGCTCTACGAGATGGCCGTCGGCCTCAACCCGACCGGGCACATGGGAACCCCGGACGAGGTGGCCGCCGCCGTGGTGTTCCTGGGCAGCCCTCGCGCAGCCCGGATCAGCGGCACCAACCTCGTCGTCGACGGCGCGCTCACCCGGGGGATCCAGCTGTAGCGACTGCCTTTATCGCTGCTCCACGTCAGGTGGTTGACCCGATGGACCGGACCGACGAGCCGGGAGGGCGACGTCCATATCCACGGGCCCATTCGCAGCAAGGGTCGGTGGGCCGATCTAAGTTCGAGACGCGATGACAGACAGTGAAACGTGGACGGCGCTTCAGGCTCCGCGGAGCATGGCGCCGCCCGGATACCTTCCGTCCTCAGTTACTCGCGATGATGCCGTCGAGGTCGGGCAGCTGTATTACTCGGCGTACGATCCCGGTGTCGCCTGCTCCTCGCTCGAGGAGGCCATCGAGGATACGACCGCCAGTTTCGACGGTGGCTACGGCGAGTTCTCATGGTCGGCCTCACGGATCGCGCGTGCGGGCGGGACGATCGTCGGTGCAGTCCTCGTCGTAGAAAGGGCGGCGTGGCCGGGGAGTCGGGACAACGTGCCGGCGCAACGGCTCTACACGGCGCTGGGCTTCGCTCCGGAGTGATCGATCTGCCCGAGCCGTGCAGTAACGGCGCTGGCTGAGGGAATCGCAGCTGCTTGTTAGCATCGCTGCATGAACGCGGTCTCACCCGACGGTCCCGAGGAGTCAGTACTAGACGGAGGAAACGCCGGCGGTGCGGTGCGGGTGGGCGACACGATCCGCAAGCCCACGGGTGCCTGGTCCGCAGCCATCGACCAGCTGTTGGGGCATCTTGCGAACGTTGGGTTCACTCGAGCGCCACGCCCGCTGGGTCGGGACCAGACGGGCAGGCAGATCTTGTCCATGCTGCCCGGCGAGACCGTGGGCAGCAGGAAACCCTGGCCGCGCTGGGTATACGACGACACGACATTGGACCAGGTCGGCATGTGGTTGCGGGACTACCACCAAGCGGTCAGGGACTTCTCACCGGACCCGTCGTCGTCCTGGCGTGGCGGCTCATCGTGGTCGCCGGGCCTGATCATTGGCCACAACGACGCTGCCCCGTACAACGCGGCGTGGCAGGACGGACGTCTGCAAGGGTTCTTCGATTGGGACTTCGCCGGACCCGTCACGCCAGGCTTCGATCTCGCATTCTGCTGCATGTCTTGGGTGCCACTCCACGCCCGCCAGGTGGCGGAAGTCGAAGGGTTCCGAGACTTCACCAGGCGTCCGCAACGTCTACGAAGACTTCTCGCTGCGTACGGGTGGGACGGTGACATCGAGGAGTTGCGGCGGCTCATGATGGACGTCGTTGTTCACCACATCCGCGACGTCGAGGCCCTCGCAGCCCACGGAGATCCAGCCTTCCAGCGAATGGTCGAGAATGGCGTGTTGGACTCGCTCCAGTTGGCACTTTCGGAAGTTGAGTCGGTGGAGTTGTAGTCCCTGAGACGAGTAGCACCCGTTGCAGTTGCCACGAGGTCAACCCAGGGTGCGCGTCGTCGATCCGAGCATTGTGACCCGACCGTGATGCAGCTGGGTCAGATCTGATTGCGTGGCGGGAAGAACTGTCGGACCCGGCGTCTAGGTTCGAGGTGTGTCAGAGGACGTCGCCGGGCCACCGCAGCCGGCGCTCACCTGCGCGCTGGCCGCGGTGCAGGAGGCGGTGGCGCAGGCGCTCGCTGCCCCGGTCTGGCAGCTGGAGTCCAGACAGCTCGGGCCGTCGGTGCAGCTGGTCGTCTCCCTGGAGAACCGGCTCGCTGCGCTGCGACTGTCGCTGATCAAGGAGGCCGACGACCGCTCCGTCGCCGACGCCGTGCACGCCCGCACCACCCCGTTCTGGCTGGCCCAGCTGCTCACGATCGACCACGTCGACGCCGCCAAGCAGGTCCGCCTGGCCCGGGAGGGCAGCGACCAGATCCTCGCCGCGATCGCCGACGGGTCGGTGTGCGAGACCAAGGCCCTGGCGATCGTGGACGGCCTCCGGTGGATCAAGCGGATCGGGTCGGTCACCGTCGACGAGGTCGAGCAGGGCGAGGAGTTCCTGCTGGACTGGGCACCGCGGCTGACCCGCAAGCACCTCACGGTCGCGGCCGCGAAGATCGCCGACGTCCTCGACCCCGACCGCGGGAAGAAGCTCGACCAGGACGAGAAGCTCGCCCACTCCCTGCGCGAGGTCGCCATCACCCCGGACGTGGCCACCGACGGCGCCATGTACCGGATCAGCGGCCGCCTGACCAAGGAGACCGCGTCGCTGCTGATGACGGCCCTGGACGCGGTGATGCGCACCGACAGCGAGAACGACGAGGAGTCAGCGCTCCCCCGTTCGGCGCGCCGGACCCTCCCGCAGCGCCGTGCCGACGCCCTGGCCACCCTGGTCCGTCTCGCGACCGACCACGACGAGCTGCCGCTGCGGCACGGCGAACCCGTCCAGGCCGTCATCACGATGCCGCTGCAGACCCTCGAGCAGCGCACGGCGAAGGTAGGCCTGGTCGACCCGGACACGGGCCAGCGAACCGGCTACCTGCCCGGCCTCACCGAGCACGGCGACCGCCTCGCCCCCGCCACCCTGCGCCGCCTGGCCTGCGACGCCAAGCTCGTCCCCGCCGTCCCCGCCGTCCCCGCCGTCCTCGGCTCCCGCGGCCAACCATTGGACCTCGGCCGCGAGGTACGGCTCGCGACCGCCACCATCTACCGGGCCCTGAACGTGGAGTTCGGTGGCTGCTGCGGAATCGGCTGCAACGCCCCACCGTCACAGACCACCGCCCACCACCTGGACCACTGGGCTGACGACGGACCCACCAGCCTGGCCAACAGCGCACCCCTGTGCGGCCACGAGCACTGGCTGGTGCACGAAGGCGGCTGGGACCTACGCCGCGCCCCCGAGCCCGGCGTCGTCGAATGGCGACCACCCGCGTGGATCGACCCCGCACGACCCTGGATCAGACGAGAACCATCGCCCCGCTGACGCGAGACCGCAGCACGACCAACGGCTCAAGGTGGGCATCGTCGTGCCGACTTCCACGGTAGGAACGCGGTGGGGGTCCGCGACGCGCTGACGAGGAGCGGACGTGCGGGCCAAGAAGCAGCGCAGTGACGGCCCGGGCGAGGAGACGGCCGCGAAGGTCGCCGAGCTGCTCGCCACCGCGCGCGACGCGCTCGGGCTGAGCGTCACCTTCCTGTCCCGGCTGGACGGCGAGACGCAGCACCTCGAGGTCGTCGACACCTCCGTGCCGCTGCTGTTCCGCGAGGGCTACACCCAGCGCCAGGAGATGACCCTCTGCCAGGCGGTCCTGGACGGGAAGATTCCCGAGGTCGTCCCGGACCTGCGCAAGTACCCGGAGGCGATGAAGCTTCCCGCCGCCAAGTTCCCCCGGCTGCGGAGTTACGTCTCGGTCCCTGTCCGTCTCTCCGACGGTCGCCTCTACGGCACCTTCTGCGGGGCCGGCCTCACCACCGACCGCGGGCTGTCCAAGCGGGACAAGGCGCTCATGGACGTGCTGGCCCGCGCGGCTGCCGTCGTCATCGAGCCCGAGATCGTGGAGCGGGAGCGGCGGGCCGCGGTGGAGGGCCGGCTCGGCCCGGTGCTGGTGGACGGCGGCCCGCGCATCGTGCTGCAGCCGATCGTGGAGATCGCCACCGGCCGACGGGTGGGGGCCGAGGCGCTCAGCCGCTTCCCCGCCGAGTGGGGGATGGCGCCCGACGTCGTCTTCGCGCAGGCGCACAGCATCGGCTCGGGGCACCGGCTCGAGCTGCTCGCGCTGCGCGCTGCGGCGCGCACGCTGGACGTCGTCGACGGATACGTCTCCATGAACGCCTCGCCGTCCACCCTGCTGGTGCCCGAGTGCCTGTCCCTGCTGGGTGACCTGCCGCTGGACCGGCTGCTGCTCGAGCTCTCCGAGCACGACCCGGTGGACGACTACGACGAGCTGCTCGCCGCCATCGCCCCGCTGCGCGAGCGCGGGATGCGCCTGGCCATCGACGACGTCGGCGCCGGCTTCTCCTCGCTCCGGCACATCGTGCTGACCTCGCCGGACGTGCTCAAGCTCGACCGCTCCATCGTGGACAAGGTCGCCACGGACCCGGTGCTGGGCACCCTGATCCGCTCCCTGGTCGAGTTCGCCACCGGCTGCTCGGCCACCGTGGTGGCCGAGGGGGTGGAGACCGCCGAGGACGCCGCCCGGCTGGCCGAGCTCGGCGTTCCCCTGGCCCAGGGCTGGTTCTACGGCCGCCCGCAGGATCCGGCCGACCTGGCCGCTCGGGACGCGCTGCCTGCCGCGGCGACGATGCCGGAGCAGCGCACCGCCCCGCTCACGCCCATCGCCTAGGGCACGGCCCGGGGGACGGGCAGCCGCTCACGCCCGCAGCTCGAACCACACCGTCTTGGTGACGGTGTCGCGCTGCACGCCCCACGCGCTGGCCAGCGCGCCGACCAGCTGCAGGCCGCGCCCGTGCTCGGCGGTGTCGCTGGGGCGCTGCGGCGTCGGGTCGCCGCTGCCGGCGTCGGTGACGCCGACCCGGGCGCTGCCGTCCGAGCGCTCCACCGACACCTCGAACGGCCCGGCGCCGTAGAGGACGGCGTTGGCCGCCAGCTCGGACACCAGCAGTGCGGCGGTGGTGGTGAGGTCGTCGGGGAGGTGGTCGAGCAGGCCGACGACGTAGTGCCGCGCGGCCGGCACCGACTCGCGCTCCTGGGCGAATGTCCTGGCCTGCACCTGTCGGGCCGCCATCACTCGGCCTCCAGACCCAGGCGCGGGGCCAGGCTGAGGACCTCGACCACCCGGCGGACCACCGGGTTGGCGTTCACCAGGCGGACCGGCCCGAGGTGGTTGGCCAGCCGGATGAGCACGGCCACGCCGGAGGAGTCGAGGAACTCCAGCTCGGCGACGTCGACGACGACGGGTCCGTCGCCGTCGTTCACGGCGCTGTCGGTGAGCATCGCGTCCAGCGCGGGCTCGATCTCGGGCACGCTGGCCAGGTCGAGCTCACCGCCGAGGTGCACGACGACCGGTCCGACGAGCTGACCTGGGGGCGGTGGTGTCCCGTCGTCGGCGCCACCCGCGGTGGTGCAGCGGATCCACGCGCGGTCCTGCTCAGCCATCCGAGCCCCTCTGCTTCCCCTGTCCGACGTGCTGGGCGGCCTCGTGCCCGCCGGCTCGACCGCCTCCCCACCGAATGCCGAGGACCACCGCGTCGTCCTCCGTGCCGTCCGGGATCACCGCCCTGGTCAGCGTCTCCACCAGCCGCTCGAGCGGAGCGCCGGCGGCGGCCAGGGCTGCCGCCCGCAACCGCTCCAGGCCGACGTCGAGCACCTCGCCGGGGCGCTCGACGAGCCCGTCGGTGAAGGCCACCAGGGTGGCCGGCCCGGACACGTCGAGGGAGACGGGAGCCGGCGGCGTCCGGTCGACCCCGACCGGCGGTCGCACCTGGCAGTCGACGAACCGGGCGCCGTCCGCGGTGACGAGGAGGGGGGCGAAGTGGCCGGCCGACACCAGCTGCAGCCGCCCGGCCCGGGCGTCCAGCTCGCCGACGAGCACGGTGGCGAACTGGTGCCGGTCCTCGAAGGGGAGCAGCCGGTCGAGCTTGCCGAGCACGGTGGCGATGTCGTCGCCCTGGGCCAGGTAGGCCCGGACGGCGAAGCGCAGGCCGGCCATCGACGTCGCCGCCGCCAGCCCGCGGCCGGAGATGTCGCCCACCACGAACACGCACCGGGCCGGGTCGTCCTCGTCGACGATGACGTCGTACCAGTCGCCGCCGACCTCGGTGCCCGAGACGCCGGGCAGGTAGCGGGCGGCCACCTCGAGGGCCGGAGCGTGCGCGCCGTCGTGGCTGTCAGGGGCGGAGGGCAGCTCGGGCAGCAGCGCGTGCTGCAGGGTGACGGCGATGTCGCGCTGCTGGTGGAAGAGCCTCTCGTTCTCCGCGGCCAGCTCCTCGGCCAGCGCGCGCTTGCGGCCGACGTACTCGACGGTCGCGCCGCTGCCGAGCGCCAGCGCCGCGCCCAGGACGAGCACGACCCACGGCAGGGCCGCGGAGAGCTGCCCGGCCAGCTGCTGCGGCGAGGCGCCCACGACCGTGAGGGCGGAGTTGCCGAACGGGACGGTCTCGGTGCGGGTGCGTCCCTGGACGGGTGTGGCCACCGTCGACTCGAGCAGCTGCTCCTCCTGCGCGCTCCGCCCGAGGTACACCGCCAGGTGCAGCCCCGCGAACGGGGAGGTGGGCGGGACGTTGATGCGCCGCTGCGGGGGCAGGAAGCGCTCGGCGTAGACGACGAGGCCCTTGGTGTCGCCCGGTGCCTGGACGGCGTAGCCGAACCGGGGCCGCTGCGGGTCGTCGTCGATGACCGGGGTCACGAACGTCGCCGGGCTGGGCCTCACCGTGGCGAAGAACCGGTCGGCCTGGTCCCCGGACATGACCGGTGGGACCCCGACCGCGGCGACGAGGCTGCGCTCGCCGTCCTTCACCCGCCACAGCGTGATCGAGGCGAACGGGCCGCCCACGCTGATCTTCCCGCTGACGAAGCGGCGGAAGATCGCCGGATTCCCGTCGGTGTCCTCGGCGGCCTGGGCGGCGTCGAGCATCTGCGCCGAGATGACCGCGATCTGGTTCTGCAGCACCGACGCGGTCTGGCGCACCTGCAGCCCGAGCAGCCGGTCGTTGCTGGCGCGGTTGGCGGCCCAGGCGGCCCAGGACAGCACGACCGTGATCGCCACCACCGCGGCGACGACCACGAGGCTGGACGGCCGCAGCCGGGCTCGGGACATCGGCGGGAGCCTAGAGGTCCATTCGCCCTGGAACGAGCGCAGGGGGTGATTCCCGCAGATGTCCGGACCTGCGGGGGGTCAGACCAGCCGGGCCAGCAGCAGCGTGAGGTCGTCGTCCGGGTCGGCCCGCATGGCCTCGACCAGCGCCGGCGCCTCCTCGTCGAGGTTGCCCAGCGGCAGGTGCTCGTCGACGACGCTGCGCCACAGGGCGAGCCGCTCGTCGATGGGGTCGTGCCGGGTCTCGACGAGGCCGTCGGTGCACAGGGCGACCACGGCGCCCGGGGGCAGCGCGACCCGCGTGGGCTGGGGGACGGCCGCGAGCTCGCTCCAACCGACCCCGATGGGCGGGACCTGGTCGGCCTCCACCAGGTCCACGTGCCCCACCCACGGGGCGACCAGGACCGGCAGGTGCCCGGCGCTGTAGAGGTCGGCGGTGGCGGTGGCGGGATCGACGACGGCCAGGGCCACGGTGGCCAGCGGGCTGCCCGGCGCGCTGAGCAGCAGCCGGTCGAGGTCGCCGAGGAGCCGGGCCGGGTCCGACTCGTGCATGGCCAGGGTGGACAGGGCGGTGCGCAGCCGGCCCATCGTGGCCGCGGCGGCCACGCCGCTGCCCATGACGTCGCCCACGACGAGGCAGACCCGGCCGTCCGGCAGCGGCAGGGCGTCGGCCCAGTCGCCGCCCACCTGCGCGCCCACGCCCGCCGGCCGGTAGTGCAGGCCGATGCTCACGCCGTTGAGGTACCGGGGGACGGCGGGGGTGAGCGCGGCCTGCAGGGTGAGCGAGGTGTGCCGCTCGGCGTCGTAGAGCCGGGCGCGCGCCAGCGCCGCGGAGTGCTGGGCGGCGATGGCGGCCAGGGTGGCGCGGTCGGCGTCGTCGAACTGCTGCGGCTCGGACCAGCCGAAGCGGACCGCGCCGAGCATCTCGCCGCCGTAGAGCAGCGGGAGGGCGGCCCAGGCGACCTCTTCGCTGTCCAGGGCGGCCCGGACCTGGGGCCGGGCAACCTCCGGAACGGCGGCCAGCAGCTCGACGATCTGGGGCCGCCCGGCGAACACCGGCTCCCGGCTGTCCACGATCCGCCGCAGGTTGGGCCAGGCCGTCTCCCGGGCGTCGAGGGCCTCCCGGAGCACGGGCGGAAGGGAGGGGTAGCCCTGCTGGTGGACCACCAGCTCCCGGCCCTCCACCAGGGCGACGGCTACGCCGGTGGCGCGCAGGGCCCGCGCGGCCACCTGCTCCAGCGATGCGAGGACCTCCTCGACGTCGAGGGCCCGGGCCAGCGCCTCGGCGCAGTCGCGCAGGGCCTCGGTTCGGGTGCGTCCGGTCACCTCCGCGGTGACGTCGGCGACGGTGCCGATCCACTCCAGGACCGCGGAGGCGGCGTCGGCGGGGTCCTCGCGCAGGGCCGCGCCGCGGGCGTCCATCCAGCGCCAGCCGCCGGCGGCGTCGCGCAGCCGGTAGACGACCTGGTAGAGCTCGCCGGTCCGCACGCTGTGCAGCCAGCTGGCGCGCACCCGTTCCCGGTCCTCCGGGTGGACGTCGTCGAGCCAGTCCCAGCCCTGGATGGAGCCGCCGGTGATGTCCCGGACGGCCGGCAGGTCGGTGGTGACGTAGCCGTCGGGCTGGGCGCCCCACACCCCAAGCGACCCGGTCTCCACCAGGGTCCGGTAGCGCGCCTCGGACCGGCGCAGCTCGCTGGTGACCCGCTCGCGCTCGGCGTAGAGCCGGGTCTTGTCCACCGCGGCCCCGGCCCGCCGGCCCAGCTCGACGGCGAGGTCGACGTCGGCGGCGTCCAGGAGACGGCCGTGGGTGGCCACCAGGGTGAGCACCCCGAAGCCGCGGCCGGCGACCTGCAGCGGCACCGCGATCGCCGAGGACATGCCCAGGTTCCGCAGGATGTGCAGGTGCTCGGCGTCCTGGGCGCCGGCTACCAGCATCTCGTCGGAGACCTCGGGGATGTGCAGCGGCTCGAGGGTGGCCAGCAGCTGCGCGCGCACGGGATCGCCGGCCGGCGGCGGGTAGCGGACCTGCAGCTCGCGGGCCAGGGCGACCATCGCCGGGTCGCGGTGGGCCACGGCGACCTGGCGCGGGCGCCCGCCCTCGCTCTCGAGGTCGACCGCGCACCAGTCGGCGAGCTCGCCGATGGCGAGGTCGGCCACCTGCTGCAGGGTGGCCTCGAGGTCGAGCGGGGCGTCCACCAGGGCGGCCACCCGGGCCAGCAGCTCCAGGCGTCGCTGCGAGCTGCTCGCCGCCTGTCGGGCCACCTGCTCGGCCGCCCGGGCGGCCTCGCGCTCGAGCTCGGCCAGCCGCCGGTCGGTGACGTCCTGGACCACACCGACGAGCACCCGGCCGCCGGTGTCGTCCTCCACCGGCGAGCCGTAGGAGTGCATCCAGCGCAGCTCCCCGTCCCGGCGGGTGATGCGGTACTCGTGCTCGAAGCTCTCGCCGCGGCGCAGCGAGTGCTCCACCAGCGCCCACAGCGCGGGGGCGTCGCTGGGGTGCAGGCACTCGCCGATCTGCTGGGCGTCGCCGGAGAACTCGCCCGGGGCGTAGCCGAACAGCTCCTGCAGGCCCTCGTCCCAGTCCGCGGTGCGGGCGTGCGGGTCGTAGACGTAGGTGCCGAGGCGGGCCGAGCGCAGCGCGAGGCGGGCCCGCACCTGCGGGGACAGCACCGCGCGCTCGTCCACCCGCCGCCTCCCGCTCATGAGGTCGTCAGCCTACGGGGCGGGGGACGGCTCATCGAGAGTCGCTTCCTGCAGCGCCAGCCCGACCGCCTCGGCCAGCCCGAGATCCGCCCCGGACGCGGCCAGCTCGCCGAACACCTCCGGGCCCAGGGCCTCTCGCGCGCGCTGGACGACGTCGGCGGTGAGCGCTTCGTCCGCGAGGTAGTAGGCGTAGGTGCGGCCGCCGACCGCCTCGCGCAGCCCCTGCGCGGCGCCGACGAGCTGCGCCACGCGGTGCCATGGCTGCTGCCGCCGCTCCTCCAGGACGGCGTCGTCCGCCTGCCGTCCCTCGACCACCGCCAGGGACTCCAGGTAGAAGGCGAGGTTCGCCCGGTCGCCGGTCTCGCGGGACAGGCGGACGCCATCGAGCAGCAGCGCGCGGGCGCTGGCCCAGTCCGCGCGCGCCATCGCCCCCTGGGCCAGGGTGAACAGGGCGGCGTAGGTGACGAGCCGGTCGCCGCGGGCGCGGGCCAGCAGCAGGCCGCGCTCGAGCAGCGGCGCGGCGGCGACCGGTTCGCCCGAGGCGACGTGCAGGGTCCCCAGCCAGATGCAGCACAGCGAGACGATCCAGTCCTCGCCGAGCGCGTCGCCGGCCGCCAGCGCCGTGTGCATCTGCCGCACCGCGTCGTCGTGCTCTCCGCGGGCGATGTGCACCAGGCCCAGCCCGGCCTCGCCGTAGACCGCGGCGACGTCGTCGCCGGTGCGGCGGGCGAGCTCCAGCGTGGTCGCCCAGGAGGCCCGGGCGTCGTCCAGGTCCCCGATGGCCAGCGACATGCAGGCGTCGGCCAGCAGCGCCCGGGCCCGCACCTCGTCGTCCATCGACAGCTCCAGCGCCGCCCGGGCACCGGCCCGCAGCTCGTGCAGGGTGCCCTGCATCCAGGCGGCCAGCCACAGCGCCCAGACCATCCGGCCGGCGGTCCCGCCGTCGCCGCGGGTGAGCGCGCGGTCCAGCGCGAGCCGGAGGTTGTCGCGCTCGACGTCCACCCGGTCCAGCCACTCGACCTGCTGCTCGCGGCGGAACTCCGGGGCGGCGCGCTCGGCCACGGCGAGGTAGTGGGCCGCGTGGGCGTCGCGCAGGGCGTCGGCCCCGCCCTGCTCCTGCACCAGCTCGGCGGCGTACTGCCGCACCGGCTCGAGCATCCGGTAGCGGGTGGCGCCGCCGCGGGTCCGTTCCACCCTGACCAGCGACTGCTCCACCAGGGCGTCGAGCAGGCCGAGCACCGACGGGCCGCGCGTCGGGCCGGCTGCCGGCCGCCCCGGCCCCAGCGCCTCGGCCGCCTCGAGGTCGAAGCCGCCGGCGAAGACGCTCAGCCGGGTGAACAACCCGCGCTGGGCGTCGTCGAGCAGCTGGTAGCTCCAGTCGACGGTGGAGTGCAGGGTGCGCTGGCGGGTCGGCAGGTCCCGGGACCAGCCGGTGGCCAGGGCCTCGTCCAGCCGGTCCAGCAGCTCGGCCGGGCCGAGCACGCGCAGCTTGGGCGCGGCCAGCTCCAGGGCCAGCGGGAGCCCGCCCAGACGCCAGCAGACCGCGGCCAGCGCCGGGGCGGTGTCCTCGTCCACGGCGAGGTCGGCCGCCGCCGCGCGGGCCCGCTCCAGCAGCAGGCGGACGGCGGGGGCCTGCGCCACCTGCTCGGCCGTGGCGGTGCGGGTCGGTGGCAGGGCCAGCGGCTCGAGGCGATGCTCCACCTCGTGCCGCACCCGCAGCGCGGCCCGGCTGGTGGCCAGCACGGTGAGCTGCGGGCAGGCGGTGAGCAGGTCGGCGACGTCGCGCGCGGCCTCGAGCAGGTGCTCGAGGTTGTCGAGCACGAGCAGCAGCCGACGCTCGCGCAGGTGGGCGACGAGCACGTCGTGGCCGTCGGGCAGGGACAGCGCGTGGGCGACCGCGTCGAGCACCCGGCCCGGGTCGGCGAGGCCGGACAGGCCCACGAAGAGGGCGCCGCCGGGGTAGTCCTCGGTGCGCCGCCGCGCCACCTCCACGGCCAGCCGCGTCTTCCCGACGCCGCCCGGGCCGGTGAGGGTGACCAGCTGCACGCCCTCCCGGTCCAGCAGCTCGCAGACCGCCTGCAGGTCGTCGTCGCGGCCGACCAGCTCGCCGGGCGTGGCCGGCAGCACCGTGGCGGGCCCGGCGCGCTCGACCATCCCGGGCGGAGCCGGCAGCGCGTCGGCCGCCTCCGGCTCGCCGCCGCGGGCGGCGGCCAGCAGGTCGTTGCGCTCGTCCTCGTCCAGCGACAGCGCCTGCGCCAGCGCCCGGACCGTGTGCGGGTAGGGACGGGTGCGGGT
The DNA here is from genome assembly GCA_051953655.1 of Motilibacteraceae bacterium. Lineage (GTDB taxonomy): Bacteria > Actinomycetota > Actinomycetes > Motilibacterales > Motilibacteraceae > JBQCHF01. The sequence continues at coordinate 16,281 of JBQCIO010000090.1, forward strand.
GCCGCGCTCCAGGGCGCTCACCCCGTTGGCCGTCAGCCCGGCGCGCTCGGCCAGCTCCTCCTGGGTCAGCGCAGCCGCCTTGCGCAGGGCTCGGAGCCGCTCGCCGAAGCCGCCCCCCGGGCCCTGTGACGTCACGGGCGGGGAGCGTAGCCGCGTGGACCGGCCCAGCACGGACGATTCGGTCCCCCGGCCCACCGGGGACGCGACCGGGACATCCGCGGACGGCGCGGCCCGGGTCGTCGGCCGCTCCGCGCCGGCTGTGCGGGAACTGTGCGGGTCGGTGTCCGTGGTCGGGGCGGGCGGCCCTGCCGATGATCGGTGCGTGCGCAGCCCCTGGATCACCGACAGCCTCCCGCTCGTGCCGACGCCGTGGGGGGACCGGCAGCGGTGCCTCGTCCCCGCGGTCGCCACGCATGGGGCCTACTCGCTGGCGGAGGTGGCCGCGCCGGTCGGCTGGGCCCGGCCGGACCACGTGCACCACGCCGCCGACGAGAGCTACTACGTGGCGTCGGGGGAGGTCGACGTCGTGGTCGACGACCGCACGGTGCGGCTCTCGTCCGGGCACGCGGTGCACGTGCCGCGCGGGATGGTGCGTGCGTTGCGGCAGGTGGGCGACGTCGACGCCCGGCTGCTCGTCGTGCAGACCCCCGGCGGCCAGCTCGACGAGCCGTGCCCGCCGGCCGCGGCGGCGGCGGCGGGGATCGAGCTGCTGGCCGGTGGGAGGGCCGGTGGGGGGGGCCGGTGAGATGGCCGCTGAGATCGTCGGCGGGACGACCGGTGACCCGAGCGCCGAGCCGAGCGCTGGCACGGCTGCGCCGCTGGTCCGGCCGCGCACCCGCTGACGGCCGACGCCGGCCCTCTCCGCTTCCTGTCCCCCGTTACTGGTGCCACCGCCGGGAAAACGGGGCGACCGGGCGAGGGGCGGCCGCCTACCGTGCTTCCCGGCATGAGCACCACCTCGCTCGGCACCGAGCCCTCCACGACCCCCCGTCCCCAGCCCGCGCCGGCTCCGGCGCCGGGCCGTGCGCCGCTGGGCTGGAACCGGCTGCGCCGCCCGGCCGCGGCCTGGGCGTTCGCGGCCGCCGCCCTGGCGGCCATGGGCGAGACCTTCGGCACCGTGGTCGCCGGGCGGCTGGCCGAGCGGCCCAGCACGCTGCTGGTCCAGCTGCTCGCCCTGTGCGTCGTCGGCGGCGCAGTGCTCGACACCGCCGGGCGCACGGTGTGGGCGGCGGTGGTGGACCGCGCGGAGGGCCGGCTGCGCCGCGACCTCGTCTCGGCCGCGCTGGAGCAGCCGCTCGCGATCCTCGCCGAGACCGCGGTCGGGGAGATCCTCGACCGGGTCGACGACGACACCCACGAGCTCGGGACGCTGCTGCGCCGCATGCTCTGGGACCTGGCCCGCACCCTGCTGCGGGTCGTGCCGATGTGGGTCGTCGCCGGGCTCACCTGGTGGCCCGCCTGGCTGCTGTTCCCCGTCGTCGCCGTGGTCATCGTGGTCGCGGTGCGTCCGCTCACCGCGGAGGTGTCGCGGCGCAAGGTGGTCGAGGAGATCGCCTGGACCGACCACGCCGCGGCCATGGAGGAGGGCGTCGCCGCGCGCGACGACCTGCGGGCCAGCCTGGGCCAGGCCTACCTGATCCGCCGCTGCGCGGAGCTGTCGGCCGTCGTGCTGGCCCGGGTGGCCGCCACCTGCCAGGTCTCCAGCCGGCTCAGCCGCCGGGCCGGGGTGCTGCTGCACGGGCTGCTGGCCGGCTGCGCGGTGGCCGGGGTCGCGCTGGTCGCGGACGAGCAGATGTCCACCGCGGCGCTGGTGACGCTGTTCCTGGTCACCAGCGCGTTCGTCGGCCAGATCGACCTGGTGGCCCGGCACGTGCCGGACATCCAGGAGGGGCTCGGCGCGCTCACCCGGCTGCGCCAGCTGCTCGCGGTCGAGCCGGAGCCGGCAGGTGGCAGGCCGCTGCCCGACGGGCAGCTCGCGATCTCCGTGCGTGGGCTGCACTTCTCCTATCCGGAGGGCACGTTCGCCCTCAGCGACGTCGACGTCGAGGTGCCTGCCGGGCACACGACCGCGCTGGTCGGACGGACCGGGAGCGGGAAGTCGACGCTGGCCGCGCTGCTGTCCCGGGCGGTCGAGCCGCCGCCCGGCACCGTGCACCTGGGCGGCGTCGACGTGCTCGACCTGGACCTGCGCCAGCTGCGCTCGGCCGTCGGGGTGGTCACCCAGCGCACCGAGATCCTGGCCGCCACGCTGGCCGAGAACATCACGCTGTTCATGGACGTGCCCCGGCGGGCGGTCGAGGACGCCGTGCAGGCGCTGGGCCTGAGGGAGTGGGTGGCCGGGCTGCCCGACGGCCTGGACACCCTGCTCGGACCGGGCGGCGCCACGCTGTCCGCCGGCGAGGAGCAGCTGGTGGCGTTCGCCCGGCTGCTGGTGCGCGACGTGCGGGTGGTCGTGCTCGACGAGGCCACCGCTCGGATGGACCCGGTCACCGAGGCGCGGGTGGTGCAGGCCGCCGACCGGCTGCTGTCGCACCGCACCGGCGTCGTGGTGGCGCACCGGCTGTCCACCACCGCCCGCGCCGAGCACGTGGTGCTGCTCGACGCCGGTCGGGTGCTGCAGCAGGGGCCGCGGGCCGAGCTGGCGCAGCGGCCCGGGCCGTTCCGCGACCTGCTCACCGCAGCCGGCGACGTCGACGTCCCGGCCGAGCCGGCGCGCGCGGCCACCCCGCTGGGCAGCGCCCGCCGCTCGGGGGAGGCACGGCCGGTGGCGGACCCGGGGACCGGCCCGAGCCTGGCCCGGACCACCGCGCACGTGCTGTCCATCCACCCCCGGTGGGGCTTCCTGGGCGCGGTGCTGTTCCTGATCTCGGCGCTCACCGGCGCCTTCGGGGCCGTCACCGGCCTGCTCTGGGGCCGGCTGGTCGCCGGGCTGCAGGCCGGCGGGACCTCGCTCGCGACCACCCTGACCACGACCACGCTGCTCGTCGTCTCCCTGATGGTCGCGCCGCTGCTGCTCTCCTTCGCCACCCGGGTCTACCCGTCGTGGTGGGTCGCGGTGATGCTGCGCGTCCGGCTGGCCGTGCTGCGCGGGCAGACCATGCAGCACCGGCTGCCGCGCACCCCGCCCGGCGAGGTCGTCTCGCGCGCCATGGACGCGGACCGGCTGGCTCGCTACGGCGACCGCTGGGTCGACTTCGTCAACGGCATGGCCATCGTGGTCGTCACCGCGGTGGCGGCGCACAGCCTGCTCGCCGGCGGGGTGCTGGTGGCGGTCATGGTGCTCTCCGCCCTCGCCTCCTCGCTGGGCCGCCCGCTGGCCGGGCGCTCGGCCGCCGCCTCGTCCGCCGCGCGGGCCCGGTTCGGCCGCTCGCTGGTGTCGGTGCTGGAGTCCGCGCGCACGGTGAAGCTCGCCGCCGCCACACCCGCCGCCCGCCGCCACCTGGCCGAGGTGGACGCCGGCCGCGTCGACGCCGCCGTGTTCGAGCACCGCGTCCAGGCGGTGCTCGACGGCGTGCCGGTGGTGCTGGTCAAGTGCGGCGTGGTCGCCGGCTGGTTCGTGCTGCTGCAGGGCGGCTGGGGCCTGGCCACGGCGCTGCTGGTCACCACGGCTGTCAACGGCTTCGACTGGTTCGGCCGGGTCGCGGGCGCCGTCATCACCGAGGCGCCGGGCACCCGTGCCTGGATGCAGGCGACCTCGCAGCTGGCCGCCGGCGTGGACCTGATGGATCTGCCGCCCGGCGTCGACCTGGTCCAGGGCGTCGCCCCGGTGCCCCCGCCCCCGCCGGTCACCCCGCTGCGCGAGCTGGCGCTGCGCCGGCTCGCGGCCGTGCACGACGACGGCACGGTCGGTGTCGAGGGCGTGGACCTCACCGTGCGGGCGGGCGAGCTCGTCCTGCTGCTCGGCCAGGTGGGCTCGGGCAAGTCCAGCCTGCTGTCGGCCATGGCCGGCCTGGTCGACCACACCGGCAGCCTGCGCTGGAACGACGTCGACGTGGAGGACCCGCAGGTCTTCCTGCGCCCCGGACAGGTCGCGCACGTGGCCCAGGTGCCGCGCGTGCTGTCCGGCACCTTCGGGGACAACGTGCGGCTGGACCACCCGCGCGAAGTCCTACGCGCTGTAGAGGACGCGCGCCTGAGCCCCGACGTCGAGAGCGCCGGCGGCCACGACGCCCTCGTCGGTCACCGCGGGGTGCGGCTGTCCGGCGGCCAGGTGCAGCGCCTCGCGCTGGCACGCGCCCTGGCCACCGACGCCGAGCTGCTGCTGGCCGACGACGTCTCCAGCGCCCTGGACGCCCGCACCGAGGTCGAGCTCTGGCAGGCGCTGCGGCGCCGGCGCAGCACCGTGGTCGGTGCGACGTCCAAGCGCGCCGCCCTGCGCCAGGCCGACCGGGTGGTCGTGCTGGTGGACGGGCGAGTGGCTGCCGTGGGGCCGTGGTCCGAGCTCGAGGCCGACTGGGGACACCTGGCGGCGTGAGCCGTGCGCCTTCCGCCGCAGCGGACAGGCCTTGGCTAGCGTGAGCGGCATGGACGCCGTCATCGCGAAGACCGCCCGGCCCGTCGTGTGCGCCACGTCGTCCTCGGGCCTGGCGCCGTGCGACAACTGCGGTTCGCCGATGCGGTGGGAGACCTCGCACCAGCGCTGCGACGCGTGCGGGCACATCGTGCCCTGCTGCGAGGGTGCCCCGCTGGGCTGAAGGATCAGCCCTGGTCGTGCTGCATCGCTTCGAGCAGAGCCGTGCGCACGATGACATGGGGTGGAGGGGGCAGCTCGCCGAGGCCGAACCATCCGATGTCGTCGTGCTCCTCGGGAGCGACGTTGGCCGGTGTTCCCTGCCAGCTCCGCACGAGCCACGCACTGAGGAGCGCGGGTTCGTCTGCTGTCCCCGCGGGCACCCGGTCCAGGTGATTCGCCGACTCCGTCGCGATCTGCACCCCTAGCTCTTCCCGCAGCTCACGCGCGAGGGCGCCCAGTTCCGACTCGCCCGCCTCCATGAGCCCACCGGGGAGGTCCCACACGTCCGGTCGGGCGCGCTTGTCCGGCCTGCGGTGCACGAGCAGGACGTGACCATCAGCGACCAGTGCGCCGACGACGACCTTGTGCATGCGCGCATTGGAGCATGCCCCTCCGACGATCGGACGCCTCAGCGAGTCCTAACCCAGGTGCCGGTGGGGTCGACCCAGGCGGGGGCGCGCCATTCGGTGCCGCCGTCGGCGGTCGCCCTGATGTCCCAGTGCTGGTCGTGGACGAGGTGGTGGTGCCAGAGGCAGAGCAGGCGCATCTCGTCGAGGTTGGTCTCTCCGCCGAGGGTCCACCAGGTGATGTGGTGCGCTTGGGACCAGTCCGGGGGTCGGTCGCAGCCGGGTCCGACGCAGCCTTTGTCCCGCAACGCGAGCAGGCGCCGCTGGTCGGGGGTGGCCAGGCGTCTGGCTCGTCCGACGTCGATGGGTCTGCTCTCGCCGTCGAGGACGACGGGGATGATCCCGGCTTCGCAGGCGAGGAGGCGGGCCTGCTCGACCGAGATGCGGGTGCCGGCGGAGGTGGTGGAGAGGATCGTCGCGGCCTGGTGCGCGCCGGGGGTGGGCTGGCCGGACTCGGCGGCTCGGAGCTCGGCGAGGGTGACCGCGACCAGCAGTCCGTCCCGGGACGGGGCGGCGACCTTGCCGCGGAAGGAGTCGGGGACCGGCGGCACGGAGGGGATGCCGTCGAGTGCGAGGCCGAGGTCGAGAGCTTGCTGTCCGGCCGGCTGACCCGTGCGCGGGTCCGCACCATCTGTGCTGAACTCGCCGCTGTCGCCGTCGAGCTCGTCGTCGTTCTCGTTGCCGACGTTGTTCTTCT
>JBQCIO010000091.1:0-7625 GCA_051953655.1 Motilibacteraceae bacterium
GGGCTGCGCGTCGGGCACCTTCACCACGCCGACGGAGGTCATGTTCCCGTCCTGGGGCAGGAACGGCACCGCCTGGCGCAGCACCACCTTGCCGGTGCCGTCGCGCACGGTGAACCGGGGCGCGTAGCCGTTGCCGGTGACGAAGACCTTGGTGCCGTCGACCACCAGAGGATGGTTCGGCGACACCACAGCAGACCTCACCGGCGCCCCCGGGTCGACACGGTAGGTGACCGCGGCGGAGAACTCCCGCGGCGCCCCGGACTGCTGCCCCCTCTCCTGGTATCTCACCGTGAACGTGGACAGGTTCACGCTGAACGGCGCCAGACCGGCCAGGTTCGTCTCCGGGCCGCTGCGGACGTCGTCGTAGGCCGCCGGGACGTTGGACCAGCCGCTGCCCTCGGGCACCACGATGTTGGCGCGGAAGCCCCACAGGTGGCCGGCGGCCACGCCGACCAGCACGAGCACCAGGGAGAGGTGGAAGACGAGGTTGCCGGTCTCGCGCAGGTGGCCTCGCTCGGCCGCCACCGAGCAGGCGCCGGCGGCGTCGTTCTCGTGGACGTCGACCCGGTACCGCCGGCTGCGCAGCACCTCGCGGGCCGCGGCGACGGCAGCGGCCGGGTCGGCGTCGACGAGCAGCGCGCGGTGCTCGGGCAGCCGCTCGAGCCGGCGCGGGGCCGCCGGCGGCCGGGCGCGCACGGCCTTGGCGTGCAGCCGGGCGCGCGGCAGCACGCAGCCGACCAGGCTGACGAACAGCAGCAGGTAGATCGCGCTGAACCACGGCGAGCTGTAGACGGTGAAGAAGCCCAGCTTGTCCAGCAGCGGCCCGCGGGTCTGGTGGTCGGCGAGGTAGGCCGCGACCTTGGACGGGCTGACCGGGCGCTGCGGCAGCAGCGAGCCGGGGACCGCTGCCAGGGCGAGCAGGAACAGCAGCACCAGCGCGGTGCGCATGGAGGTGAGCAGCCGCCAGGCCCACCGGGCCCAGCCGACCGGGCCGAGGCCGGGCTGGCGGACCTCGCGGCGCTCGGGGGAGGTGCTCAGGCCCTCGCCGACCCGCTCGTCGACGCTCATGCCGTCACCTCTCCCTCTGCTCCGGACCAGCGCATGTCAGACCACCCGCTCAGACGATCGTGGTGAAGCCGCCGACGAAGCCCTGCAGCCGCACGGTGAGGTCGGCCCACAGGCCCGTCACCAGCAGCACGCCGAGCAGCACGAGCATCCCGCCGCCCAGCCGCATCACCCAGGCGTAGTGCCGCTTCACCCAGCCGAACGCCCCGAGCGCGCGGCGGTAGGCGAGCCCGGCCAGCAGGAACGGCAGCCCGAGCCCGACGCAGTACGCCACCGCCAGGACACCGCCGCGCCCGGCACCGCCGGTGGTGGTGGACAGGGCCAGCACCGCACCCAGCGTCGGACCGATGCAGGGCGTCCAGCCCAGGCCGAAGAGCACCCCGAGCAGCGGGGCCCCGACCAGCCCGAGGGTCGGCGTGCGGTGGATCCGGAACTCGCGCTGGGTGCCCGGCAGGAAGCCCATGAACGCCAGCCCCAGCACCACGGTGAGGGCGCCCAGGACGACCTGGATGGCGCGGGTGTGCTCGAGCAGGAACGAGCCGACGACGCCGAACAGCACCCCGGCGCTGACGAAGACCACGGTGAAGCCGAGGACGAACAGCGCGGTGCCCAGCAGCACCCGCCCGGCCCGGCGCCGCTGGCCGTCGGCCAGGTCCGCCCCGGACAGCCCGGTGACGTAGGAGAGGTAGCCGGGCACCAGCGGCAGCACGCACGGGCTGAGGAAGGACACCAGCCCGGCCGCGGCGGCCACCGGGAGCGCGAGGGCCAGCGAGCCGGAGGTGACCGTGCTGGTGAAGGTGTCGGCGGCGCTCACGACGCCGCTCCGGTGGGCGCCGGCGGACCACCGGCGTCGGCGATCATCTGCCGCAGCGCGACCTCGGTGACACCCCCGAACGCCGACGCCGCCAGCCGGCCCTGCGCGTCGACGACGATCGTGCTCGGGATCGCGCCCGGCATCACCCCGCGCAGGGCGAGCTGGGCCTGGCCGGAGCTGTCCTCGATGGAGGGGTAGGTCAGGCCGAAGCGGCCGACGTAGGCGCGAGCCGGGTCCGGGCTGTCCTTCACGTTCAGCCCGACGAACTCCACGCCGGCGTCCTGGGTGGCCCGGTGGACCCGCTGCAGGGCGGGCGCCTCGGCCCGGCAGGGCGGGCACCAGGAGCCCCACACGTTGACGACGGCGACCTTGCCCTTCAAGGACGAGGAGTCGAAGGCCTTGCCGTCGAGCGTCGTGCCCTGGAACTCGGGCACCGGCTTGCGCTCGGACGCCACGTAGGAGACGACCGTGCCGTCGCCGGTGATGTAGCGCTCCTCGCCGGTCGGTCCGTTGCCCGAGCCTGTGGACGCCGAGCAGCCGGCCAGCAGCAGCGCCGCCGCAGTGGCAGCAACGACGAGTCGGACCGGATCGAACCCGGATGCAAGCGCTCGACTCGGGCTGGTCTGCGCGCGGCCGGCCCCACCCCGCCCGGGACGCACCCGGCAGTTCGAGCGCAGGCCGTAGTGGCGCCGGCTCACGTCTGGGGCGGAAGTGCGGAGCACAAGAAGGCGGCGGATCGCGGCCACACGGTACAGGGTGGCCACGCGGAAACAGGCGGCCTCACGGTCCTCTGGGCGCGCGTCACCGCCGCCCCCGCCGACTCGGACGACGCTGCGCCGGAAGCAGGAACGCAGCGCTCAGCGCGATCAGGGCCGCCATGGGGTATCCCAGGAATAGATCTTGCCACCCCATGCTGACCGGCAGGGGTCGCAGACCAGCGTGGGCGAGAAGATGCTGAGCGGCGACGATGACCGCGAGAGCGAACAGCAGCCGCGCGAGGTGGGAGCGCCACGGTCTGCTGGCGCCGGAGCGGCGGAGGTCCTTGTCCGTCCACACCTTCCGGGGGTGGTCTGAGGTCATGCGCTACTCCTCGACGGGGGCGCCGGGCCGGCACCATCCACGAAGAAGCATAGTAGGAGGGGTCAGGCGATCCGGCACACCCTCGCGAGCGCGGCGGCTGCTATGGGCGATCCCAGAAGTACCGCTGGGAGGGCGGCGGCCAGCAGCGTCAGCGAGCCGAGCAGGACGTGCGGCGGATGCCGGAGCGGTGCAGCGGCCTCGAGGCGGGCGATCCGCTCCCGGACTGCCACGGCGGAGGCAGCCAGCAGCCCCGTGCCGGGTGCATGCAGCGCGAGTGCCGTCAGGGCGTCGCGCAAGGCGTGCCGACCAACGCGGCTCGCCGCCTCGTCATCGGCCGCGAGCTCGAGGAGTCGAGCCGCTGACGCCGCTGCGGACCGGAAGAACGCGGCCCATGGAAAGGCGAGCTGCAGGACGAGGAACAGCCCGAGCACCGCATGATGACGGCCCCGCAGATGGGCTCGCTCGTGGGCGAGAACCGCCAGCAGCGCGTCAGGAGCGAGCGCGTCGATCGCACCGGACGTCAGCACGACCCTTCCCCTGTCCCCGGAGACGCAGACAGCCAACGGCTCTGCCCGGTCAAGGACGACTACGCCGGGGACGATGCCTCGGTCACCGAGGAGATCGACTTGGGCCCGCAGACGGGCCCGCGCCCGCGTATCGGACCACGCCCAGCGCCCGGCGCACCACCCGAGCCTGCCCGGGACCCCGAGCACCAGCGCAGCGCCGACCCCGGCAGTCGAAGCGCTGCTCGGGCTCGCGTAGGCCCGGCGGAGACTGGCCGCGCAGACACCGAGCCAGTCCCCTACTCCGGCGCTGACCGCGTCCGTTCCCAGCACGAGCGACACCCCGGCGAGCACGACCGCCGAGACGGCCGTCCAGGCCAGGACGCCCCAAGCCAGCACACCCAGGCGCGGAGCGCGAGTGGGCCACGTCGCCCGCGAGAGGGCGAGAGGAGCGAAGGCCGTCAGGGCCACGGCATAGCCGAGCAGGACCAGGGCCACGCTCACTCGCGCACCTCACGAAAGTCCTTGCGCTTGAGCCAGGCGCGCAGACTGGCCCGCTCCTCGTGGTCGATGCGGTCGAGGAAGCGAAGCAGGGTCATGGCCCGGTCGCCGCTCCCCTCGAGCAACTCGCCCATGAGGTCGGCGGTGTGCTCGCTACGGGCCATCGCCGGGCGATAGAGGTAAGCCTTGCCGGACCGTTCCCGGCGCAGCAGGCCCTTGCGGTGGAGGTTGTCCATGACCGTCATCACGGTGGTGTAAGCGAGGCTGCGCTCCTTGGCCAGCTCCTCCAAGACCTCGCGCACTGTCACCGGCCCTTCCCGGTCCCACAGCAGGTCCATGATCCGGCCTTCGAGCTCACCCATGACCCGCATCCCTCACGCCTCCTTTCCTCAGGGCTGGACCCATCGTGCCAGGGCGGCCCCACCGCACAGGCATTCGCGAGGGTCCGGCCGCGGGCAAGGGCGTCTCCCTACCTACTATCGTGGTTCGTAACAGAAGGAGGAGGGATGGGCACGCGGGAAGTGCGCGACGAGGACGCCGGGGCAGCGACCCCCTCACCCCATCGTCGACCTCGTCGGACGCTGCTGGTGGCCTTGGCGGTCGGCTTGCTTGTCACCACTGGTGGCCTGACCGCTCTGGCACGTCCGGCGTCCCGACCCGCCACCACTGGGTCGGATGACGGCAGGCGGGGCAGCAACCTCACAGTCGGCTTCTCGACCTTTCCGCCGGGCAAGCGTTTAGCGCTCCCACCGCTTCGAGGGACGATGCTGGGCGGCCAGCGCCTGGCCCTGGCTGACCTGCGAGGGCAAGTCCTCGTCGTGAACGCGTGGGCGTCCTGGTGTGATGCCTGCCGGGACGAGGCGCCAACTCTGGCGAAGGCAGCGCTCGAGTGGCAGGCGCGAGGCGTCCACTTCGTGGGCATCGACGTGAAGGACGATGCCTCAGCCGCCACGGCTTTCGAGCGAAGGTACGCGATGCCGTACCACAGCGTGAGTGATCAACAAGGCAAGCTCTTGGCCCAGCTGGCCGGACTCGTACCCGTCGACGCCGTCCCCTCCACCATCTTCGTCGACCGGGCAGGCAACGTCGCAGCGACCGAGGTCGGCAGGCTCGACGAGGGCAGGCTGCGCGACGAGATCGCGGACCTGCTTGACCAGACGCAGGGCAACCTCGGTGGTCGGAGCGCTGGGGCGGTCGCCAGGTGAGAGACACGTCCGCCGCTCGCTCGGCACCCTCAAGACCGCGGGTGCAGGAGTCATCGCCCATCTGACAGGAAACCGCCGCCATGACGCACACCGCGAGCCTCGTGCTCGCTTCGATCCCCAGCCCCAGTCGAGGAGTCTGGCACCTCGGGCCGTTCCCGCTGCGCGCCTACGCCTTCGCCATCATCATCGGCATCGTCCTGGCAGTCATCATCGGCGACCGCCGCTGGGTGGCGCGGGGCGGCCTGCCGGGCACGATGGGCGACGTCGCGATCTGGGCCGTGCCATTCGGGATCGTCGGCGGCCGCCTCTACCACGTCATCACCACCCCGGAGCCTTACTGGGGCGCCGGCGGTCACCCGATCCGCGCTCTGTATGTCTGGCAAGGCGGACTGGGGATCTGGGGGGCGGTCCTGCTCGGCGGAGTCGGGGCGTGGATCGGCTGCCGCCGGCGAGGCATCCCGCTGCCGCCGTTCGCCGACGCCCTCGCCCCCGGCCTGCTGGTTGCCCAAGCCGTCGGCCGCTGGGGCAACTGGTTCAACCAAGAGCTCTTCGGCCGACCCACCACGCTGCCCTGGGGCCTGCGCATCGACCCCGCGCACCGGCCGCCCGGGTACGAGCAGTACGCCACCTTCCACCCCACCTTCCTCTACGAGTCCATCTGGTGCCTGATCGCCGCCGCACTCGTGGTCTGGGCCGACCGGCGCTTCCGGATGGGCCACGGGCGCGCCTTCGCTCTCTACGTGGCGCTCTACACCGTGGGCCGCTCGGTCACCGAAGCGCTGCGCATCGACACCGCCGAGCACGTCCTCGGGCTGCGCCTGAACCAGTGGACGAGCATCGTCGTGTTCCTCGGCGCCGTCGCCTACATCGTGGTGTCCGCACGGCTGCGCCCCGGCCGGGAGCGAGTCGTCGACCCGAGATCGCACCGGACCAACGTCGAGCCCGGTGAAGACCCGACGCCCCCCTCCCCCTCCGGCGGTGACTCAGCATCCAGCGGGGGCGCCCCGCTGCCGTCCTCGTAACCGCGACGAACTCGCATGCGGCCGCCGGCCCCAGCGATCCCTCGGGGGGCCTCGGGCGAGCCACCGCTCCGTCTGCGAGCAGAGCGCGTAGAGGTCTGCGGACATAGCGCGTAGAACACCGAAGAGGCGGCCACGCCCGGGTCCGGGCAGACCGCTGCCGGGCGGAGAACTGGTTCGGCGCGGCACCCACCTCGGGGTCGGCGCCGTCCCGCCAGGCCGACCTGTCACCTGACCCCGTGTCGAAGCGGGGCCACGCCCACTGTCGCGACATGGCCAGCGCTGACCTGTTCATCCTCTACCGTTAGCACCCGACGAGTGACTACCTGAGCCCCTACGAACGCAAGGGAATCCCCGCTCCGTGCCACTGCACCCCCTACGCGCAGCGCGCTCGCTGCGCCTTCGCTGGGTTGCCGCCATCGCCGTCGCCGGACTGGTGCTGGCCGCGGGTCCCGCGGTGGCGCAGGACGACCGGGCCGCCAAGAGCAAGGTCGACCAGCAGATCGGGCAGCTCAAGGGCCAGCTCGCCGACTCCTCGGCGGCCGCCGACCAGGCCGCGGCCACGCTGGCGCAGACGCGCACCAAGCTCGCGCAGGCCCAGCAGGCCGCCGCCGCCGCGCAGGGCGCGCTCGACGCCGCCCGGGCCAAGGAGCAGGCGCTGGCCGACCAGGTCGCGCAGGCCCAGGACGACGTCGCCCGCAGTACCGCGCGGATCGCCGCCACGCAGGCCCACCTGGACCAGGTGCGCAGCGAGCTCGGCTCGGTGGCCCGCCAGCAGTACATGAGCGGCGGGGCGGACCAGCTCGCCCTCGTCGACCTGATGCTCTCGGCCAAGGACATGACCAGCTTCACCGAGGCCAAGGCGATCACCGGCGCGGTGGCCAACAAGGAGAACGGAGTCGTCGCCGACCTGCTGAGCACGGCCAAGCAGCTCGCCGACGAGAAGGCCAAGCTCCAGGCCCGCCAGGCGCGGCTGAGCGCCCTGCACGGCCAGGCCGCGCAGGCGGTGCAGACCTCCGCCGGGCTCGCCGCCCAGGCCGACGCGGCCCAGGCCCAGGTCGCCGCGCTGGAGCGGACGCAGGCCGCCGCGCTGGCCACCATCGAGAAGGAGAAGGCCCGGGAGCAGGACGCGCTGGCCTCGGCCCAGCGCGAGTCCGCCGCGCTGGCCAAGCGGATCGCCGACGCCCAGCGCCGGCTCGCCGCCCAGCTGGCCGCAGAGCAGGCAGCCAAGCGGCGCCGGGCCGCAGCGCCCGCGCCCGCTGCGCCGCCCGCCGCCTCGCGCGGAGGCGGCGCCGGGCTGGTGTGGCCCGCGAGCGGACCACTGTTCGGAGTAGTCGGGCCCCGTACCAACCCCGCCACCGGGTCGCTGTCCTGCCACGCCGGCATCGACATCGCCGCCGGCTACGGCACACCGATCCTCGCGGCGGCCGACGGCATC
>JBQCIO010000092.1:0-9048 GCA_051953655.1 Motilibacteraceae bacterium
GCGGACTGGCTCGAGGACGCCGCGGTGCGCGCCGGAGCGCGGCTCGCCTCGCTGGACCGGCCCGGCTACGGCGCCTCGGACCACCACGACTTCACCTTCGCCAGCTGCGTGAAGGACGTGCTCGCGCTGGCCGACCGGCTCGGCGCCGACCGGTTCCACGTCCTGGGCCAGTCCGCCGGCGGCCCCTACGCCCTCGCCTGCGCCGCGCTCGCCCCGGACCGGGTGGTGTCCGCGGCGGTCGCCGGCAGCACGGTGCCCTTCCTGCCCGACACGCCGTGGTGGGAGCACCTGCAGCCCGAGGAGCGCCAGGGCGTCGCGTTGATCGGCACCGACGACGAGGCGGCCACCGCGCTGCTCGCCGGGCCCGACGAGGAGATGTCCCGGGCCGCCCGCGAGCTCGACGACGACGCCTTCCTCGCCTACTGGACGGAGCACCTCGGCCCGGCCGACCGGGCCCTGGTGGCCCAGGACCCCAGCTGGCTGCTGGCCGGGCTGCGCGAGTCGCAGCGGCTCGGGCAGGCCGGCTGGGCCCGGGACAACGTGGTGCGGATGGGGACCTGGTCGTTCGACCTCGGTGCGATCCGCTGCCCGGTCACGGTCTGGTACGGCGCGCAGGACGGCTGGGCCGCGGTCAGCTGGCTGCTGGAGAACGTGCCCAACACCAGCGCGCACGTGCTGCGCGACCGCGGGCACCTGCTGGCGTTCGCCGAGCCGGACCTGGTACTGGCGGATCTGCTCGCCGCGGGCTGACGCCATCCCGGCAGGTTCCTACGTTCGCGTCAGCCCTCGGCGCAGCGGGGCGGGGAGCTCGGCGGCGGCGTCCTCGTCGAGGAGGAACAGGGTGCGGCTGCGGCCGTGCGCCCCGGCGGCGGGAATCTGCCGTTCGCCGGCGCCGCCGAGGGCCATCCGCACCGCGCCGGCCTTGGAGCTCCCGCTGGCCAGCACCCACACCTCGCGGGCGGCGCGCAGTGCCGGGAAGGTGAGGCTGATCCGGGTGGGCGGGGGCTTGGGGGCGCCGCGGACGCCGATCACGCTGCGCTCGGTCTCGTGCAGCGCGGGCTGCTCGGGGAACAGCGAGGCGACGTGGCCGTCCGGGCCGATGCCGAGCATGAGGACGTCGAAGACCGGAACCGCGCCGTGGTCCTCCGGGCGGGCAGCGGCGGCCAGCTCGGCGGCGTAGCGATCGGCTGCGGCGTCGACGTCGTCGCCGTCGGGCCCGTCCAGCGCCGGCATCGCGTGGATGCGGGCGGCGGGCAGGCCGACCTGGTCCAGCAGCGCCGCGCGGGCGCCGACCTCGTTGCGGTCCTCCGACCCGGCCGGCACGAAGCGCTCGTCGCCCCACCAGACGTCCAGCGCGTCCCAGTCGACCGCGTCGCGGGCGGGGGAGGCGGCCAGCGCGGCGAGCACCGCGGTGCCGATGCCGCCGCCGGTGAGGACCACGTGGGCCCGGCCCGCCGACGCCTGGGCGTCGACGAGCCGGGTGACCAGGCGGGCGGCCACGGCGGCGGCCAGCGTGTCGGCGTCGGGGTGGACGAACACCTCCGGGATGGCGGCCACCGGCTCAGCCCTTGCGGGCGGGGCGACGGGAGCCGCCGGCGGCGGCGCCGGCCGTGGCCGGGGGACCGGCGACCACCCGCGGCTGCGGGTTGCCCTCCGGGGCGAGCCGGTGCAGCGTCTCGCCGTAGGTGTCGTCCGGGTCGAGCCGGCGCAGCTCCTCGGCGATCAGCTCGGCGGTGGAGCGGCGGGGGAGCGCCACGGTCCGCTCGGGCTGGCCGGGGCGCTGCAGCGCGGCGAGCCGGCCGTCCGGGCGGGTGATGCTGATCAGCCCGCCCTTGGTCTCCAGCGTGGCCGCGGTGAGGCCCGGGCCGTCCGAGGAGCGGCGTTCCACCTGCACGTGCAGCCGGTCCTCCAGCCACAGCGCGAGCAGCTCGGCGCTGGGGTTGTCGGTCTCGGCCTCCACCGACGCGCCGATGATCTCGGCGTAGGGCTCGTCGAGCACCGAGGCCAGCAGGGTGCGCCACGGGGTGAGCCGGGTCCAGGACAGGTCGGTGTCGCCGGGCTGGTAGCCCTTGGCCCGCCGGGCCAGCTCGTGCAGCGGGTCCTCGCACTGGGTGGCGTCGGTGACCCGGCGCTGGGCCAGCTTGCCCAGGGCCGCCTCCGAGGGCACCCGCGGCGAGCCGCCGGCCCACCAGGTGACCACCGGGGCGTCGGGCAGCAGCAGCGGCAGCACCACGCTGTCGGTGTGGTCGGCCAGCGGGCCGTGCGTGCGCAGCACGACGACCTCGCCCGGGCCGGACTCGCCGCCCACCCGCACCTCGGCGTCCAGCCGCGCCCGCTCCCGGCCCGGGCGGCGCACCGCCACCAGGATCCGGGACGGGTGCTCGCGGGCGGCCTCGGTGGCCGCGCGCAGGGCGTCGTAGGCGTCCTTCTCCTCGGTGGCGATCACCAGGGTGAGGACCATGCCCATGGCCGGGCTGCCCGAGCGCCGGCGGGCGTCGAGCAGCGCATTGTTGACGGCCGCGGAGTTCGTGTCCGTGAGGTCGATGATCATGGTCGGCGCCAGCTCCGTCCGTCGCGCGCGAGCATCTCGTCCGCCGAGCGCGGGCCCCAGGTGCCCGACACGTAGGGCTCGGGGCTTCCGTGGTAGGCCCAGTACTCCTCGACCGGGTCGAGGATCTCCCAGCCGCGCTCGACCTCCTCGTGCCGCGGGAACAGCGGCGGGTCGCCGAGCAGGACGTCGAGGATGAGCCGCTCGTAGGCCTCGGGGGAGGACTCGGTGAAGGACTCGCCGTAGGCGAAGTCCATGGTGACGTCGCGGACCTCCATCGACGTCCCGGGCACCTTGGAGCCGAACCGCACCGTGATGCCCTCGTCAGGCTGCACCCGCACCACCAGCGCGTTCTGGCCCAGCTCCTCCACCGCGGTGCGGGTGAAGGGCAGGTGCGGGGCGCGCTGGAAGACCACGGCGATCTCGGTGACCCGGCGGCCCAGCCGCTTGCCGGTGCGCAGGTAGAACGGCACGCCCGCCCAGCGGCGGGTGTCGATCTCGAGCTTGAGGGCGGCGTAGGTCTCGGTGCGCGAGTCCTGCGGGATGCCCTCCTCCTGCAGGTAGCCGGGCACCTCGATGCCGCCCTGCCAGCCGGCGGCGTACTGCCCGCGCGCGGTGGCGGTGGACAGGTCGGCCGGCAGCCGGACCGCGGAGAGCACCTTGAGCTTCTCCAGGCGCAGGTCGCGCGCCTCGAAGGAGACCGGCTCCTCCATGGCGGTCAGCGCGAGCAGCTGGAGCAGGTGGTTCTGGATGACGTCGCGGGCGGCGCCGATGCCGTCGTAGTAGCCGGCGCGGCCGCCGATGCCGATGTCCTCGGCCATCGTGATCTGCACGTGGTCGACGAAGGAGCGGTTCCAGACCGGCTCGAACATGGCGTTGGCGAAGCGCAGCGCCAGGATGTTCTGGACCGTCTCCTTGCCGAGGTAGTGGTCGATCCGGAACACCGAGTTGGTCGGGAAGACGCTGCCGACCAGGTTGTTCAGCTCCTGCGCGCTCTTGAGGTCGTGGCCGAACGGCTTCTCCACGACGACCCGGCGCCAGCTCTCGCCCTTCTCCTCGGCCAGGCCGTGCTTCTGCAGCTGCTGCAGGACCAGCGGGAAGAACTTGGGCGGGATGGACAGGTAGAACGCGTGGTTGCCGCCGGTGCCGCGCTCCTCGTCCAGCTCCTGGATGGTGTTCTTCAGCGTCTCGAACGCCTTGTCGTCGTCGAAGTCGCCGGGCACGAACCGGCAGCCCTCGTTGAGCTGCTTCCACACCTCCTCGCGGAACGGGGTGCGGGCGTGCTCCTTGACCGCGTCGTGGACCAGCTGGGCGAAGTCCTGGTCCTCCCAGTCGCGCCGGGCGAAGCCGACCAGGCTGAAACCCGGCGGCAGCAGGCCGCGGTTGGCGAGGTCGTAGATGGCCGGCATGAGCTTCTTGCGGGCCAGGTCGCCGGTGACGCCGAAGATGACCAGGCCGCACGGGCCGGCCACCCGGGGCAGGCGCCGGTCGGCGGCGTCGCGCAGCGGGTTGGGCAGGCTCGGCCGGCCCCCGGCCGGGCTGCCGACGGGGGTGCCGTCGGCAGCCACGGACGCGGAGGGCGTCTTGGCGCTGGTCCTGCCCTTGGGCGGCTTGGTCTCCGAGGCGCCGTCGGAGGCGGCCGCCTCGGTGTTCTGCGTCTCGCCGCCGGTGTCCTCGGCGCTCGTGTTCTCGGTGCTGGGGGGCGTGCTCACGCGCCACCCTCCGAGCCCTGGGCGCTGGTGCTGCTGGGCTGGCCGGCGGCCTGCGGCTTGCCCTCGGACAGGGCCTTCTTCACGCCGTCGACGAGCTCGGCCCAGCTGGCCTCGAACTTGTCCACGCCCTCGACCTCGAGCACCTGCACGACGTCGTCGAGGTCGACCCCGACCGTGCCCAGGCGCTCGAACACCTGGTGGGCGTCGGCGTACTGCGTGGTGACCTGGTCGCCCTTGACGACGCCGTGGTCGGCGACGGACTCGAGGGTGGCCTCGGGCATCGTGTTGACGGTGCCGGGGGCGACGAGGTCGACGACGTAGCGGGTGTCGTCGTAGGCGGGGTCCTTGACGCCGGTGGAGGCCCACAGCGGCCGCTGCGGGCGGGCGCCCTCGGCGGCCAGCGCCTTCCAGCGGTCCGAGGAGAAGACCTCCTGGTAGGCCTCGTAGGCCAGGCGCGCGTTGGCGATGGCGGCGGTGCCGCGCAGCGACTGCGCCTCGTCGCCGCCGATCTTCTCCAGCCGCTTGTCCACCTCGGTGTCGACCCGGCTGACGAAGAACGAGGCCACCGACGCGATGGACGCCAGGTCCTTGCCGTTGGCCTTGGCCTGCTCCAGGCCGACAAGGTAGGCCTCCATCACGGCGCGGTAGCGCTCGAGGGAGAAGATCAGCGTGACGTTCACGCTGATCCCCTCGGCCAGGGCCGCGGTGATGGCCGGCAGGCCCTCCACGGTGGCCGGGATCTTGATGAGCAGGTTCGGCCGGTCGACCAGCCACCACAGCGCCCGCGCCTCGGCGACGGTGCGCTCGGTGTCCTTGGCCAGGCGCGGGTCGACCTCGATCGACACCCGCCCGTCCAGGTGGTCCGACGACTCGTAGGTGTCGCGCAGCACGTCGGCGGCCCAGCGGACGTCGTACGTGGTGAGCGCGCGCACGGCCTCCTCGGTGTCGACTCCGCGCAGCGCCAGGTCCTTGACCTGCTCTGCGTAGGAGCCGCCGTCGGCCAGCGCCTTCTGGAAGATGGTCGGGTTGGTGGTGACGCCGACGACGTGGCGCTCACTGACGAGGCGCTGCAGGTCGCCGGTGGCGAGGCGGTGCCGGCTCAGGTCGTCGAGCCAGACCGAGACGCCCTCCGCGGACAGCTGGGCCAGCGGGTCGCTTGCCTGTGCGGTCATTCGCGTTCTCCTGTCCTGTCTGAGGAATCGAGCTGCGGCTGGGGTTAGCGCGCTCAGTTCCCCGTGGTGGAACCGGTGATGGTGCCGACCCGCTCCATGCTGGCGTGGGCGGCCGCGACGACCTTGTCGCGGGTGAAGCCGAACTGCTCGTAGAGCACGGTGTAGGCCGCGCTGGCGCCGAAGTGCTCGAGGCTGACGATCTCGCCGGACTCGCCGACGAACTCGTGCCACGGCATCCCGATGCCGGCCTCCACGCTGACCCGCGCCTTGACCGACGGCGGCAGCACCTGGTTGCGGTAGGCGGTGTCCTGCTCGCGGAACCACTCGAAGCACGGCATCGACACCACACGGGTGGCAACACCGGACTCCTCCAGGGCCTTCCGGGCATCGAGGGCGATCTGGACCTCGGAGCCGGTGGACATGATGATCACCGACGGGGTGCCGGTGGAGGCCTCGGCCAGGACGTAGGCGCCGTGCTCGGTGCCCTCGGCGCTGGCGTACTCGGTGCGGTCCAGCACCGGCAGGTTCTGCCGGGAAAGGGCCAGGCCGGCCGGGCGGTCGGTGTGGTTCAGGATGGTGCGCCAGGCGATCGCGGTCTCGTTGGCGTCGGCCGGACGGACGACGTCGAGGCCGGGGATGGCGCGCAGCGCGGCCAGGTGCTCGACCGGCTGGTGGGTGGGGCCGTCCTCGCCCAGGCCGATCGAGTCGTGCGTCCACACGTAGGTGACCGGCAGCTTCATCAGCGCGGCCAGGCGCACCGAGGGGCGCATGTAGTCGCTGAACACCAGGAAGGTGCCGCCGTAGGGGCGGGTGCCGCCGTGCAGCGCGATGCCGTTGAGGATCGCGCCCATCGCGTGCTCGCGGATGCCGAAGTGCAGCACCCGGCCGTAGGGGCCGCCCTGCCACTCCTTGGTCTGCCGGTCGGCCGGCACGAACGAGGGCTCGCCCTTGGGGGTGGTGTTGTTGGACTCGGCCAGGTCCGCCGAGCCGCCCCACAGCTCCGGCAGCACCGGCGCGATGGCGCTGAGCACCTCGCCGGAGGCCTTGCGGGTGGCTATGCCCTTGGGGTCGGCGGGGAACTCGGGCAGGGCCTCGGTCCAGCCGGCGGGCAGCTCGTGGCGGGACATGCGGCGCAGCAGCGCGGCGCCCTCGGGGTTGTCCCCGGCCCAGACGTCGAACTCCTTCTGCCAGGCGGCGTGCGCCTCGCGGCCGCGCTGGGCCACGGCGCGGGCGTGCTCGAGGACGGCCGGGTCGACGTCGAAGGACTTCTCCGGGTCGAAGCCGAGCAGCCTCTTGGTGGCCGCGACCTCCTCCGCGCCCAGCGCCGAGCCGTGCACCTTGCCGGTGCCCTGCTTGGTGGGGGCGGGGTAGCCGATGACCGTCTTGAGCGCGATGAACGAGGGGCGGTCGGTCTCGGCGCGGGCGGCCTCGAGCGCGGCGGCCACCGCCTGGACGTCCTCGCCGTCCTCGACGAACTGGGTGTGCCAGCCGTAGGCCTCGTAGCGCTTGATGACGTCCTCGGTGAAGGCGACGTTGGTGTCGTCCTCGATCGAGATCGAGTTGTGGTCCCAGATGAGGACCAGGTTGCCCAGCTGCTGGGTGCCGGCGAGGGAGGAGGCCTCGGAGCTGACGCCCTCCTCGAGGTCGCCGTCGGAGGCGATGCACCAGATGGTGTGGTCGAAGATGCTCTCGCCCGGGGCGGCGTCGGGGTCGAGCAGGCCGCGCTCGCGGCGGGCGGCCATGGCCATGCCGACGGCGTTGCCGACGCCCTGGCCGAGCGGGCCGGTGGTGGTCTCCACGCCCGGGGTGTGGCCGTGCTCCGGGTGGCCCGGGGTGAGCGAGTCCCAGACGCGCAGCGCCTTGAGGTCGTCCAGCTCGAGGCCGTAGCCGGAGAAGTAGAGCTGCAGGTAGAGGGTCAGGCTGGAGTGACCGCAGGAGAGCACGAAGCGGTCGCGGCCGACCCACTGCGGGTCGGTGGGGTCGTGGCGCAGGAAGCGCTGGAAGAGCAGCGTCGCGACCGGCGCCAGGCTCATCGCGGTGCCGGGGTGGCCGTTGCCGACCTTCTCCACGGCGTCCATCGCCAGCACCCGGACGGTGTCGACGACCTTGCGGTCGAGATCGGTCCAGTCGACCATGCCGTTCGGGCTGGTCTGGTTCTGCTCGTTGCTCACCGGTGCCTCAGGCTCCTCCCGGCCGCGCCGCCACGGCCTGCTCGTCCGGCGGACGACGGTCGCCGTCCGCGATCTTGCAGGGGGCGCGCCCCCGGCAACGCCCTCCTAGAGGAGTTGCCGGTCGCGAGGCGGATCAACCGCGTGAGCGTCGACCGCCGCTGCGCACCCTCGATGGCACTGTTCTGTTGCCACTGACTTCATGGGCTTGACTTCATGGCAGCTGGCGCCGTTGCCTGGCTCCCGGCCGAGCCTATCTGTGAGGTGGGGCACCTCCGCCAGTCCGGCTCCCCGGCGGGGCCCGCGATAAACTGCCTGCGTCCTTGTGCCGGCGTTCACGAGCCGGCTCTTCCCCAGCCCCCCGAGGTGCGCGTGTCGGCCGTCGATCCCCGACCTGCCGTCGTGGAGCCGGCGTCCCGACCGGAGGCCCCCGACCTCCGGGTGCTCCCGGGGCAGCGGTCGTCCGGCCCGGCAGGGTTCGGCGCGGTGGTCCGCGCCTACGTCGCGCTCACCAAGCCCCGCATCATCGAGCTGCTGCTGGTCACCACCGTGCCGGTCATGTTCCTGGCCGCAGGCGGCGTGCCCGGGCTCGGCCTGGTGCTGGCCACCCTCGGCGGCGGCGCCCTGGCCGCCGGCAGCGCCAACGCGCTCAACTGCTGGGCCGACCGCGACATCGACCAGCTCATGCGCCGCACCCGGCGCCGCCCGCTGCCCGAGCACGCCGTCAGCCCGCGTGCCGCGCTGGTCTTCGGGCTGGTGCTCGGCGTCGTGGCCACCGTGGTGCTCGGGGTCTTCGTCAACTGGCTCTCGGCCGGGCTGGCGCTGGCCGCCAACGCCTTCTACGTCCTGGTCTACACACTGCTGCTCAAGCGGAGGACGTCGCAGAACATCGTCTGGGGCGGGGCGGCCGGGTGCTTCCCGGCGCTGATCGGGTGGACGGCCGTCACCGGTCGCCTCGCCTGGGCGCCGGTGGTCCTCTTCGCGGTCGTGTTCCTGTGGACGCCGCCGCACTTCTGGGCCCTCGCGCTGCGCTACCGCGAGGACTACGCCGCTGCCAAGGTGCCGATGCTGCCGGTGGTCGCGCCCGAGGCCGACGTCGTGCGCCAGATCGTGCTCTACAGCTGGGCCATGGTGGCGGTCTCGCTGCTGCTCTGGCCGGTGGCCGGCACCGGCTGGTTCTACCCGGCCGCCGCGGTGGTGCTGGGCGCGGCCTTCCTGGTGGAGGCCTACAAGATGCGCGGGCGGGTGCGCCGCGGGCTCACCGGTCCGGGCCTCTCCCCGATGCGCCTGTTCCACTGGTCCAACACCTACCTGGCGCTGCTGTTCGTCGCGGTGGCGATCGACCCGCTGCTGCACTGAGCCGCCTTCCCTCGCCGTGGTTAAACATAAAAAATTAAAAAAAAAAAAAAACAAAAAAAAATTAAAACAAAGGGGGTGGGGGGGGGGGG
>JBQCIO010000093.1:0-20255 GCA_051953655.1 Motilibacteraceae bacterium
ATCAGTGCGGCGATCTTCCGAATGGACAAATCCGCCGCCCGACCCAGCGCGATCTCCTCACGCTCAGCCAGACTCAACCGTGCAGCCACAACACCCACCTCCAGAGCACAGGGTGTTGCATCCACCGCTAGAGGCCGCCGACCTCGTCGGGCCGCTCGTCGACCTCGACGGGCACTACCCCTCCGCGGTCCCCTCCATCATCAGCATCGGCACCACGCTCGACGCGAAGGCCGTGACCGGTCCCCTTGTCGCGGACGACGGGCACGAGGTGTTGCTGACATACCCGACCGCTCAGTACGTCGTCGGTGCCCTATACCCGCGCCTGGCCCGCGAGGAGGAAGACGCCCTCGACGAGCAGCAGGAGCGGGCGCTGGTCGCCGACGCCGAGGCTGTTGCGGCGAAGGACCAGACCACCCCGGCCGGCACCCCGGTGACAGGCCTCGTAGAGCCGGCGGATCCGGCTGCGGCCGGCGCGACCCCGACCGACGACGCCGACCTCGAGGACGTCACCGACGACGCCGTCGAGGCGACCGCCAACGGTCCGGTCCGGCCTAGTTCCTTCGCGATGTCCTTCCTCGTCGCCGGGTCCTGCCAACAGCTCGACTGCGTCGTCAGCGGCGGGCGCTACGAGCCCTACCCGATCAGCGTCAGCGACGGGCGCGCAGCCTGGCATCGGATCCCCGTCAGGCTGGAGGTGCCGCTGCCAGTGAGTGCCGGCACGGTCGGCGCCCGTACATTGACCGTCGGGCGTCTCGCGCTGCGCCTCGGGGCGACGGTCCGCGCGACGATGAGCGGAGACCGGCTGGTCACCGTGTACGTGTCGAACGAGTCCACCGCGGACGGCGACATCTCCGAGCGCGTTCTGTTCGGCGCCCACCTGGAGGTAACCCTTCCTGACGGGGCGCTGCTGCCCTACCCGGTCGTAGAGACCGACCCGACCGCGGAGTCTGCGTCGCTGCGGCTGCTGTACGAGAGCAGGCCCGTCCGTGCCGTGGGGCACGGCACCGACGCCGTCGCACGGGACGTGCCCGGGGGGCACGTCGTATCGACACGGTCGCTGCCCGTAGTCGAGGTGCATGCGACGACCCCCGACATCGCCGACGCCGCCGGGCACCCGTGGGCCATCGACATGGACGCGCTGGGCGCGTGGGAGCAGCATGCCGTCGAGCGCGTCGGCGAGCTCATCGAGGCGTACCGAGGGTGGATCGCCCAGCAGCGCGCGCAGGCCGCCGCCCTCACCGGGCAGGCGAAGACGACGGCTCTGGAGCACCTGCGGATGTGCAACGAGTTCGCCGACGACATGGCCGACGGCTGGTCGCTGATCGTTGGCGACGCCACCCTGCGCCGCTGCTTCACCTGGGCCTCAGCGGCGATGGGCAGCCAGCGACGCTCGTACGCCGCCGCGACGCGGGCGGTGACCATGACGCGGGCCGGCGGGACCGAGAGGGTGACCGTCGCCGGGGCGGAGCCGGCGCTCAGCGGGACAGCCGCGCGCTGGCGGCCGTTCCAGCTCGCATTCATCCTCGCCAACCTGCGCCCGCTCGTAGACCCAGCGTCCGCGCGGCGCGGAGTCGCCGACGTCGTGTGGATGCCGACCGGTGGCGGAAAGACGGAGGCATACCTCGGGCTGGCAGCCTTCACGATGCTGCACCGGCGCCTGTCCGCAGCCGCCCCGGACGACGTGCGGGGCACGTCGGTGATGATGCGCTACACGCTCCGGCTGCTGACCGCGCAGCAGCTGCAGCGGGCCGCGAGCCTGCTGTGCGCGCTGGAGAAGCTCAGGCTGGCGCATCGCGACGAGCTTGGACAGGCGCGGTTCTCCATCGGGGCATGGCTCGGATCTTCCGCGACGCCCAACCAGCGTTCCTCCGCCGTCACCGAGCTGCGTTCCTACGCGAAGGCCCGCAACCCGAAGCGGCGCCCCTTCCTGCTCAGCCGCTGCCCGTCGTGCGCGGCGCAGATGGGGCACCGGCAGGACGAGCACGTGTTCGGCTACCGGGTCACCTCCACAGGGGCCGGGGACCAGCGGATGCAGGCGTACTGCCCGAACCCGGTGTGCGCGTTCAACGGTCCCACCGGGCTGCCCGTATACGAGGTGGACGAGGACCTGTACGAGCGTCCGCCGACGTTCCTCGTCGCGACGGTCGACAAGTTCGCGATGCTCGCGTGGGAGCCGCGGGCGCGCACCCTGTTCGGAATGGACCCGGCGGCTGCGCGGCGGCGGGCACCGGGACCGGATCTGGTCATCCAGGACGAGCTGCACCTGATCTCCGGGCCGCTGGGAAGCGTCGCGGGCATGTACGAAGCTGCCCTCGACCAACTGTGTCGCGCCGATGGCGGGACCGCGCCTCATGTGGTCGCGGCGACGGCGACGACGCGCGCGTACGCACGTCAGGCGGCCGCGCTGTACGCGTGCGACGCGCAGCAGGTGCGACTCGTGCCGCCGCCAGGGCTGAGCATCGACGATTCCTTCTTCGCACGCACCGACGCCGCCGGTGTCCCGCGTGTGCACGTCGGAATCTGCGCGACCGGCGCAGCACGGTTCGGGCGCGCGCAGATGCGGGTGCTATCGGCGCTCGCGCACGCGGCCGCCGCGGTCGAGCAGGTCGACAGCGGCGCGCATGTCGACCCTTACTGGACGAACGTCGTGTTCTTCGGCTCGCTCAACGACCTCGGGAAAGTCTCCTCGCTGCTGCAGACCGACGCGCGCGCATACGCCTACCGGCTCGTCCGCGCGACCGGGGTGCGGTCGGGTCCGAAGACCGCGTCGGGGACGCGTCAGGCGGTGCGGGTGCTGCGGCAGCGGGAGATCACCGGGACGACCAGCGGGGACGCGAGCACGGCCCTGGCCGCGCTGGAGGTCAGCAAGAGCGAGGCCGGTGTCGTGGACCTGGCATTGGCCACGTCGGTGATCGAGGTCGGTGTCGACGTCGAGCGGCTTGGGCTGCTCACCGTGATCCGCCAGCCAAAGACGACGTCGCAATACATTCAGGTGTCCGGTCGGGTCGGTCGTAACGCGCGGACCGGCCCGGGCCTAGTCGTCACGGTGCTCAACCACCGGTCGTCGCGGGACCTCAGCCACTACGAGCGGTTCACCGGGGTGCACGACCGGCTTTACCAGGCTGTGGAGCCAGCGACGGTGACCCCGTTCACCACGCCGGTGGTGACGCGAGCGTTGCGCGCGGCGGTCGCCGCCGTGGTCCGCCAGACGAGGACGGCAGGCTCGGACATGATCAGCGACGCGGATGTTGCGGCCGCCCGGGAGGCAGCTGAAGAGGTGCGATTGCGCGCAGAGAAGGTGCTGGGAGGGCCGGGTCGGGCCGTCGAAGAGCTGGCCGACCTTGCCGACGGCGCCCTGGCGCAGCTCGACACGGCGCGGGCCGCGGCCATGGAATGGGGCCGAATCCGCGGGGCAGGCAGGGGAGGGGTGCTTCTGCGACGTCCGGATCAGCCGGAGCCAGCCGGAAGCCAAGAGCCGTCGTGGGCGGCTCCGACGTCGATGCGAGATGTGGACGCGTCCAGCGCGCTGCGCGTCACCGAACGGCTGCCCGACCCGAACCGGTCACCGGCTAGAGCACCCGTTCGGGCAGCGGGCGCAGTCGGCACGAATACAACGTCAGGCGCAGCGTCGGGGTTGCCGTCTGCGGGGACCTCGTCTGCCGGTGACACAGCCCGTGAGGAGGAGGACTGGTGAGCGCGCCGATGCGTGTCACCCCGCTGCGCCGTGCGCACGCGACCGTTCCGTTCGGTGTCGGCGCGTTGACGCTGACTCGTGACGGGATCGGAGTTGTCGTCGCTGGGCTGAAACTGTGGATGGACCGCCGTCCCACCGACATGCTCGACAACCCGCAGCGCTTGGATCTGCACTCGCTGCGGGAGCGGCATCTCGAGACCGGCTGGAAGATCAACCGGATCGTCACCGCACCCGCCGTCGAGGACGCGGACAAGGCGAACCTCGACTTCGACTGGGTCATCCCCGCGGCGAGGTTCCCGCTGGCCGAGTCGTGCACGAACTACCGCTGCCAGCGAATGTCATGGCGCTCGCCCAGCGACCCGAGTGCTGGGTCGTGCGACCTGTGCACGGACCCGCTGCGGCACAAGAAGAAGTGGCGCACGCTGCAGGTGCCGCTGGTGCGCGCGTGCCGCGACGGGCACATCGACGACGTCGACTGGGTCGCCGCCGCACACGAAGCCGGCCACGGGCATCACGGAGGGGACGACGGCGGGACCGGCAACGGCACGGCCGCAGACGAGGGTTGGGAGACGGCAGCTGGCTGCTCGCGCTCGGACATCCGCTACCAGGTTGGCGCAAGCCCGGACCGGCCCGTACTGACGTGTACCCGCTGCGGGAGCACGGGCACCTTCGACCCGACGAAGGCGTCCCGGTGCACCGGGCGCCGCCCGTGGCTGGCCACCCTGGTCGGGCAGCGCTGCGTCCTGCGGATGCAGCCGGTCGAGCGGTCCTCGGTCAGCGTGTACTTCGCCTCCACCGACAGCAGCATCACGATCCCGCTGCCTGGCGCGGACAACCCAGGACTGCTGAAGGTCCTCACCGAGCACGCGTCCGCACGCGCCTGGCTCTCCCTGCCGTACAGCAACGACATCGAGCGTCTGCTGCTCGGACTGTGCGCATCGCTCGGAGTACTCACCGATGCCGCCGAGCTGCGCCGGCACGTCGACGCCGTCACTGGTGAAGACAGCGAAGGGCCGTCCCGCGCCCGCGAGCTCGAAGCGCTCACCTCCGACAGGCACCCGCGGCGCAGTACCACCCGACCGCCAGACCTGATCGTCGAGGTGCAGGACCCGGCTGCGTATGCGACGCACCCGCTAACCGACAGGCTCACAGCGATCTCCCTCGTGCCGCGACTGCGTGAGACCCGGATCCTCACCGGCTTCTCCCGGCTCCAGCCGTCCCCCACCGGTGACCCCGACGCCGGCTATGAACAGCTGTGGGGGCAGCCCCGACCGTCGGCGGGCGAGTCGCTGGAGAACTGGCTGCCCGGGCATCAGGTGTTCGGCGAGGGGATCCTCCTGGAGCTCGAGCAGGAGCGAGTGCTCGACTGGGCGCAGCGAGCCGCCTGCCACCCGCGGTTCGTCGAGGCTGCCGACGCCGGGAACAGCGAGGCTGGCGCGCCGGCACTGCCGTGGCTGCTCGCCCACACCCTCGCGCACCTCGTCATGCGCGCGGCCGCCCCGCACTGCGGGTACCCGCTCCCGTCGCTGAGGGAGCGGATCTACGTCACTCACGAGCGGACCGCGCTTCTCGTCTACACCGCTGCCGGCGACGCGCACGGAACACTCGGAGGGCTCGCTGAACTCGGCACGCCGGAGCGCCTGCCCTCATTGCTCGAGGAAGCTGTCCGCTCTGCGTCGTGGTGCCCGACCGACCCGGTGTGCTCCGAGGACCGCGCCTGGTACGCCACCGGGACCGCCCCGGGGGCGTGCCACCACTGCATGCTCGTCCCAGAGACCTCCTGCGAGTCGTTCAACAGGGGCCTAGACCGCGCCGTCTTGCTAGGCAACGTTGGCACGGTTCCCGATCGTGCGCTGGCGTTCCTACCCGGCGCCGTCGACGTCGTCACCGTGCTCGACCTGAACGAGACAGGGACTGCCGATGCGTCGTAACGGAGCACGGACAGGGAGCGCCAGATCGTCACGAGCGGCACCCGTGGCCCGTGAACCCTTCGTCAGTCACGCCCTCCTGAACGCGCGACAGTCCCTGCCTGCGGCGGCCAGGTCTGCCCTGGTCGGCGTCCCGAGTCGGAGGGCAATGCTTCGAGATCAATCTGCTTCGAAACCGGGACCAGAACAGCCTGACAAGAGAGGCCCGTTGCAGCCGCCTGTCTAGCTGCTGCACCGCTCTTCCAGTAGCAGCTGAGCCGCGAAGGCGGGTGCCGCCTGTGGCCGTGGCCGAATGCGGGCAGGCAGCCCCGGCACTGGTTGTCGGAGGGGGCTGTCAGCCTGGGCGCCGTGAAGAGCAGTGCACCCGGTGCGCCGAGGCCCGCGCGCACCGGCGGGGGGCACAGCGCTGCCCGGAGCAGACGCGTAGCCGGCAGGACCGTCCACCGCGACCGGCGAGTGTTGTGGCCCCTCAAAGAGGCAGCCGCGGCTGCACTGCTCGCCCCGCTGAGTCGAAGGGCAGCTCGAGCGGCCGGCCATCCCTTACGGTTGCGCACATGCATCGATAAGGACGGCCGCGCGCTGACCGTGGTTGACCGGCAGGCCAGCCGGGAAGCTAGGGGGCCTGCCCCGGAGCCTGCGCTGACCGAAGCCCGGCCCCACTGTCGTGGTCGGACTGCCGGGGGGAGCTGCAGGCGGGGAGTGGACGGGGGATCAGGTGGCTGACATCCGCGCGGAGTACGCGCAGGTCGAGCACGCGTTCGCCCAGCCGACGCTGCGACTGCTGCACCGCAAGGACGCGCCGGTGGTCTTCGCACTGTTCCGGGCCCTGTTCGGCGCCGACACCCTCGCGATCCCGACCGCGCGGCTGCACACCCAGGTCGAAGCGATGCTCGACGAGCTGCGCCTGGGCGGTGTGGACGGTCTGCCCGAGGACAGTGGCGCCGAGCTGTGCAAGAAGTGGATGCGTGCTGACTGGATGGTGCGCTTCGACCAGGACGGGGAGGAGGTGTACCAGCTCACCTCGCACGCCCAGTTCGGCTTGGACCAGGTCCGCGGGCTGATGCACGAGCGGGCGAACCTGAGCGAGCACAGCATCACGACCATCATCGACTTCGTCCGCCGGTTCAACACCGAGGCCAACCCTGACCGGGACGCGCGTGTGGCACTGCTCGAGGCCGACATCGCGCGGCTGAGCGCGCAGCGCGAACGGCTGCTGGCAGGCGGCGAGCTCGGGGTGGTCTCCGAGGACTACATGCTCGAAGGCTACGTCCGACTGCTGAACCTCACGCGCAGCCTGCCGAGCGAGTTCGCCCGGGTGCAGGAAGCCTACGAGCGCTTCCGCACCGAGCTGCTGGCCGACTTCCGGGCCGAGCGCCGCCCCCTGGGAGAGGTCGTGGAGGACTACCTGCGCCGCATGGAGCAGGTGAACAGCGCCACGGCCGAGGGCCGCGCGTTCGAGGGCGCGTTCGCGCTGCTGCGCGACGAGGCCCTGCTCGCCCAGCTGCACGAGGACCTGCACGCGCTGCTCACGCACCCGCTGGCCGCCGACATCCTCGACGTGCGCGACCGGCGCGACCTGGCCGCCGTGGTCACCCTCATCGAGGCCGGCCTGAACCGGGTCCTGGCCACCCGCACCCGCGTGAACAAGGCCCTGCGCGACATCGTCATGACCCACGACCCGGCCCAGGACCGGGAGCTGGACCAGGTCCTGCGCCAGCTCACCGGCGTGCTGGCCGACTTCATGGAGGTCACCGGGCCGATGACGAAGGTTCCCCTCGAGCTGCTGCCAGCGCGCCGGCTCACCCTGGCGCACCTGCGCGAGCGGTTCCACGACGCCCGCGAGGACCTGCCGCTACCGGACCTGCCCGAGACCGAGCAGGAGCCGCAGCCACCGCCGCTGGCGGACCTGCTGGCCCAGGGCGGCCCCACCATCGAGGTGCTGCGAGCTCACCTGCACGCCGCGCTTGACGAGGCGATCTCGGCAGCTGCCGCTGCCGGGCAGGCCGAGACCGTGGAGGAGGCTGACGAGCTGGCGGCGCGCGCTGCGCAGTTCTCCCTGGCCGCGGTGTTCAACGACCTGACGGGTGATCTTCGCCGGCCGGTGGAGATCCTCGGGCTGCTGCACCTGGCCAGCAACGACGACCGGCTCGTGTCCACGGCCGAGCGCGAGACGTTCCACGCGCGCCGCCCGGACGGGTCCACCCGCCTGCTGAGCGGTCCGGTGTTCCGGGCCCGAGTCGACCTGCTCGCCGGCATCGCGGGCCAGCAAGGCACCGATGACCCCGCCGACCACACAGCCGATGACGGCGCCACCATCAGCGGAGGCAACCGATGACCGCGACCGCCGACGTCGACGACTGGGACGAGGCTCCTGCGGACGAACCCGGCCTGGGCGCCGTGGACGACGTCGACGTGGATGGCGATGGCGATGGCTATGGCGATAGCGAGGACGAGACGCGCGAGTACAGCGCGTGGGGTCCTGGGCCCGGTGACGACGAAGCAGCGGGCGACCGGCCGCTTGGGCAGGACGCCTTCTTCGGTGAGGACCCCGACGCTGCCGGCAGCAGCGTGGCGCTGTTCGAGGGGGACGAGGGCACGCTCGAGCGGGCCCAGCGGGTGGCGCTGGTGAAGGTTCTGCGTCAGACCCTCATTGACGGCAACGATCCTGCGGACGCTAAGGCGTGGCGGGCGATCGAGCGGGACCCGGCCATCTTCCGGTCCCGCCTCAACGACCTGCTGCTCGAACTCGTCGTCGACTCTGCGCGCCAGATCGCCTACAAGCGCCAGGCCGAGCCCGAGGGCGGCGAGCGGTTCCCGACGCTGCTGCACTCCACCGCGTGGAAGCGGGAGGAGACCATCCTGCTGGTGCTGCTGCGCCAGGCGCTGGTGGTCGGCCAGCGCGCCGGTCAGGAGGTCGTCCACGTCAGCCGCGACGAGATGCTCGACGACGTCGCTGCCTTCCGGGCGGCCAGCGACAACAACCACGTGGCCGCGCGCAAGGCAGCCTCCAACGCCTTCGAGGCGATCATCACCAGCGGCCTGCTGCGCAAGAGCCCGGACCCGGACCGGTGGCGCATCGTGGCCGCCCTGGAGATCCTGCTGCCCCTGACTCGGCTCAAGGAGCTCATGGCCTGGCTGCAGTCCCAGGTCGACCCGGCGCGCACGGTCTACCCCGCACTGGGCGCGAACGGCCAGCAGGGGCCTGACCCGCAGGACGAGGACCCGCCCGGCGCCGGCCGTGCGGAGGCCCACGAGGGCGACGAGCGGTCGGAGGACGAGCAGTGAGCACCGACACCACGTTCGCCACCGACCAGCCCGCCGCCAGCACAGACACCCCCGACCTCGGCGACGCGGCCGCCGAGGCGCTTTTCGCGCCGTCGGCTGTTCAGGGCCTGCTCGCCCTCGACGTCGCCACCAGCGGGGCCACCGCGGGAACGACGCAGTGGCGCGCCGAGCGGTTCCAGGTGTTCAACTGGGGCGGCTTCATCGGGCTGGCCACACTCGACTTCGCCGTCACCGATCAGCCCGCCGGTGGGGCGGGGACGCCGGCCGGCAACGGCTCCACGCTACTCACCGGCGCGTCCGGCTCGGGCAAGTCCAGCCTGCTGGATGCGTGGCTGGCGCTGATGATGCCGGCAGACACCGCATTCAACGGCGCCAGCAACGACGCGGTGACCGGCCGGGCCCGCAGCAAGGAGCAGCGCAACCTCATCAGCTACCTGCGCGGGCAGGTCGACACCGTCCCGGATCCGCGCACCGGCGCGGACGTGCCCGAGGTCCTGCGCGGTGACGGCGCGCCCACCTGGGGCGCTGTGGCGATGACGTTCGTCAACGACAACGGTGAGCGGTTCACCGTGCTGCGCGCCTACTACGTGCCCGCCGGTGACGAGGGCCGCTACACGATGCGCATGGCCACCCTCGAGGGCCCGCTGGACCTGCGTGACCTCAAGGCGGTGGCGACGAACAGGTTCAAGCCGACCGAGCTCAAGGCCAGCTTCGGCGCCGGGCTGCGCTCCTGGGACTCCTACGACTCGTTCCGCGCCCACTTCGCCTCACGGCTCGGCATCGGCGCCAACGGGGACCCCGCCAAGGCCCTCAAGCTCCTCGCGCGCGTGCAGGCCGGGCAGCAGATCAAGAGCGTGGACCTGCTGTTCAAGCAGATGGTGCTCGACGAGCCGACCACGTTCGCCGCCGCCGACAAGGCCCTGGAGGACTTCGACTACCTCGAGCAGAACTACCTGCAGATGCAGGAGGCCAAGGACAAGGTCG
Source organism: Motilibacteraceae bacterium (assembly GCA_051953655.1). GTDB lineage: Bacteria > Actinomycetota > Actinomycetes > Motilibacterales > Motilibacteraceae > JBQCHF01. The sequence continues at coordinate 9,892 of JBQCIO010000093.1, forward strand.
ACCTGCTCGCCCCGCTGACCGACCTGCACGAGCGGTGCACCGCCGCTGCCGCTACCCGCCAGCTCCTGGAAGAGATCGGGGCGGTGATCCCGCCGGCGGTCGCCGCCGCGCGCGTCACCAGCACCGGCTCCAGCGCCGGGTCCACTGCCGGTGCACAGAGCCGGACCCGGCTTGTGCCGGTCACCCTCTGGCAGGCGCGCACCGAGGTCGAGCTGCTCACTGCCGCCATCGCCGCCAACAAGACCCTGCGCGAGCGCTGTAAGCAGGACCTGAAACGTGTGGCAGCCAAGCAGGTAGCCCTCAACTCGCAGGTCGAGGCCGCCGCCGCTGACGTCGAGGCCAACGGGGGCGCGCAGCTGCGCACCCTCGAAGCCCGGGTCGCCGAGCTCGGGCGCCGCCTGAGCGAGCTGACCGAGCGTCGAGCCACGCTGCTCGCCCACCTGACACGTCTGGGCTTGACCGTGACCCTGGCCTCCCAGTTGGAGTACGACGCGGCGCGCTCTGACGCTGACGCCTACACCGTCTGGGCGCGCCAGCGTGAGGACGAGCTTGGCCTGGCCAGCACCGAGCTCAACGTGCGCCAGATCCGGCTGGGCGACCGGAAGAAGGAGCTGCGCGAGGACCTGGAGTCCCTCGGGAGCCGCGCCGGGCGCGTGGACCGGCACATGGACGAACGCCGCCGGCAGGTCGCCCAGGCTGTCGGGATGGCACCGGCCGAGCTGCCGTACCTGGCCGAACTGATCGACCTGGCCCCCGACCAGACCCGGTGGCGCCTGGCCGCCGAGACCGTCCTGGCCGCCAGCGCCCGCCTCATGCTCGTCCCCGAGCACGCGCTGGCCCGCTTCTCCGCCGCGATCGACGGGCTGTCCCTGCGCGGCAAGCTCGACTTCGAAGCCGTCCCCGACACGGTCCCGCGGCGGCCGGGCGCAGGGAACGCGGACGACCCCGACCGCCTGGCCGGCAAGCTGCTGTACGCCGACCACCGGTACGCCGACTGGGTCCGAGCGCACGTGGCCCAGGACTCGCGCAACGCGCTGTGCGTGGACGGCCCCGGCGGGCTGTCCGGGCCCGGCCTGCGGGTGACCGAGGCCGGGCAGACCCGGCGCGGGCAGCGCGGCTCGCACGGGCGCAACGCCACCCAGAACATCATCGGCTTCTCCAGCGAGGACCTGCGTGTCGAGCTCGAAGCCGAGCTGGCCGGCATCGAGGCCCGGCTGCGCACCGAGGTCGACGGCCCGCGCACCCAGATCCGCACCGAGCTCGAGGGCCTGCAGGCGACCTCGCGCGCCTACGAGGCGCTGGCGGTGGTGCCGTGGGCGGACATCGACGTGCCGACCGCGGTGGCAGATCTGGCCGAGGCCGAGCGTGCCGTAGCCGACCTGGAGGCCGCCTCCGGCTCTCTCGCGCAGCTGCGCGAGCGGCACAGGCAGCTCAAGGACACCTACGACGTGGCCGTGAAGGAGGTCGGCGACCTCGAGAAGCGCGGCGAGCAGCTTCATGCGGCGTGGCTGAAGCTGTTGGAGGACGAGGACGCCAGCAAGGACGTCCTGGACGCGGCCGAAGCGGCCGGGATCACCCTCGAGCCTGAGCATGCCGCCTACCTGGACGAGGCGTTCGCCGAGGCCCGCGCCGGCCGCGACGTGGACACCCTCGCCGAGTTCCAGGACGCGTGCGTCAGCCTTGCCGTGGAGCTTCGCCGCCGGCACACCTACGCCGGGCACGAGATCGACGACGTCCAGGCCCAGATGTGCCGGATCTTCGCCCAGTACCGCACCCGCTGGCACGACCCGAACCTGTCAGAGGACATCGAGGCCTACCCGGACTACGCGCGAATCCTCGCCGACCTTCAGGCCACCGGCCTGCACCACCAGCGCGAGCAGTGGCGCCGGGCGCTGGTGAAGTGGAGCGGGGAGGACCTGCTGCCGCTGAGCAGCGCCTTCGACGCCGACGTGCGCGCCATCGAAGCCCGCCTGGTCCCCATCAACGCGATCCTGGAGAAGCTGCCGTTCGGCGCCGGGCAGGACCGGCTGCGGATCGTGCGCCGGCTCAGCACCAGCGCGCAGGTGCAGGCCTTCCGCAGCGAGCTGCGCAAGCTCGCGACGCTGGCCACCGGGGATCTGCCCGAGGAAGCGATGGCCCCGCACTTCGAGCGGCTGCGCGCCTTCATGCACCGGCTGCGCCCGGCCGGGGACCCGCGCGCTGTCGGCGACCGGGAGGCGCTGCTGGACGTGAACCGGCTGGTGTTCATCACCGCCGAGCGGTACGCCCCGGGCGACCCGGGCACGACCCTTTCCACGCACAGCACTCTGGGCGGCAAGTCCGGCGGGGAGTCCCAGGAGCTGATCGCGTTCATCGTCGGGGCCGCGCTGCGGTTCCGGCTCGGGGACCAGGAGAACGCCAGGCCTCGCTTCGCCCCGGTGTTCCTGGACGAGGGCTTCGTCAAGTCCGACGGGCGCTTCACCGGCCGGGCGGTGTCGGCGTGGAAGGGTCTGGGCTTCCAGCTCGTCGTGGCCGCCCCGGAGGAGAAGTGCGCCAGCCTCGAGCCGCACATGACGAAGATCATCGGGGTGACGAAGAACATCGACACCCACCAGTCGTTCGTGCACGAGTTCACCGACGCCGAGCGCCGAGCTCACGCCGCCCCCGACGCGCCGGGGCAGGCCCGGTGAGCGGGACGAGCAGAGCTGCCGCGCGCGACGGGGCGGGGCCGGGGGCGCGAGCCGTGGCCCGAACGCCGGGCCTGAAGAGTGCCGAGGAGGTGCTGGGCGAGGTCGAACGCCGCCTGGCGCGCACGTGGGCGGCCGACCTCACCGCCGACGCGCGGCGCGCCCTCGGGCTGCCCGCCCTTGCTCAGACGCGACCGGGCGGTGACGGCGAAGCGCCCGAGGCGCCCCCAGCCGAGCCGGGGGAGGAGGCCGAGGCCAGGGCATGGCCGCACGCGTTCTCGCTCGGCACCTTGCCCACCGCGGTGATCGAGGCCGACCTGGGCCTGCTGTCGCTGACGGCGACCTGGCGGGAGTGGGGCCGCGAGCACGGCGTCGAGGTGGTGCTGCGCGCCCGTCGCGTGCACGGCAGCGAGCAGCAGCTGCCCAGCCACGTGCGCGTCGACTCTCTCGAGCAAGCCGCCGCACTGCTGGACCTCACGCGGGCCCGGTCCCGGCCCTGGGGCCGGTTCCTGCGCGAGGCCGCGGCCCGCGCCGGCGTGCTGGCCTCCCGTTACCCGCACCTGGCCGATGCCGCACGCACCCTCACGGAGGTCATGGCGTTGGACGAGGTCGACTTCGAGCTGGCCCAGAAGGCCGCCGACTGGTTCGCCGTCCACGACGCGCCGGGCCTGACCCCGCGGCAGGTGCCGGTGCCCGGCCTGCACGCCAAGTGGCTCAACCACCGCCATGGCCTGGTCGCCGAGCTCGCCGGCCGCGACGATCGCGCCGACCTGGGTCTGCTGCCGCCGCACCCACCGCGGGTGCACGTGACCTACCTGGACCCGCAGCACCTCGCCGGCGGCGGCCGCCGCCACGACTGCGCCACGGTCGGAGACACGATGCGCCCGCCGTACCCGGTGTCCGTGGCGGTGATCTGCGAGAACAAGGACTCGGCGCTGCACTTCCCGCAGGTCCCCGGCGGGGTCGCCGTCGAGGGCGAGGGCAGCGGGGCGAAGGCGGTCGCCGCGATCGACTGGCTTCGGCAGGCGCCGGCGCTGTTCTACTGGGGCGACCTGGACCGTGATGGGCTGGAGATCCTCGAGCAGTTCCGCGCCGCCGGCCTGCAGGTCGTGTCCCTGCTGATGAATGTTCCCACCTATCGTGCCTACGAGGTGTTCGGCACCGGCACCGACAAGCGCAACCGGCCGCTCAAGGCGCAGGCGCCGCGAGACACCCCGCACCTGACCTTCTCCGAGCGCGAGCTATACGAGCTGCTGTGCAGCGACACGCTCACCGGCCACCGGCGGGTGGAGCAGGAACGCATCCCGCTTTCCGTCGCTCTCGACGCGCTCCGGGCCGCGTCCCCGCAGTAGAGCCGGCCCTGCCGGCGCCCGGCCGGCAGGCAGGGGCGGCCTGAAGCGGCGCCGCGCAGGCTTGCGTGTAATGGCCGCCGGTGGCAACGACGAACCGTGGCGCCAATCGCTGGGTTCAGTCGGCCTCAGCGACCGGCGTCATCGCCTCGGCGAGCTCGGCCGCGGCCGCGGTGAGCTCCTCCACGAGCTCGGCGATAAGGGTGTCCGGGTCCGGCAGGGACGCCGGGTCGGCGTCGCCGTCCTCCTTGAGCCAGGTGATGTCCAGGTTCACCCCGTCGCGGGCCATGAGCTGCTCGTAGGTGAACCGGTGGAACCGCTCGGTCTCGGTGCGCTGGGCGCGGTCCTTGGCGGCGTAGCACTGGACGAAGTCGTCCAGGTCGGCCCGGGTCAGCGGGTTGCGCTTGAGAGTGAAGTGCTTGTTGGTGCGCAGGTCATACACCCACACCTCGCTGGTCCACGGCCGCTCGGAGGCGGGCTTTCGGTCGAAGAAGACCACGTTGGCCTTGACCCCGTTGGCGTAGAAGATGCCGGTGGGCAGGCGCAGGATGGTGTGCACGTCGCACTCGCGCAGCAGCTGGCGGCGGATGGTCTCCCCGGCACCACCCTCGAACAGCACGTTGTCCGGCAGGACGACCGCGGCGCGGCCGTTGACCTTGAGGATGGTGCGGATGTGCTGGACGAAGTTCAGCTGCTTGTTCGAGGTGGTGGCCCAGAAGTCGTCGCGGTGGATGGTCAGGTCCTCGGTGCCGGCGTCGCCATCGTCGGTGACGAAGGTGACCGAGGACTTCTTCCCGAACGGCGGGTTGGCCAGCACCATCGAGTAGTGGGTGCCGGGGTGAGCCTTGAGGGCGTCGTCGCGGCTGATGGGCGGCGGGGCGGTGGGTGAGCCGATGCCGTGCAGGAGCATGTTCATCACGCACAGCCGGTAGACCAGGTCGCCGATGTCGGTGCCGCTGATGGCCTCATCGCGCAGGTGGGCGCGCTGGTCGGGGTCCAGGACCGGGTTGTTGCGGACGAGGTGGTCGTGGGCGGCGAGCAGGAAGCCGCCGGTGCCGCAGGCGGGGTCGTTGATGGTGTCGGTGATCTGCGGGTCCATCACGTCGACGATGGCGCGAATGAGGGCGCGTGGGGTGAAGTACTGGCCGGCCTTGGAGCCGCCGTCGGTGATGCCCTTGGCGAGCAGCCCCTCGTAGAGGTCGCCCTTGACGTCGGCGTCCATCGCGGTCCACTCCTCGCGGCCGATGAGGTCGGCGATGAGCTTGCGCAGGACGGCGGGCTGGTTGACGCGGTTGACTGCCTTCTGGAACACCTGGCCGAGCGCACCGGGCTGGCCTGCGAGCTCTTCCAGGACGGTGCGGTAGTGCACCTCGAGGGCATCCCCGTCCAGGGCGATGAGAGAGGGCCAGTCGTAGCCATCGGGCACGACCCGCGTGCCGGTGAGCTGGTGCTGCTCCTCGGCCATCTTGAGGAACAGCAGGTAGGTGATCTGCTCGACGTAGTCGAGGGTGCCCACGCCCTGGTCGCGCAGGACCGCGCAGTAGGACCAGATCTTGGCAACCAGCTGCTCGGCGGTCACGCGGACTTCTCCTTGCTCGTGCGAGCCGTGCGGCTGCGCTTGCGGGTGGGGTTGGCGGCGCGGTCTGCGGCGATGCGCTCAAGCAGCCGCTGCGCTGGCTCCTCGTCGGGTCGCTGCTCGACCAGGCGCCCGGTGAAGGCCCAGGTGAGCACGGCGCGACGGGCCTGCTCGCACCGGGCGAGCTGCTGCTCGCAGGTGCGGCGGGCGGCGGTCACCAGGGACTGGCGCCGGTCGAACTCGCGCAGGACCCGCTCCATGTCCTCGCGGGCGGGCACAGGGATGGGCAGTGCGGCGATGTCTGGCTGGCCGAGGTTGTGCTGCCCAGCGCTGCTGGAGGACTGCGTGATGAGCCAGCGCCTGCGGGAGGGCGCCGACGCCACGAGCTCGACCCACCGGGCCAGCAGCGGGTCCCCCATCCGAAACCGGATCAGGTACGAGGCGAAGGTGTGCCCGGCGGCGGCTGGGGTGACGGCGGCTGCGACACCGATGAGGGACGGGCTGCCGTTGCTGCGGATGAACAGCACGTCGCCCTCGGCCAGGCGCTGTTCGGTGCTGACCTTGTCGGCGGCGAGGTACTTGAGCTCGGTGAGGTCGATGGCGCGTCGGCGGATGTTCGGGATGCGCAGCACCGCGACCCCCTCGGTCGTCAACGAGGTCTTCTCCGACGTGCCATAGCCCGCGTCCTGCGTCAGGCGCCCCAGTGCGACGGTCGGCCACCCGCCCTCCCTCTCCGGGTCGAGCTTCGCCGGGTTCACCACGCGCCACTTCGCGCGCGGGGACAGGTCAGCGACCTTCTCCACGAGCCGACCGGCTTCGCGCTGCGCGTCCTCTTCCGAACAGGTGCCGTCGAGGAGTTGGCCAGACACCGCCCACTCGACGAGGGCGCCCTCCGCGGCCTCCAGCTTGCTCAGGCTGCTGCGCAGGGACCGGTCAGTAGCGTCGATGCGCGAGAGGCGCCGCTCGAGCTCCTGAACGATGCGCACTTGCTCGGGCAAGGGAGGGACGGGAAGGACCACGTTGGCGAGGTTCTTCCTGGACACGCGTCGACGAGTTGTCCCTGACGCCAGGCCTGCAACCTCGTGCCGCACTGCAGGGCTGTTGATGATGTGGGTCAACCAGCGGGCATCAACCGAGTTCACGCCTGGGCGGATGACAGCAACGTCAACGACGGTCACGCAGTCCTGGTCTGAGCCCGGGAACTGACACGCTCGTCCGAGCGGTTCGGGCATGCGCGCCACCAGCACGTCTCCTCGGACGAGGAAGGTGCATCCGAGCTGCGTAGCCTTCTCCCGGCTCATGAACCTGTTCGACTTGTTCTGCCACACGCCATCGCCGATGTCGGCGAGCTGCGTCAGGCGGACAGGTCCGTCCGGATCTTGGTCCTTGGACTCGACCCAGTCCCCGTCAACGAAGATGCCGTCGACAGCTACAAGGTCCTGGATCGAGGCGGTGCTCCAGCCTGCCGGTAGCTCCCTGCTCGTCATGCGGCGAGCACCTCGGTGAGCTCCTCCAGCAGCGGGTCGAGGTCGGCCCCGAACAGTTCACGAGCCTTCGCGAGCCCGCCGTGCTGGGTAAACGGGACGTCCATCAGGTCCGCGGGGGCGACGGTGAGGCTGCCCGCGAGGTGGTCGCGGAGCATCGTGAGCCAGCGCAGCTGCATGTCGGTGAAGGTGCGCCCCGCCTGCTGCTGCGCATTCACCCACCCGGCGAAGCGTTGTTCGACCGTGGCCTCCCACGGCATCAGCTCGGATTCTTCCTCGAGGGTGAAGCGCACGAGGGACACCAGGTCGGTCAGGACCTTGCCGCCGTGGCCGCGGACCCGGGACTGCTCCAGGGTCTCGTAGGCGTTCCACAGCAGGTCGGTGGTCCAGGCCCGGGGCGGGCGGGAGATGGCGTTGGCGAGCTCGCGCACCTCGGTGAACGTCAGGCGCTTACCGGCCGGCTTGGCGTACAGGATCTGCAGTGCGGAGAGCTCGTCCTTGTTCTCCTCGATGAACGCCCGCCAGTCCGCCACGGTCTGCTTGGCTCGCTCGGTGGCGTCCCGGGAGAAGCGAGCCTCGACGATGCTGTCGGTGGAGACGGTGTCCAGGACCTGCTCGTAGCTGGAGCGGACCTCGAGGATGCGGGTGCGCAGCGTCGGGTTGGTGGCAAGGACCTGCACGGCGGTGTCGATGCGCGCGGCGCGGGCCGCGGCGACCTGCTCAGGCGTGGGCTCGGCCCCGCCGGCTGCGGCCTGGGCGTCGGCGTAGGCGGCGTCCACGTCGATGCTGCGCACCAGGGCGTGCGCGATGGTGCGCAGGTCGACCCCGTCGGCCAGGTCGGCGAGCTCGGCCCGGTCGGGCTTGGTGAGCTGGCGGTCCAGCCGGGTCAGACGGCTGGCGATGGAGGCGACCACGTCCGGGTCCCGGGACCCGGCGGCGACCTGCTCGAACAGGGCCTTGAGCGCGACGGCCTTCTTCCGCTCCAGCGGGCGGGCCTCGCCCATGTCGACCTCGGTGACCCCAACGGCGTCGATGAGCACGAAGCGGGTCTTGGCGCTGGCCCCGGGGGACACGGCCTGCAGGTCGTCGTCGGAGACGACCCGCACCCCCCGGCCCTTCATCTGCTCGAAGAAGTTCCGGGACCGGACGGTGCGCATGAAGATGAGGCACTCCAGCGGCTTGACGTCAGTGCCGGTGGCAATCATGTCCACGGTGACCGCGATGCGGGGCAGGGTCGAGGTGCGGAACTCGGCCAACAGCTCCTCGGGCTTCTTCCCCGTCGTCCGGTACGTGATCTTGACGGCGAAGTCGTTGCCGCGGCCGAACTCCTCCCGGACGATGCGCACGATGTCGTCGGCGTGGCTGTCGTCCTTGGCGAAGATGAGGGTCTTGGGCACGGTGGTCCGCCCCGGGAACAGCTCGGTGCCGTAGACGTCGCGGAAGTGGCGTATGACGGTGCGGATCTGGTCCTCGGCGACGACGTTGCGGTCCAGCTCGGAGCCGTCGTAGACCAGGTCGTCCTCGAGCTCCTCCCAGCGGCGCTTGCGGGTGGAGCGGTCCCGGAACGCGGTCCAGGTGCCGGCCTCGATGGTCGAGCCGGTCTCGGAGATGGAGGTGCGGATGCGGTAGACGTCGAAGTCGACGTTGACCTGGTCGGCGACGGCTTCCTCGTGGGTGTAGGCGAACACGAGGTTCTGCCGGAAGAACCCAAGCGTCTGCTTGGACGGGGTGGCTGTCAGCCCGATGATGTACGCGTCGAAGTAGGACAGGACCTGGCTCCACTGGCCGTAGATGGACCGGTGGCACTCATCCACGACGACCAGGTCGAACATCTCCGGCGGGATGGCCGGGTTGTACTCGACCTCGGCCGGCCCCCGGATGGCCCGCTCGGGCGAGGCCTCGTCGAGCTCGTCGTCGAAGCTCTCCTCCCCGCGCAGGATGGAGTACAGGCGCTGGATGGTGGAGATGACGACCTTGGCGTCCGGGTCGATGCGGTTGCTGGTGAGGCGCTGGACTGTGTAGAGCTCGGTGAACTTGCGTCCGTCGCCGGGGACGGTGAACCGCTCGAACTCGGTCATCGTCTGCCGGCCCAGGTTGGACCGGTCGACCAGGAACAGCACCCGGCCCGCGCCGCCGCCGCGGACGAGGCGCAGGACCGCGTTGGCGGCGGTGAACGTCTTGCCCGAGCCGGTCGCCATCTGGATGAGGGAACGAGGCCGGTCGTGCGCGAGGGAGTCCTCCAGTGCCGTGATGGCGCGCTCCTGCGCCGGCCACAGCGCTGAGGTGTCCAGGTCCGGGAGGTTGTGCAGGCGGGCGCGGAACGTGGGGTGGGCCGGGTCGGCGCGCCACTCGGCGAGCCAGCGGGCCAGGGTCTCGGGACGGTGCACCGCGAACACCTCGCGGCTGCGCGGGGTGGGGTCCAGGGCGTTGGTGAACTGGGTCTCCACCCCGGTGCTCTCGTACAGGAACGGCAGCGGGCGCACCGGAGCCTGCACGTGCGCGGGCAGCCCGGAAGCGTACTTGGCGGTCTGCGGCTCGACCCCGATCAGCGGGGTGCCGGCCTTCTTGGCCTCCAGTGCGCCCAGAGCCTGCCCGTCGACGAACAGCAGGTAGTCGACCTCGGTGTTGCCGGCCAGCAGGAACTCGCGCACCGCCACCCCGCGGCCGGCAGCCAGGTTCAGCTCGTCGCGGTTCTGGATGACCCAGCCGGCCACCTCGAGCATGTCGTCGATGTCCAGGCGTGCGCGCGCCTCCGGCGTCAGGTACTGCCTGGCCTCGCCCACCCCTGCCCCCTGCCCCGTCTGCTGCCACGTGCAGCACATCATCATGCCGGGTCCCCGCCCGCTCATTGCGGCGACCGGCCGCGCGAGGCTCCTCTCGACCTGCCAGGGACGGGTGGTCGGCAGGCAGATGGAGGCCGCCTTGGCTGAATCGAGCTCACAGGCGTGTGCGGGAGTCCGTCCTCCGGCCATCGAGCGTGTGCCCACTGAGCTGGACGGGTGAGCTTCCTGCCCGTAGCGCAGCGATGACGCAGCTGGCGAGGGCGTGTTCCGATGCTGTCGTCTGGCCCGGCGCCTTCCCGCGTGCGCGGGGGTGGCCCGAAAACGGCAAATGGCCCACCGGCTGGTGGACCGGCGGCAGTTCAGCCAGCGTCGGGCATGCCCTCGGGGGTCAGGAGGAGGCTTCCTCGCCGTCACCGAGGCGAAGGCAGGAGGGGGGGGGGCTGGAGGGGGCAGGACCCCCCGGGGTGGTGGGGAGGGGGGGGGGGGGGGGGGGGGGGGGGGGGGGG
>JBQCIO010000094.1:0-19147 GCA_051953655.1 Motilibacteraceae bacterium
CCGGGCGCCCGGGGGGCCGCCGGGGGGGGGGGGGGGGGGGGGCCCCCGCGGGCCGCGGGCCCCCCCCCGCCGGGGCACCCCGGGGGGGGGGGCGACCCTCTGCTGCGTCCGGTCCTCAGTGCCGTGCCGGGAACTCAGCCCGGGAACTCAGCCCGGGAACGCCGCGCGGACCCCGTGCAGCTCTCGCTGCAGCGCTGCCTCGTCCGCGGTGGACATCGCGGAGGAAAGCACGGTGCCACCGAGCGGCGCGAGCTGCATGCGCACCGTCCGCTCCGACGCGCTGCCTGTGAGGACGAACACGGCCGATGTCCCGGGCTGCAGCGCGTCGCGGACACCGGCGCGGAAGCGCGGCGTGATCCCGGTCTGCTCGACCTGGACCAGGAGGGCGCCCAGGCCCGGGCCGACCGTCATGCCGTGCACCGGGACGTAGAGCAGCAGGCCGAACAGCAGCGGCCAGAACATCCCCCAGGACGTCGCGCCGGCGACCTCGTGGTGGTTCGTCACCGACTGGAACGCACCCAGCCTGTTCCGACGCACCACGGCGACGGCGTCCGGCTCGATGACGGGACCATCGGGGAGCGCCTGTGCCAGCTCGGCCGCGCGGGCCGCGGTGGACTCGTCCGGGTAGCTGACGGCGATGAGGACGGGCATGGGCTCCTCCTCGTCGCGGCGTCCTGCTGCGGTGCCTCATGACTGTGCACCGTCCTGCTCCAGGATCACCGGATGTGCCGTTGCGACCCCTCATCCTGAGGGCATGAACGCGTCCGACGACAGGGCGTAGGAGAGGGTGACGCGGAGGCGTCGGACCAACGTCCGTCGAGCATCGGGGCGGCCGATGCTGGCGCGCGCCGACCCGACGACTTCCTACCGTCGGAACCGGAGACGGAGCGAGCATCCAGGGCTGCCGGACGGGAAGCAGGCGGAATGAACGTCCTCATCGAGCCGGCGGAGCTCATCGGCCGCGACACGGCTGTGCCGACGCGCCGCGAGCGGCGTGGTGCCCGAGCATCCGGCTTCGTGCCACGGGAGGACGTGCTGACCCCACCGGTTCCCCGTGAGGGCACCATCACGCGGTCGGCGCTGGTCCGGCGCCTGCTCGCGGACCGCTCACCCGTGGTCGTGCTGTCGGCACCTCCCGGCTACGGCAAGACCTCCCTCCTCCGCCAGTGGTCGGCGGCGGACGCTCGCCCGTTCGCCTGGCTGTCGCTGCGCTCCGTCCCCGACGACGCGGCCAGCCTCCTCACCTACGTGGTGGTCGCGCTGCAGCGACTCGAGCCGGTCGACGTCGGCCCGCTTCCCGCACCGCGGCAGGCCGCTGACAAGCCGGGCATCGAAGGCGTGGAGGTGAGCGACCGCCTGCTCACCACCGTCCTGCCCCGGCTGGGGAGGGTCCTGGCACGCCGCAAGCGCCCGTTCGTGCTGGTCCTCGACGACGTCGACGGCGTGCGCAGCCCGGACAGCGTGGAGCTGGTCCGGGTGCTCGCCGAGCACGTCCCGGCCGGTTCGCAGCTCGTCCTCGCCGGTGCCTCGGTGCCGCCGCTCCTGTCCGGGCGGCTGCGGGCCGAGGGGCGGCTGGCGGTGCTGTCCGGCGCCGACCTGGCCGTGAGCCGCGAGGAGGGGGCGCGCCTGCTGGCGGCCGCCGGCCTGCGCCTGCCGCGGGCCTGCGCGGCCGAGCTCGTGGCCGCGACGGAGGGCTGGGCGGCCGGCCTCTACCTCGCCGGGCTCGCCATCGAGCAGGACGGAGGCGACGCCGCGGCGGTGAGCCGTTTCGTCGGGGACGAGCAGGCGCTGGCCGACTACCTGCGCGAGGAGCTGCTGCAGCAGCTGCCCGCCGACGAGCAGGACTTCATGATCCGCACGAGCATCCTCACCCAGCTCGACGCCGCCACCTGCGACGCCGTGCTAGCGCGCCGCGGTTCCGGTGACGTGCTGCGCGCGCTCGCCCAGCGCAACCTGTTCGTCACCGCCGTGGAGGGGGAGCCGGGCCACTACCGTTACCACCGGCTGGTGGCCGCGATGCTGCGCGGCGAGCTTCACCAGCGCCAGCCGCAGCTCGAGGACGAGCTGCACCGTCGCGCCAGCGCGCACCGCGTCCGGCGCGGCGAGCTGGACGAGGCGATCGGCCACGCCCTGGCCGGAGGCGACGTCGAGCGCGCCGGCGAGCTGCTCTGGCAGTGCGCTCCTGCGCGCCTGGCCTCCGGGCGCCGGGCCGACCTGGAACGGTGGCTGGGGGTGGTCCCGCCGGCGCAGGTGCTGGCCACGCCGTGGCTGTGCCTCGTGGCTGCCTGGTGCGCGGTGGAGACCGGCGGGCAGAGCGGACCCTGGAGGGCCGCGGCGGAGCAGGGGGCCTGCGGCTACCCGGATGACCGGCGGCGACGGGTCGACTCGGCACTCGCCACGCTGGCCGCGACGGTGGCCGCCGAGGGGCTCGAGGCCATGCGCGAGGACGCCCGGCTGGCGCAGACGCTGCAGGAGCCGGAGGACGGCTGGCGTCCGCTGGCGACCTTCCTCGAGGGCGCCGCCGCGCACCTGCTCGGCGACCGGGCGGGTGCCCGCCGGCTGCTGGAGAACGCCTCCTACCTCGCCGACGCGCTCGGGCTCGCCTCGCCCCGGGCGCTCGCTCTGGCGCAGCTGGGCCTTCTCGACGTCGAGCAGCAGGAGTGGTCGCGGGCGGAGGCACGCATCCGCAGGGCGCGAGAGCTGCTGCAGGAGAACGACCTCGACGCCGTCGCGACGATGGCTCCCGTCGAGTGCACCTGGTCGCTGGTGCTGGCCCGTCAGGGCGACGGAGACCGGGCTCGTGCCGTCGCCCGGCAGGCCCGGCGGATGGTGGCGGCCGTCTCCGACATCGCTCCGTGGTTCGCGGTGCAGGCACGGGTGGTGCTGGCCCGGACCTACCTGCTGCTCGGCGACTCGGCCGCCGCCCGCACGCTGCTGTCCGAGGCGCAGCGGATGCTGCCCGCCGTGCCCGACGCCCCGGTGCTGCGGGACTGGACCGAGGAGTGCTGGCGGGGGGTGGAGGCGATGCCCGTCACGCCGCTGCAGGGGCCCTCGTCGCTCACCACGGCCGAGCTGCGCGTCCTGCAGTACCTGCCCAGCTACCTCTCCTTCGAGGACATCGGCCGCCGGCTCTCGCTCTCGCGCAACACGGTCAAGACCCAGGCCATCGCGGCCTACCGCAAGCTCGGGGTGACCTCGCGGGCAGAGGCCGTGGAGCGGGCGAGGGCGCTGGGCCTGGTCGGGTGGTCGCCGGAGGAGCAGGTGCCGGTCATCCGGCACGGATGATTCGCCATCGCGTGCCTGCCACGACGCTGAGGAACGGCCCGCCAGGGCGGGGTCACGACGTGGTGCAGGGAGGAACGATGGCCCGATCCGGTGACACGGCTCGATCCGGTGACACCGTGACAGTCGAGCAGCCGCTGCGGGTGGAGCGGCCGACGATCAGCGACGAGGTGCGCTTCGCCCTCGCCGCGCTCTCCGCCGGCGACGCCGACATCCTGGCCGCCGTGGGGGTTCAGGAGGCCGAGCGGGAGGCCAGCGGGCTCGACGCCCGGGCCTTCGCGCTGGTGAAGATCGCCGTCCTGGTGGCGCTCGACGCTCCACCGGCCTCCTACATCTGGCAGATCACCAACGCGATGGCCAACGACGTGCCGGCGGAGGACATCCTCGCGGTGCTGCGGGCGATCGCCCCCCAGGTGGGCCTGCCGCGCGTGGTGGCCGCTGCCCCGGAGATCATGATCGCGCTGGGACTGAACCTGCCCGGTGAGCCGGTGGTGTCGCCGTGATCATGCGACGCAGGCCCCTCGTCCGCGCGGCCGCCGTCGGCGGAGCCGCGTACTACATGGGCAAGCGCTCGCAGCGGGCGGGCCAGGCCGAGGCCGAGCAGGACGCGCGGCTGAGCGATCTCGAGGCCCAGCAGCAGCCCGCGCCTGCCGAGCCCCAGTATGCGCCGCCGCCCCCACCGCCGGCAGCGCCGTCCGCACCGCCGGCGGACGGCGGGACCGACGTCGCCGCGCAGCTCGCGCAGCTGGCGCAGCTGCACCAGTCCGGCGCCCTCACCGACGACGAGTTCGCCACGGCCAAGACCCAGCTGCTCGGCGGTTGAGCTCGTCCGTCCACGACCCCCGGAGACAGTCAGGAGACAGCCATGGGCGACTACCCGCTCATCTCCGAGCACGGCCTCATCGGCGACCTGCAGACCGCGGCGCTGGTGGCCACCGACGGCTCGATCGACTGGTTCTGCTCCCCCCGCTTCGACTCGCCGAGCATCTTCGGCTCCCTGCTGGACAGCGAGCGCGGCGGTCGCTTCCGGATCCGCCCCGCGACCGGCACCTTCGACACCAAGCAGCTCTACTTCCCCGAGACGGCGGTGCTGGTCACCCGGTTCCTCACCGAGGCGGGCGTCGGCGAGGTGGTCGACTTCATGCCGGTCACGGACGACCGCACGGCCACGGCCCGGCACCGGCTGGTGCGCATGGTGCGGTGCGTGCGCGGCGAGATGACCTTCGAGATCGAGGTGTCCCCGCGCTTCGACTACGGCCGCGAGCCGCACGAGGTCCGGCTCGGCGAGGACGGGGCGGTGTTCGCCGGGCCGCGGACCGCGATCGCGATGCACCTCGTGCGCGAGCCCGACGACGAGCGCATGGGCCGGGGCCGCGTGGAGGGCGGAGACTTCCACGGCAGCGTCACGCTGCGCCAGGGGCAGATGCGCGGGATGGTCCTGGAGACCGCAACCGACGGCCCGGCCAGGTCGATGCGGGTGGGCGAGGTTCAGCGCCTCTTCGACGACACGGTGAAGTTCTGGACGGAGTGGACCGCCCGGTCCACCTACCGGGGCCGCTGGCGGGAGATGCTGCTGCGCTCGGCCATCACGCTCAAGCTGATGACCTACGCGCCGTCGGGGGGCCTGGTGGCCGCACCGACCGCGGGCCTGCCCGAGCAGGTCGGCGGTGAGCGCAACTGGGACTACCGCTACACCTGGATCCGCGACGCCTCGTTCTCGGTGTACTCGCTGCTGGGCATGGGGTTCACCGAGGAAGCGGTGGCGTTCTCGTCCTGGCTCCGCGACCGCGTCAACGAGCGGCAGGGCGGGGACACCGGACCGCTGAACATCATGTACCGGGTGGACGGGTCCTCGGACCTGTCCGAGGAGGTCCTGGAGCACTGGGAGGGCTACCGCGGTTCGGCCCCGGTGCGGATCGGCAACGGCGCCGCGGACCAGCTGCAGCTGGACATCTACGGCGAGGCGATGGACAGCCTGTTCTTCGCCGACGCGCACGGCATCGAGATGGGCCACCAGGGCTGGCTGGCCGTGAGCGACCTGATCGAGTGGATCGCCGAGCACTGGGACCAGCCCGAGGAGGGGATCTGGGAGACCCGGGGCGGACGCAAGGACTTCACCTACGGCCGCGTCATGAGCTGGGTCGCGCTGGACCGCGCGGTGCGCCTGGCCGGCAAGCGGGGACGTCCCGGCCCGCTGGACCGCTGGATGCGCCAGCGCGACGCGATCTACGAGCAGGTCATGACGCGCGGCTGGAACCCCGAGCGGCAGGCGTTCGTGCAGCACTACGACGACCGGGTCCTGGACAGCTCGCTGCTGCGGATGTCCAGCGTGGGCTTCGTGGTCCCGCGCGACCCGATGTGGGCCTCCACCCTGGACGCGATGCGCGAGGAGCTGGTGACCGACAGCCTGGTCTACCGCTACGACCCCAGCGCGTCCCCGGACGGCCTGCGCGGATCGGAGGGCACGTTCTCCCTGTGCACCTTCACCTATGTCGACGCGCTGGCCCGCGCCGGCCGGCTGACCGAGGCCCGGCTGGTCTTCGAGAAGATGCTCACCTACGGCAACCACCTCGGGCTCTACTCCGAGGAGATCGGCCTCACCGGTGAGCAGATCGGCAACTTCCCGCAGGCCTTCACGCACCTGGCGCTGATCGACGCGGCCATCACGCTGGACAAGCAACTCGACGCCGCCGCGGCCGGGCAGCTGCCGAGCGCCGTGCTGCCGCCGCTGACCGTGCCTTCGCCCCGGCAGGTGGACCTGACGGCGGCGGAGCAGCGAGCGGCCCTGCGGTCCCGGTAGGACCGGTGGCGCTGGACAGCCGGACCGCTTCTTCCGCCGGCCCCGCGGACCCCCGAACGGCACACCCTGCCTATCGGGGGTCGGCGCACGTCCCGCCGCGCGTGCCATGAGCGACCGCGACGCCCGCCGCCGCGCCGACCAGCCCGCCGCCCAGGACGTCCAGCGGGTAGTGCACGCCGCAGTGCACCCGGGAGTAGGCGACGGCGCCGGCGAGCAGGTGCAGCGGCAGCCGCAGCGCCGGCAGCTCGCGCCCGGCCGCCCCGGCGAAGGCGAAGGCCGAGGCGGCGTGCCCGGAGGGGAACGACGAGGACACCGGGCGCGGCACCACGCGGGCGGGGAAGCGCCGGCCGCCGTCGTCGAAGCCCACGGGCGGGCGGCGTCGGGGGAGCAGGGGCTTGCCGACGAGGTTGGCGGCGGTCGACGCGGCCCCCACGGAGAGCAGGCCGCGCAGAGCGGCTCGCCGTCCCCGCGGCCCGCTGAGGGACAGGACCGCAGCCACCGAGAACCACAGCACCGAGTGGTCGGCGGCCCGGGTCAGCCGGCGCAGCGCGACGTCGAGCGCGGGCGTGGGGGTGGCGGCCACCGCGGCGTCGAGGGCCGCGTCCAGGGCGAGCAGCTCGTGTCCTACCCGTCGTAGGTGCTCACCTGCCGCCGCGATCACCGGCTCACAGGCCCCGGCCCAGCGCCAGCTGCCACAGCGCGGGCAGGTCCACCTGGCCGCGCGGTGCCCGGATGCCCGGCCTGTGGGAAGGGACCCGCACGCGCAGCGCCTGCGGCAGCACCGTGCAGCGCACCGGTGTGGGCAGCAGCACGGCCTCGCCGTCGATCCCGACCGGGATGTGCGGCTGGTCGGCCTCCACGACGACCTCCGTCGACTCGCTGCGCTGCAGCCCGCTGCCGCGCCGCCGGCGCAGCAGCTCCGCCGCCTGCCAGGCGCTGGTCACCTTGACCGCGACGATGCCCAGCCGGCCGCGGTCCAACCGCGCACGCCGGCCCATCCCAGCGATGTCCGACGCCTCGTAGGGGTTGTTGCTCACCAGCAGAGCCTGCGGCTCCTGGACGACCGTGCCGTCGGCGACCGCGCGGAGCCGGGCACCCCGGTGGCCGGCGATGAGGTCCGGCAGCTGCTCGAGCGTCGTGCCGCGCTTGTCGTCGCGGTACGCCGGGCTCTGGACGATCTGCGCGTAGGCACCGAAGGACGCGTTGTTGACGAAGGGGCGGCCGGCCACCATGCCCAGATCCACGCGAAGCTCCACGCCGTCCTCGCCCATCGCGTCCAGGCAGCGCGAGGGATCCTCGCGGTCCAGGCCGAGGTCGAGGGCGAAGTGGTTGCGGGTCCCCGCGCTGACCACGACGAGCGGGACGTCGCACTCCGCGGCCACCGCGGCCACCAGTGCCTGGGTGCCGTCCCCTCCGGCCACCCCGAGGGCGTCGGCGCCCCGGGCCACGGCGTCGCGCACCAGTGCCACGACGTCGTCCCCGGGCTCGAGCAGCGCCACCTCCGCGCCGAGGGTCTCGGCCTTCTCCACGAGGCCGAACCGCGCCACCTTGCCTCCGCCCGAGCGCGGGTTCATGAGCACGAACGGGTGCCGTGGCGGGGGCGCGGGGTGCTCGGGCATGTGCCACTCGTCCGCCGCCGGACGCAGCGCGAAGCGCGCCGAGAGCATGGCGACGGCCAGCAGCCCGACGGCGACGAGAACCAGCCAGAGCAGCCGGTTCCCGACCAGGATCACGACGAGCAGCGCCGGTGCGACCACCGCCAGGGCGGCGGCGGCCCACCGGAGCACGCCACGGGCGGCCAGCACCCAGAACAGAGCGGCCAGCTCGAGCGCCAGCGTCAGCGCGGTGAGCAGCAGCACCGTCAGGCTGCGCAGCCCCGCGACGGCGAGCACCACAAGGATCACGCAGACGGGAAGAGCCAGCGCCGCCTCCGCCGCCCAGCGGCGGCCTCGCTGGTCCTCGGCCGGATGTTCTGTGGTCGGCGCGGCCGGCACGGTCACGACCGCGGACGGGTCAGGGTGGCGGTGAGGTAGGGGCCGACCAGCCGACCGCGGTCCGCGGACGAGGCCGCGAGCTCCAGCACCGTGTCGTCGTCGAGCTGCACCTCGAGCGCCTCCGGTCGGTCACCGAGCCCGGACAGGTCGCGACCGCTGATCCGGTGCGGCGCGCCGAAGGCGGTGGCCACCGGGAGGACCCGGTGCGCGAGCAGCCACGGTCCGCTCGAGACGACGAGGACGTCGTGGACCCAGCGGGCCCGGGCGGGCCGGCGTGGCCACCACGAGCCCACCGGGGCACCACGCGGGCGCATGCGGCAGGCGAACGAGCCGTTGCGCTCACGCCGCCAGTGGCGCAGGACGACGGCAGCGCCCAGCCCTGCGACGAGCAGGACGACGGCGAGCACGACCACCAGGAGGACGACGGTCTGTGCGCTCATGTCTTCCCACCTCCCGCGGGTCCGGGCGGACCAGGGGTCGACGTCGTCGGCCTTACCACGCCACGCTCGCGCCGACCTGGTCCGCCCAGCATCACCTGGAGGGGATGACGCCGGACGGGACCAAGGAGCCGGGTGGGACGAGGCGCCGGACCGGGCGGCGGGCCGGATCGTGTGCGGCAGGGACGGGCAGCGTCATCCTCCGCGGAGGATCCCCTGGCCCGGGCGACTCCCGGAGGATCAGCACGAGGCTGGCAGGGAGGAGTCCGGCGATGGGCGACGGGAGCCGCACCGAGGCGGCGGCGGGGGACACGGCCGCGCGCTCGAGCGCGTGGAAGCTCGTGCTCCCGCTGGCGCTCGCGCAGTTCGTGGCGAGCTTCGCCGGGACGAACATGAACGTGGCGATCTCGTCCATCTCCCAGGACCTGGACGCCAGCGTCCGCGAGCTGCAGACCACCATCACGCTGTTCACGCTCACCATGGCTGCCCTGATGATCCCGGGGAGCAAGCTCACCGACATCTGGGGACGCAAGCGGTGCTTCCTCATCGGTCTCGGGGTGTACGGCGTCGGCGCCTTCCTCGCCATGCTGGCCCAGGGCATGACCGCGATGTTCGTGGGCTACTCGCTGCTCGAGGGGATCGGCTCGGCGCTGATGATCCCGCCCATCTACATCATCATCACCGTCGCGTTCAGCAGCGTCCGGGAGCGCGCCACGTGGTTCGGCGTGGTGAGCGGGGCCGGTGGGCTGGGCGCCGCCCTGGGTCCGCTGCTCGGCGGCATCATCACGACCGGGATCAGCTGGCGGGCCTCGTTCGGCGCGCAGGTGCTGGCCGTCGCCGGCACCGCGCTGCTGGCGCGGGGCATCATGACGCCCGCCGTCACCGGTCCGCGCCCACGCTTCGACCTGCTCGGCGCGGTCCTGTCCGGGCTCGGGCTCGCGCTGGTCGTCATGGGCTTCAACGCCTCGGGCACCTTCGGCTGGGGGAAGGCCAGGACGGACCTGGTCATCGGCTCCACCGTCGTCATCCCCGCCGGAAGCCTCTCTCCGGTGTGGATCCTGCTCGCGGCCGGCGTGGTCTGCGTCGCGGCCTTCTTCTGGCACGTGCGCCGCAGCGAGCGCCGTGGCACCGAGCCGCTGCTGCACTCCCGCCTCTTCCGCGACCGCACGGCCAACCTCGGGCTGGGCACCCAGACCGGCCAGTGGCTGGTCATGCAGGGAGCGTTCTTCACCATCAGCGTGTGGCTCCAGGAGCGGCGCGACTACAGCGCGATCGCCACCGGCCTCGCGCTCACGCCGGCCACGATCGGCATCCTGCTCTCCAGCGCCGCCGCCGGCCGGCTGGCCCAGCGCCGGTCCCAGCGCGACCTGGTGGTGGCCGGATTCCTGGCCACCGTCGTCGGCGTCGTGCTGATCCTCGGTCTGGTCCGGGTGGACCGCAGCGTCTGGCTGCTGGTGCCCGGGCTCCTCATCGCCGGGGTGGGCCTGGGCACCATGCTGACCTCGTCGGTGAACCTCGTGCAGTCCAGCTTCCCCGACGCCGACCAGGGCGACATCTCTGGCCTCTCCCGCAGCATGTCCAACCTCGGCTCCTCGCTGGGCACGGCGATGGTCGGCTCGGTGATCGTCGGTCGGGCGGTGCCGGACGGCACCGAGTTCGCCATCGCCCTCGGACTGCTGGTCCTCGTCGCGCTGATCGGTCTCGTCCTCGCCGTCCTCATCCCGCAGCCCGCCCACGCCCTCCCCGCACCGCGCCCGGGTTCATCCGCGGGGGAGGAGGACGCGGGGAGCGGGCAGCGGCGAGCGTGGCGGACGAAGCGATCCTGAGGGGGCGGACGATGACAGGTCCGGGTACGACGGGGGCGGCTACGACGACGACCGGCTGGCGGATGCCGATGCTGGAGGTGGATCTCCGGCTGGTCCGCACCGGGCTCACGCTGGTGGCGGTCGGCTCGGCGGTGAGCGGCGTCGGCGGCCTGCTCGTCGTAACGGCGCTGGGGCTGGCCGCGCGGCGCTGGGCGCGCGCCCAGGAGGTGCCGCCGAGCGAGCTGGCGGCCCGCCGGCTGGCCCAGCTGCGGTCCGCCGTAGCGGCCGGGACGCACGAGTGGCGCTCGCAGGGGACGCCGGCCGGCGGGGCCTCCTCCTGAGCCGAGGACCTCCTACTGAGGATAGGAAGACCGGCACGCGCCGGTCGGTCGTCGGGACCGGCCGGCGCCGCTGGGTCGTCGGGACGTCACAGACCGGTGCGGACCTGGATGCGCCCGCTGTCGGCGGCCTCGGCGAGCAGGGCGTGGTCCTGCTCGGTGCGGTCGGCGTAGTCCTCGGAGAAGCGGACGACGGCGTCGGTGAAGCCGTCGTCCGTGCCGGGCCCGCTGCCCGGCTCGGGCTGCAGGTAGGCGTCGATGGCGACGCGGTCACCGCTGCGGGCGTGCGCGCGGGCCAGCGTCCAGGCGCAGAGCTGGCCGTAGAGGGTCAGCCCCTCGGGCGCGATGCGCTCGAGGTCGGCGGAGCCCTTCTGGTCGTAGAGCTGCCGGACGTAGAAGTCCCGCTCGATGCCGTCGATCCCCAGAGTCCGCTGCCAGCCGAGGAACACGTCGCTCGCGGCCTGCATGAGGTGCTGGCCGGCGACCACCCGCTCACCCTGGTGCGCCGGTGCCTGCAGCTCCGCGGGGACGGCGGCCAGCAGGTCGGCGGGCACGTGCGGGGCGAGCACCGATGGCACCGCCTCCTTGATCTGGAGCACGAGCGGGTCCTCGTCGTCCCGGCCCAGCAGCAACGCGACCCAGCAGCGGGTGCCCACGCTGCCCACGCCGACCACCTTGCGGGCCAGGTCGACGAAGTCGTAGCGCAGCAGCAGCGCGCGCCGGTCCGGCTGCAGCGTCTGCCGGTAGCCGTCCAGCAGCCCGCGCAGCTGCTGCTCGAGCTCGTCCTGGGCGATCTGGGGCAGCAGGTCGGCGATGGGGACGAGCAGCGGGGGGTCGGTGTGGAACCGCCGGTGCCCGTCGACGACCTCGGTCAGCTTCCCCAGAGCACGCAGGCTGTCCCGGCTGCGCGCCTTGGCCAGGGACTTGTCGAGCTCCTTGCGGCGCTGGCGGGAGACCAGGCCGGACAGCAGATCACGCAGCTCGTCGACGTCCATGCGGGCGTACCAGACGTCGAGGTTGCCCTGCTGCGCGAACGTGTTCATCGCCGCGCGGTAGCGCTCGGCGGCGGCGCGCACGACACCCCGGCGCTCCTTGCGCCGCAGGCCGCGCTCGCGTCCGACCACGGCGAGGCTGGCGGCCAGCCTCAGCAGGTCCCACTCCCACGGCCCTGGGTGGGTCTCGTCGAAGTCGTTGAGGTCGAAGACGAGCCGGCGGTCGGGGGAGGCGTAGACGCCGAAGTTGGCCAGGTGCGCGTCGCCGCACGCCTGCACGGGGATCCCGGAGACCGGCGCCGTCGCCAGGTCGGCTGCCATGACCGAGGCGGACCCGCGCAGGAAGGCGAAGGGCGAGGCGACCATGCGGCCGTAGCGCACCGGGAGGAGCTCTGGCACCCGGCCGTCGCTCTGCCGCTGCAGGATGTCGACCGGGTCCGCGCGGCCGCTGAGGTCGATGCTGCCGAGCTGGTCCGGCGGCACCCGGCGACGCGCCTGCCGCCCGGCCTCCACGCGCTGGGCGAGCGAGGGCGGGGGAGCGGGGTGCGCGGCCTCGCTCGTCGCCGTCCTGCTTCTCGACGTCTTGGCCCTCGTCGTGGCCGTCGTCGCAGCCGTCTTCCTGCTCCTCGTCCCCTTCGTCGTCGCCTTCGTCGTGCGCGGCCGCGGCACCGCGGTCCGCGTGGTCCCTGCCTTCGCCACGTCAGATCACCTCTTCGGCACTCCGGGTGCGGGGCCCGCCCCGTCCTGGCCAGGAAGCCACGGCAGAGGGTCGTCGGCATCGCCTCGTCAGGATGAGACGCGGCGGGCTGAGGAGCGGCGGGCTGAGACGCATCGGGACGAGACGCAGCGTGGTCCCTCGGCAACACCCCTCGCGAGCACGGCAGGGCGAGGACGTTCTCCTCTGCCGCAGCGGGACGAGAGGTGCGGGGCTGGAGGTGAGCGACGAGGAGGTGGGCCATGTCCTCGCCCACGCAGACCCCTCCGCAGCAGCCACCGCTCGCGCCGCCGCCGGCCCTCCCGCCGTCGCAGTCCGGGCAGGTCTACCCGGACCTGCCGGGGCGCCGCGTGTGGCCCTGGGTGCTCGCGGGTGCCGTGGCGACCGTCCTGGTGCTCCTCGCCGTCGGGCTCGGTGCCCTGGTCTGGTTCACCGGGCAGCAGCCGCGGGTGAGCGAGGCGAAGGTCGTCTACGAGGAGCACTTCGAGCACGGCGCCGGGCGGTTCCCCGAGTTCACCCAGGCGCAGACCGGCACCCACGCCGCAGCCGCGCGGGACGGCGGCTACCTGGTGAGCAGCACCTCGCTGGAGAGCTCGAGCAGTGCCACGGTCGCCATCGCCGCCGCGGACGTCGTGGACGTCGCCGACGTCGCCACCCTGACGGCCGGGAACGCGCAGGGTGGCGGGACGGGGCTGATCGTGACCGTCGGCGCGTCCAGGGGATATCTCTTCGAGGTGGTCCCGTCGGTCGGCGCGCGGCTGGGGGAGGTGTCCGGTGGACAGGTGGAGACGGTCGCGACGGCCGAGCCGCCTGTGGTCGCCAGCACCTCCCGGCTGCGGCTCACGGTGGAGCACTGGCTCGGGTCCACCACGTTGGTCGGCTACCTCGACGGGCACCGCGCCGTCGACGTGGTCCTCAGCGGTGGCTGGGGCGGCTTCGACCAGGCCGGGGTCGTGCTCTACACCGGGCGGGCGCCGGCGGCGATGACCGTGGACGACGTCGTGGTGAGGACGGCGGGCGCGATCAGCGGGAGCTGACCGGACCGGGGGCCGTGCCGGCAGGGGTGGCGCCGGTCCGGTGGTTCCGCGGGCGCAGGGCCCGCGCCACGGGGGTCTCGAGGAGCTCGATCGCCCGCAGCATCGGTCCCACGTCGGCGCCGAGCTCGGGCCGGTGGCGCCCCACGTAGACGAACAGGCCGGCCAGCACCAGGAAGAACCCGGTGAGCGTGGCGGGCCAGCCGAGCGAGGGAAGCTGGGCCACGGCGGTGAGGGCGGCGAGGCCCGGCAGCAGCGGACCGGCGGGCAGGCGAGACCCCTTGCCGGGCCAGTTCTGGAGCGCGAGGCGCATCGCGGCGACGTCGACCAGCAGCATCGCCAGGATCGCGGTCACGTTGGACAGCGCCACGATCGAGTCGACGCCCCCGGTCAGGACGAGCACCGCGGCGACGCACGAGGCGAGCGCGACGCTCGCGGCCGGGTGGTGGTGCCGGGTCAGCCGGCCCCAGCGGGGTGCGGCGTCGCCCTGGGCGGACAGCCGGATCATCAGCTCGCTGGACCCGAGGATGTTCGCGTTGGCGCCGGAGAGCGTGGAGACGACGGCGGCGAACGCGACGAGCAGGGCACCCCAGTGCCCCATCAGCGCCTCCGCGGCCTTGCCCAGCCCGGCCTCGCCGAAGTCGCTCTCGCCGGAGGCGAGCAGCGCGATGATGACGCCGACGTAGACGGTGGCGGAGATGACCACCGAGAGCACGATGGCGAGCGGGACCGTCCGCTGCGGCCTGCGCACCGACCCCGCCATGTTCGTGACGACGTTGAAGCCGGTGTAGGCGGTGAAGAGCAGGGCGGTCACCCGCAGCACCGAGCCGCGGCTCTCGGGGACGATCGGTGACAGGTCGCCGGGGCTCAGGGCGGCGAGACCCCAGCACACCAGCAGGACGAGGATCGCCACCTTGAGCGCGACCAGGAAGGTCTCGGTGCGGGCGACGACGTCGGCCGGGCCGAGGTTCAGCAGACCCAGCGCGACGACCGCGACCAGCGCGGCCACCGTCTGGTCCACTCCGCGCAGGAAGTACTGCTGCAGGTACGACGCGAACGACAGCAGCACGAAGGCGATGCAGGTGACGGCGTTGAGGTAGAAGGCCCACATGGTGAGGAACCGGAACTGTGGGCCGAGGATCGTGCCGATGGAGGCGTAGCCGGAGTCGCCGGGTCCGGACCTGCTGGCGATCACGGTGAAGGACAGGGCGGAGAGCAGCATGACCCCGCCGGCGATGACGTAGCCGAGGATCGCGCCCGCCCCGGCCTCGTCGACGGCGATGCCGGAGAGGGTGAACACGCCACCGCCGATCATCGTCCCGACCGCGAAGGCCAGGCACGGCAGCAGGCCGATGGTGCCGGTCCGCTCACTGCCCGTCGTCGGCTGCGTCGTCGCCACGTCTCGAACGCTGCCGGTCATCTTCAGCGGTGGTGAGGGCCGAAGGGCCTCACCGCTTCTTCGTGCAGCGGTCCCCGATCGCGGGTCAGGGCACCCACACCGCGGCGTCGTGAGCGAAGACCACGCGGCGCGGGTCGAAACTCGAGCAACCTCTCGATCCATGGACTGGCCAGGGGAAGCGGTGGTCCGTGGCCGAGGTCCACCGCCTGGGCGGCCAGCACGTCCGCCGACCACTCCGACGTCGTGTCGTGGACCTGCCCGGCGAGCACGACACTGCCGTCCTCACAGACCAGGACGACCGACTGGTGGCCCTCGACGTGCCCCGGTGTCGGGATGACGTGCACGCCCGGCGCGACCTCCGCCTCGCCGTCGAGCAGCTCGTAGCGTCCGCCGGGGAAGTCCACCAGGTGCGGGACGGTGCAGTCGGTGGTGCGGGCAGCGTCCAGCTCACGTCGCTGGCACAGGATCGGGCGGCCGGCCAGCACCGGGTTCCCGCCGATGTGGTCGAAGTGCAGGTGGCAGTTGACGACGAGGTCGACGTCCTCGAGCCCGAGCCCTACGCCGGCCAGCGCCTCCTGGAGCGGCACGCGGACCGGCCGGTACCAGGCCTCGGTCTCCTCGTCGGCCTCGCCCAGTCCGCTGTCCATGAGCAGCACCCCGGCCGGGGTGCGGGCGAGATAGCCCAGGACCACTTCGACCCGAGGGCTCCCCGTGCCGGTCTCGTCGGCGGGCCGGACGAACGTGCCCAGCGGCAGCCGCACGACGTCGTCGATGCGGACGGGATCGACGGTAGGGCATGTCCGACGGAAGCAGCGATCGCTGCCGGAGCGGTCCGCAGCTTGACCCCGTCCGCAAGGCGTCGTCTCAGCGAGGTGGTGGCTCGCGTCTGATCCAGGGTCGGGCGGGGTCGATCCAGGCGGGTGGTCGCCATTCGACGACGCCGGGCTCGGCCGTGCGGCGCAGGTCCCAGCCGCCTTCGTGGACGAGCCAGTGCTCGTGCTCGCACAGGGGCGCGCTGTTGGCGAGGCTGGTGGGGCCGTCGTCGGCCCAGTGGTCCAGGTGGTGAGCGGTGGTCTGCGACGGAGGGGCGGTGCAGCCGATGCCGCAGCAGCCGCCGAACTCCACGGCCAGCGCCCGGTAGATGGTGGCTGTCGCCAGGCGTACCTCGCGGCCGAGGTCGAGCGGCTGGCCGCGGGAGCCGAGGACGGCGGGGACGAGCTTGGCGTCGCACGCCAGCCGCCGCAGGGTGGCGGGTGCGAGCCGGTCGCCGTGCTCGGTCAGTC
Organism: Motilibacteraceae bacterium; assembly: GCA_051953655.1. GTDB lineage: Bacteria > Actinomycetota > Actinomycetes > Motilibacterales > Motilibacteraceae > JBQCHF01. Next base: position 16,080 of record JBQCIO010000094.1, read on the forward strand.
CGGGCAGGTAGCCGGCGGGCTGACCGGTGCCAAGGTCGAGCAGGCCTGCCTTTGCCGTCCGCTGCTCGAGGGTCTGCAGCGGCATGGTGATGAGGGCTTGCACGGGTTCGCCGTGCCGCAGTGGCAGGTCGTCGTGGTCCGAGGCGAGGCGGACCAGTGCGGCCAGGGCGTCGGCGCGGCGCTGGGGGAGCGTGCGGCGCGCCGAGCGGGGCAGCGCGGACTCCTCGTCGTTCTCGGCGTCGGTGCGCATCACCGCGTCTAGGGTGCTCATCAGCAGGGACGCCGACTCCTTGGTGAGTCGTCCGCTGATCCGGTACATGGCTCCGTCGGTGGCCACGTCGGGGGTGATGGCGACCTCGCGGAGGGAGTGGGCGAGCTTCTCGTCCTGGTCGAGCTTCTTGCCGCGGTCGGGGTCGAGCACGTCGGCGATCTTCGCGGCGGCGACGGCGAGGTGCTTGCGGGTCAGCCGTGGTGCCCAGTCGAGCAGGAACTCCTCGCCCTGCTCGATCTCGTCGACCGTGACGGTGCCGATGCGCTTGATGAGCCGGAGGCCGTCGACGATGGCGAGGGCCTTGGTCTCGCAGACGGATCCGTCGGCGATCGCGGCCATGATCTGGTCGCTGCCCTCGCGGGCGAGGCGGACCTGCTTGGCGGCGTCGATGTGGTCGATCGTGAGCAGCTGCGCGAGCCAGAACGGGGTGGTGCGGGCGTGCACCGCGTCGGCGACCGACCGGTCGTCGGCCTCCTTCACCAGCGAGAGTCGAAGGGCGGCGAGCCGGTTTTCGAGGGAAACCACCAGCTGCAGCGACGGCCCGAGCTGCCCGGACTCCAGCTGCCACACCGGCGACGCCAGAGCCGTCGCCACGGCCTCCTGCACCGCGGCCAGCGCGTCGGTCAGCCCTTCCTGCGGCGGCCCGGCGACGTCCTCTGACATATTCCGAACCTAGACGGCCCCACCGACAGTTCTCGTCGTGCAGAACCGGAAACGGCGGCGACGAGAGTCATGAATCGGCAAAGTCTCCCACTGCGTTCCTGCGGTTGTCGTCCGCCAGCGAGAGTTGATTCTCGTCCCGCGGCTCCCAGGCGTCCGAGATCTCAGTCGCTATGGCACGGAGCAAGTCGGTCGTCGCCGCGTGGGGCATGACCCACCCAAGTGACATGACCGATGACCAGTGGGACCGCCTGGAGCCGGTGGTCAACGCGCTGGGGGGAGCGCGCGGCCGTCGGCACGCCGGTTGGGTCGCAGTTCCCTCGTGTCGGTCGCGCAACGGCATGTGGGCACCTGCGCGGACGCTGTTGCATACGACCGCGCCCCTGGACGGGGGGCGAGGAGACGCCGTCGATGTGTCAATGGCCATCTCGTTGTCCCCGCTGGTGGCCAGTGAAAGTCCCCACCTCGCTGGGGTGGGTTAGCGCTTCGAGGGGCGGCTCCCTGGGCGGGTTCGGGCCTCGCGCATGCGGTAGCTCTCGCCGTCGGTGGCGACGACGTTGTTGTGGTGCAGGAGCCGGTCCAGGAGGCTGACGGCGGTGGAGTGGTCGGGTAGGAAGCGGCCCCAGTCCTCGAAGGGCCAGTGACTGGCGATGGCGAGGCTGCGGCGTTCGTAGGCGGCGGCGACGAACCGGAACAGCAGTTGGCTGCCGGTGCTGTCCAGGGGCGCGAAGCCGACCTCGTCGCAGATGATCAGGTCGTGGCGTAGCAGGGTCTCGATGACCTTGCCGACGCTGTTGTCCGCCAGGCCGCGGTAGAGGTTCTCCACGAGCTCGGCGGCGGTGAAGTAGCGGACCCGCTGGCCCTGTTGCACGGCGGCGTGGCCGAGGGCGATCAGGGTGTGGGTCTTGCCGGTGCCGGCCGGCCCGATCAGGGTGAGGTTCTCCCTCGCGTGGATCCATTCCAGCGAGGTGAGGTAGGCCCAGGTCGGGGCGGGGATGCTGCTCGCGGCGAGGTCGAAGCCCTCGATCGTCTTGATCGTGGGGAAGCAGGCCTGTTTGCCGCGCAGGCGGGTGTTGCTGGCGTCCCTCGCGGTGATCTCGACCTCGACCAGGGCCCGCAGCAGCTCTTCGGGGGCCCAGCGTTGGGTCTTGGCGGTGGCCAGCATCTGGGGGGCGACCTGGCGCATGCTCGCGAGCTTGAGCCGACGCAGCCCGTGCTCGAGGTCGGCGGGAAGTGGCGCCGGTGTGGCCGCGGCCATCACGCACCACCTTCCCCGACAGCTGCCGCTGCTTCGGGTGAGGCGGTGAGCTTCTCGAGCCGGTAGGCGGCCAGCGGGCGGGAGGCGGTGGTGGGCAGTTCCATCACCAGCGCCTGTCCGGGTGCGGTGGGCTGAGGGACCCCGGCGCCGGCGGCCAGGATCGCCCGCACCCCGCTGGCCCGCCACCGCCCGAACGTGATCGCCCGCTCCAACGCGGCGACCAGCGCATCGCGCCCGTGCGCGGCTTGCAGGGCGGCCAGCTCGGCCAGCTCCGGCCCGAGGCGGGTGTTCCCCGAGGCCGCGGCGTTGCGCAGCCACGTCTCCGCGGCCGGGCCGAGCGCGCAGAACGCAATCTCGGCGGCGGTGCGGGGGGTGAGCTTGCGGGCCGGGGCGTTCGGCCGCGGCCGGCCATAGTGGGCGTCCAGGACGCTGGCCTCCCCGGGGGCCATCAGCGGGTGCTCGGCCAGCACCTCACCCGTGCCGGGCTCGAGGATCGTGACCCCGTCCGGGCCGGCCAGGACCTGCACGACGTGCCCGAGCATCCGGTTGGGCACCGAGTAGCGAGCCGAGCCGAACCGGACGCAGGACAGCTTGTCGACCTTGCGCAGCTCCGCCCGCCCGCCGAACAACCCAGCGGGCTGCAGGGAGGGCAACGGCGCGAGCAGCCCGGCTTCGGTGTCGGCCAGCCGCCGCGCCGGGACCGCGGCGATCTCGGAGTGCTCGCGGGCGTTCACCTGCGCGCACCACGCCGCCGCCGCGGCGTTCGCCGCCTCCAAATCGGTGGCCTGCCCGGGCGTGAGCACGACGAGAGGGACCATCAGGTCCCGCTTGGCATAGCCGACCAGGTTATCCACGATCCCCTTGCTCTCGGGGTCTTTC
>JBQCIO010000095.1:0-22048 GCA_051953655.1 Motilibacteraceae bacterium
CTGGTTCTTGCCCCCCCCCGTGTTTTTCCTCCCCTGGGTGTGGGCTTGTCTCTCGCTGTTTGGGTTGTTTGGGGGTGCCCCCCCCCCAGGACCGGCAAGGCCGGCAGCCCCATCAGCTCCGACGGCGTGTCGGAGAGCGCCTCGGGCCAGTCGGCCCCCGGCTCGCCGCTGCCGTCGAGCACCACCAGTCCGACGCCGTCGAGGGACGCGGGCTTCAGCTGTCCGGGGCGCAGGAACGCGAACTCCGGCTCCGCCGCCGCCTCCTCGGCCACCGCGGCGGCGTCCTCCGGGCTCGGGTCGCGCGCGATCGTGGGGGAGCGCACCGAACCCTCCACCGGCGGGCCCGGCTCCGGCCGCGGCCCCTCCGGCCCCAGCGACGGCCCCGGCGTCACCCAGGCCGTCGTGCCCGGGGTGCACAGCCCGGCCAGCAGCCCGGCCGTGGTCGTCCCGCCACCGGGTGGCAGCGCCAGCTCGGCGTCCCGCCCGGCGGCCACGGAGAGCACCGCCCGCTCCTGCTCGGGCCGGGCCTCCTCCAGGCCCAGCAGCACCAGCGCCTCGGACAGGGACAGCGCGCCGTGTGGCCCGCGCCGCACCGGCCAGCGTGGGAAGGCCGCGCGCGGCCACACGTAGGGCAGGTCGTCGGGCACGTCCGGGAACAGCGGTCGGTAGTGCTCGGGATCCTTGCGCACCAGCGCCGAGCGGTGGCTCGCGTGCACCGGGTCGTGCCCGAGCCACGGCGGCAGCTGCCCGCGCGCCGCCAGCTCGTCGACGTCGGGGGCCCGGCCGCCGGTGAACCCGAGCAGCGCCTCGCCGACGGCGTCGACCCGGCCGCGGGCGACCCACTCGTCGCACACGGCGAGCCCGTAGGCGACCAGGCCCGGCACGAATCCGCGCCACATCCGGACCGCGGGATGGTTGCGCCAGCCGTAGGAGGTCCAGGTGAGCGCCCGCAGCACCTGGAGCACCTCGACCCGCTGCTTGCCCAGCCGCCGGTCGTCCAGCAGGGCGGCCGACGCGCGGAACCCGGGGCAGGGGAGGAAGGTCTGCATCGCCACCAGGTGTGCCCGGTCGAGCGCGCTCCGAACGGCGCCGCCGCACCGCGTGACGCGCGCCACCGGCCGCCGGGACCTTCGCCTCGTCCCGCAGGGTGAGACGCGGTCGATCCTGGGTCACGTCCCACCCGCACCGTGCGCGACGTCGCCCCGGTCGGCACCGGCCGGAGCTGCCTGCCGACAGGAGTGAGTGCCGTGAGCCGGTTCGTCTACGCGTTCTCCGAGGGCAGCAAGGAGCTCAAGGACCTGCTCGGCGGCAAGGGCGCCAACCTCGCCGAGATGACGAACCTCGGCCTGCCGGTGCCGCCCGGCTTCACCATCACCACCGAGGCCTGCAAGGTGTTCCTGCGCACCGGTGCCGAGCCGTCCGAGCTGGCCGGCGAGGTGGCCGGGCACCTGGCCGCGCTCGAGGAGCGGATGGGCAAGCAGCTGGGCGACCCCGAGGACCCGCTGCTGGTCAGCGTCCGGTCCGGGGCCAAGTTCTCCATGCCCGGCATGATGGACACGGTCCTGGACATCGGCCTGACCGACGCGTCGGTGCACGGGTTGGCCAAGCACACCGGGGACGAGCACTTCGCCTGGGACTCCTACCGCCGGCTGGTGCAGATGTTCGGCAAGACGGTGCTCGGCATCGACGGCGCGCTGTTCGAGGACGCCCTGGAGCGGATGCGCGAGGCCCGCCACGTGGGGTCCGACGTCGACCTCGGCGCCGACGACCTGCGCGAGCTGGTCCGCGAGTACCGCGACGTCGTGCGCCGCGAGACCGGGCGCGACTTCCCCCAGGACCCGCGCGAGCAGCTCGAGCTGGCCATCCGGGCCGTCTTCGCCTCCTGGAACTCCCCGCGCGCCGTGCTCTACCGCCGGCAGGAGCGCATCCCGCAGGACCTGGGCACCGCTGTCAACGTGGTGGCGATGGTGTTCGGCAACCTCGGCCCGGACTCGGGCACCGGTGTCGCCTTCACCCGCGACCCGGCCACCGGCGAGCAGGGCGTCTACGGCGACTACCTGCCCAACGCGCAGGGCGAGGACGTCGTCGCCGGCATCCGCAACACCGTGCCGCTGGCCGACCTCGAGCGGATCGACCCGGCCTCCTACGCCGAGCTGCTGCGGATCATGAGCGTGCTCGAGAAGCACTACCGCGACCTGTGCGACATCGAGTTCACCATCGAGCGCGGCCGCCTGTGGATGCTGCAGACCAGGGTGGGCAAGCGCACCGCGGCGGCGGCGTTCACCATCGCCGGGCAGCTGGTGGACGAGGGGCTCATCGACCTCGACGAGGCGCTCGGCCGGGTGACCGGGGCGCAGCTGGGCCAGCTGATGTTCCCGCGCTTCCCCGTCGACGCCGGCGCAGAGCGGCTCACGACGGGTGTCGGCGCCTCCCCGGGAGCGGCCGTGGGCAAGGCCGTCTTCGAGTCGCACCGCGCCGAGCAGTGGGCCGCGCGGGGCGAGCAGGTGATCCTGGTGCGCCGCGAGACCAACCCCGACGATCTGCCCGGCATGATCGCCGCGCGCGGCATCCTCACCAGCCGGGGCGGCAAGACCAGCCACGCGGCCGTCGTCGCCAGGGGCATGGGCAAGACCTGCGTCTCGGGCGCCGAGGAGCTCGAGGTGCACATCCGCGAGCAGTACTTCGAGGCCCCGTCGCGGGACGGCCGGGGCGTGCGGGTCGTCGTGCACGAGGGCGACGTCATCAGCATCGACGGCACCACCGGCGCGGTGTACCTCGGCGAGGTGCCGGTGGTCCCCAGCACGGTGGTCCGCTACTTCGAGGGCGAGGTGGACCCGGAGCAGGAGCCGCTGGTGGCCTCGGTGGACCGGCTGCTGCGGCACGCCGACGTCCGCCGGCGCCTGGGGGTGCGGGCCAACGCGGACACGCCGGAGGACGCCGCCAGGGCACGTCGCTTCGGGGCCGCCGGCGTGGGCCTCTGCCGCACCGAGCACATGTTCCTGGGGGAGCGGCGCCGGCACGTGGAGAAGCTGATCCTGGCCGACAACGAGGAGGCCCGGGACAAGGCCCTCTCGGCCCTGCTGCCGCTGCAGCGCGCCGACTTCGTCGGCATCCTCGCCGCGATGGACGGCTGCCCGGTCACCATCCGGCTGCTCGACCCGCCGCTGCACGAGTTCCTCCCCGACATCACCGAGCTGTCGGTGAAGGTGGCGCTCGCCGAGCACACCCCGGCCGGCATCGAGGAGCAGGACCGGGTGCTGCTCGAGGCGGTGCGCCGGCTGCACGAGCAGAACCCGATGCTGGGGCTGCGCGGGGTGCGTCTGGGGCTCGTGGTGCCCGGTCTCTACGCCCTGCAGGTGCGCGCCATCGCCGAGGCCGCGGTGGAGTGCTCCCGCCGCGGGCTCGACCCGCAGGCGGAGATCATGATCCCGCTGGTCGGCGCGGTGCAGGAGCTCGAGCTGATCCGGCAGGAGGCCGAGGGAGTGCTGGCCGCGGTGGCCGAGGAGACCGGCGTGCGGCTGACCTACCCGATCGGGACGATGATCGAGGTGCCGCGCGCGGCCCTGACCGCCGGCGAGATCGCCGAGGTGGCCGAGTTCTTCTCCTTCGGCACCAACGACCTCACCCAGATGACCTGGGGCTTCTCCCGCGACGACGTCGAGGGTGCGTTCTTCAGCCGCTACATGGACCTCGGCGTCTTCGGCGTCAGCCCCTTCGAGACGATCGACCGCGACGGCGTCGGCCGGCTGGTGGACGAGGCGGTGCGCAGCGGCCGCGCGACACGCCCGGACCTGCACGTCGGTGTGTGCGGCGAGCACGGTGGGGATCCTGAGTCCGTGCACGTCTTCCACGACCTGGGGTTGGACTACGTCTCCTGCTCGCCGTTCCGGGTGCCCGTCGCCCGGCTCGAAGCCGGGCGCGCCGCGGTGCTCAGCGGTGGCGCGGGCGCCGACGGAGGCAGCGACACCCGTTGATCCTGTTCCGTCTGGCACGGCGGCTGCTGTCGCTCGTGCTGCTCCTCGCTGTGCTCGCCGTCGTCGTGACGGTCGGCCGGGTGCTCTGGGTGGGGCACTCCGACGACCGGCGGCGCAGCGACGCCATCGTCGTCCTCGGGGCTGCGCAGTACGACGGCCGTCCGCAGGAGGTGCTGCGCGCCCGGCTCGAGCACGCCGCCGCGCTGCTGCGCGCCGGCGTCGCCCCGCGGATCATCACGGTGGGCGGCTCGCGCCCCGGCGACCGGTTCACCGAGGCGGCGGCCGGGCGCGACTACCTGAACGGCCAGGGGATCCCGTCCGCCCAGATCCTGGCGGTCGAGACCGGCAGCGACACCCTGGACAGCATGCAGGCCGTGGCGAAGGCGATGCGCGCCCACCGCTGGAGCACGGCCGTCGTCGTCACCGACCCGGAGCACTCGCTGCGGTCCCGCGCCATGCTCCGCGACGCCGGCGTCGACGCCGTCACCTCGCCCACCCGCACCGGCCCCGACTACGGCTTCGCCGGTGAGGCCCACTACGTGCTGCGCGAGACCGGCGGCTACCTCTGGTTCGAGGCGAACCGCGGGGTCGACTCGGTGGAGAGCGCGCTGGGCAGGTGAGTACCGCGCTGGGCAGGTGAGTACGCAGACCTTCGGGTGGAGGCGCCCTTGTCTCCATGCGGCTCCTCGCTCAACGCCAGGCGCCGAGGCCGCCGGCGGTGATGCTCCGCAAGGTCAACGGCGCTGGTGACGGCGACGGCAGCGCGTGGGGCCAGGTTCTGCTGCCGGCCTGCGGTTCCGTCGTTGCGTCCGAAGAATCGGCACCAATAGGTGTCGATCCTTCGGACGTTGTGGCTCTGACGTCCATCGTGACCGCACCCGGTCGCGGACGATCAGGACAGCGGCACAACCACCCGCGTCTACCCCCAATCATATCGGGGTACGATGTAATCGATCCCGCTCCTCGCGCGCCGCCGCCGTCGTCGCCGTCGTCGCCCGAGCGGGCTGCCCATCGCCGAGTGCACCCTTCCGGGAGGAACCCGTGCCCGCCGCCGTCCCGCCCGACCCAACGACGCCGCCGACCGGCCGCGGCGCAACGCCGGTCCGCCGGCTGGCGGTCCCCGCCCAGGCCGACGGCAACAGCCGGCAGGGCAGCACGGCCATGCACCACCTCGCCGACTTCACGGTGGGCCGACGCGTGTGGGTCATCACGCTGCTCGCGCTGCCGATCGGTGCGGTGTCGGCGGTGGTCGCCTGGGCGCTCCTACGGCTCATCGGACTCATCACCAACGCGGTCTTCTACCAGCGGGTGAGCACCCAGCTGGTCGCGCCGGGGGCGCAGCACCATCCGATCTGGCTGGTGCTGCTCGCGCCCATCGCCGGCGGTCTGGTCATCGGCCTGATGGCCCGCTACGGCTCGGAGAAGATCCGCGGCCACGGCATGCCGGAGGCGATCGAGGCGATCCTCACCGGCGGCAGCAAGGTGGCCCCGCGGGTGGCCGCGCTCAAGCCGGTCGCCTCCGCCGTCGCGATCGGCACCGGCGGCCCGTTCGGCGCCGAGGGCCCGATCATCATGACCGGCGGGGCCATCGGCTCGCTGATGGCGCAGTTCCTGCGGCTCACCGCCGACGAGCGCAAGGTGCTGCTCGTCTCCGGCGCCGCCGCCGGCATGGCCGCCACCTTCAACGCGCCCCTGGCCAGCGTGCTGCTCGCCGTCGAGCTGCTGCTGTTCGAGTGGCGCCCGCGCAGCTTCGTCCCGGTGGCCGCCGCGGTCACGGTCGCCACCGTGGTGCGCGTGCCGCTGCTGGGCAGCGCGGTGCTCTTCCCCGCGCCGGCCGGTGCGCTGCACCTGACCCCGCTGGTCTACCTGCTCTGCGTGGCCACCGGCCTGCTGGCCGCCGGCCTGGCGGTCGTCGCCACCCTGCTCGTCTACGCCGCGGAGGACGCCTTCCGCCGACTGCCGGTGCACTGGATGTGGTGGCCGGCCATCGGCGGCGTCGTCATCGGCCTCGGCGGCCTGGTCGTCCCGCAGGCGCTGGGCGTGGGCTACGACGTCATCGGCGCCGAGCTCGACGGCAGCATCGGCCTCGGGCTGGTCGTCGGCATCCTGATCGTCAAGACGCTCATCTGGTCGCTGTCGCTCGGCTCGGGGACCAGCGGCGGCGTGCTCGCACCGATGTTCATGGTCGGCGGCGCGCTGGGCAGCGTGGAGGCCTACGTCTTCCCGCACGTGGGTGCGGGATTCTGGGCGCTGGTGGCCCTGGCCGGGGTGCTCGGCGGGGTCATGCGGTCGCCCCTCACCGGCGTCGTCTTCGCCCTCGAGCTCACCCACCGGTTCGACGCGCTGCTGCCGCTGCTGGTCGGCGCCACCGCCGCCTACGCGCTGTCGGCGCTCGTCCTCAAGCGCTCGGTGCTCACCGAGAAGGTGGCCCGGCGCGGCTACCACGTGCTGCGCGAGTACGACGTCGACCCGCTCGAGGTGCTCTTCGCCAGCGAGGTCATGACCGAGGACCCGGTCGTGCTGGCCGCCGACGCCCCGCTGGAGCAGGTGCTGCCGCTGCTGGTCGAGAACGGCCACCAGACCCGCGACCCGCTGCACCGCCAGCGCCTCTACCCCCTGGTCGACGCCGAGGGCCGGTTCGTCGGTGCCGTCACCCGCCGCGACCTGCTCGACCTGGCCGTCGATCGGGATCCCGAGAGCCAGCAGGACCTGCGCGTCCTCGCCGACGTCGCCATCCAGCCCACCGTCGTGCACGACGACGACACGCTCAAGCACGTGGCCCAGACGATGGCGCTGGCCGGCGTGAGCCGGCTGCCGGTCGTCGACCGCACCGACCCCGCGCGGCTGCTCGGGCTGGTGTCGCTGCACCAGCTGTTGGCCGGCCGGCTGCGCGACCTGCAGGAGGCCCGCGACCCGGAGCGGGTGCTGCGGCTGCCCGGCATGGTGCCGCTGCGCGGGCGCGCCGAGGCTCCCGGAGCCGGTGGGCGCCGGGACACCGGCCTGGCCGCCCGCGGCAGCACCGCCGCCGGCTGACGGGCCCGGGTGGTGGACCGGGCGGCGGGTGGCAGGGTGGACCGGGTGGAGCGGGACGAGCCGAGCAGCAGGACGACCGGGCCGAGCCGGAGCCGCCGTCCACGGCGGATGCGGCAGGAGGACTACGCCCGGCTGCTCGCCTTCCGCACCACGCTTCGTCGCTTCACCCGGTGGAGCGAGGAGCAGGCCAAGGCCGTCGGGCTCACCCCGGCCCAGCACCAGCTGCTGCTGGCGGTGAAGGGCCACGACGACCCGCGCGGGCCGAGCGTGGGCGACGTCGCCGAGCACCTGCTGCTGCGCCAGCACAGCGCGCTGGAGCTGGTGGACCGCGCGGTGGCCGCCGGACTGCTCGAGCGGCACCGCGACGAGACCGACCGGCGGGTGGTGCGCCTGGCTCTCACCCCGCAGGCGGAGCAGGACCTCGAGGCGCTCACCCTGCAGCACCTGGACGAGCTGCGCCGGCTGGCCCCCGCCCTCGGCGGGCTCGTCGAGGGTCTGGACTAGGGCTGGACAGGGCTGGACCAGAGCTGGACCAGGAATGGACCAGGGACGGACCAGTGCCTGGCGGGCCCCGGATCGTGGGCATGACGACCTCGGGGTGCGCCGGAGAGGATGGGCCGGCCGCCCCCGCGCGGCAGCGGTGAGTGGTGCGGCAGGGCACCGGCTCGTGGAGGTGAGGACGGCACATGGGCGGTCAGGTGCACGACGACCAGATCACGGGACTGGGCTTCCTGCTCGGCACGTTCACCGGCACCGACGTCGTGCAACCGTCGTCGTGGTCGGAGGGGGCCACCGTGGCGGCGGCTGCCACCGGCAGTGTGCGCGACGCGGGCGTTCTGGTGCTGGAGCAGACCTCGGGGACGGCGGAGGGCCCGTTCCACCTGCTCACCGTGGTCATGCCGGTCGGGCCGGGCGACGGCGGGCAGCACGACGGAGCCGGGCTGCTGGCCTACGCCTTCGACACCGCGGGGTTCCGCCCGGAGCCCGCGGCCACCGGGGTCGTGTCGGACGACGGAGCGCTTCGCTTCACCCGTCGGACCGAGCGCGGCGAGTCCCGGACCACCTACCGGCCCACGGCGGACGGCTTCGCCTGGGTCAAGGAGTTCCGCCCCGCGCCCACTGCAGCATGGTCGGCCGTGGTGGAGGGCAGCCTGCGGCGGGTGCGCTGAGCCGCCCTCCTGCCGCCGTCCGCCCCGTCAGGGCGGTCGGGCTCGTCGTCCGCCCGGGCCGCTAGCCTCGCGCCCGTGAGCACGGACGGCTACGACGAGGCGGCCCGGCAGCGCTGGGCGCCCGAGCCGCCCAAGCGCCCGGGGCGCACCCCGTTCGAGCGCGACCGCGCCCGCGTGGTCCACTCCAGCGCCCTGCGCCGGCTGGCCGCCAAGACCCAGGTGGTCGGGCCGGGCACCGACGACTTCGTGCGCAACCGGCTCACCCACACCCTCGAGGTGGCGCAGGTGGGGCGAGAGCTCGGCCGGGCCCTGGGCTGCGCCCCCGACGTCGTGGAGACCGCGTGCCTGGCGCACGACCTCGGACACCCGCCCTTCGGGCACAACGGCGAGGCCGCGCTGGACGCCCTGGCCGGGCCGTGCGGGGGGTTCGAGGGCAACGCGCAGACCCTGCGGCTGCTCACCCGGCTCGAGGCCAAGGCCGCCTTCCCCGACGGGCGCAGCGCCGGGCTCAACCTCACCCGGGCCAGCCTCGACGCCGCCACCAAGTACCCGTGGCCACGGGCCGAGAACGAGCGCAAGTACGGCGTCTACACCGACGACCTGCCGGCCTTCGCCTGGCTGCGGGAGGGTGCGCCGGAGCGCCGGCGCTGCCTCGAGGCGCAGGTCATGGACTGGGCCGACGACGTCGCCTACTCGGTGCACGACGTCGAGGACGGGGTGCAGGCCGGCATGGTCGACCTGCGTGCCCTGGCCGACCCGGCCGAGCGGCGCGCGCTGGCGGACGTCGCCCGCCGCTCCTACGTGCAGGCCGAGGAGGGCGAGGTGCACGCGGCGCTGGACCGGCTGCTCGCGCTGCCCTACTGGCCCCCCGAGCCCTACGACGGCAGCCGGCCGGGCCTGGCCGCGCTCAAGCACCTCACCAGCCAGCTGGTCGGGCGGTTCTGCGCGGCGGCCGAGCAGGCCACCCGGGCGGCGGCCGGTCCCGGACCGCTCACCCGCTACGCCAGCGACCTCGTGGTGCCGCGCGAGACCCGGGTGGAGGTGGCCGCGCTCAAGGCGGTGGCCGCCCACTACGTCATGTCCACCGAGGAGCGGCTGCTGGTGATGGGGGAGCAGCGTGCGCTGCTCACCGACCTGGTCGCGCGGCTCGAGGCCGGGGCGCCGGAGAGCCTGGCGGTGGAGTTCCGGGCGGACTGGGCCGCCGCCCTCGACCGGGCCGGCGACGACGCCGCCCGCCGCCGGGTGGTGCTGGACCAGGTCGCCTCGCTCACCGACGTCTCCGCGGTCGCGCTGCACCGGTCCCTCGCCGGGTGAGCCCGGGCCGGTCCACGGCCGGCCGGGCCGGGAGCCGCTGGGCGCCCCCGGGGAGTCGTGGTCGCACCACCGGCCGGCCGGCGCATGCTCGCCCGTGGATCAGCCCGCGAATCAGCCTGCGAATCAGCCCGGGGACGTGGTCCGCGCTGGAACAGTGACCGGCATGGCCCACGACGCTGCGGCACCCGAGACCGCCTCGGGGCAGCCGCCCGTTCCGTCCGTCCCCACCGGCGCCGGTCGGCGGGCCCTCGCCCTGGTCCTCGCCGTCGCCGCCGCCATCGGGGTCTTCAGCCTCGGCCGGACCACGGGCCGGGACAGCGAACGGGACGTGATGCACGCCCACCACCTGCAGGACGTGGCCGAGTCCACCCAGCGGTGGGAGGAGGCGTACCTGACCGCCGACCCCGAGGGGCGGGCGACGCTCCACGCGCTCAGCCCCGCCGACGCTCCGGTCGGACACATCCCGCCGCCGGACTACGGCTTCCTGCCGTCCTACTTCGCCCCAGACGAGCATCGCGTCGTGATCGTCGGCCGGGTCGTCACCGGCTCCCGGGAGAACTGGGTGCGGATCGCCGTCGACGACGACGGCCGCTCGTCCTGGTGCACCCTCCGGCAGCCGACCGGCGACCCGGACACGGAGCAGTGCGAGGGGCTCACGATCGTCACCCCCTGACCGCACGGACGCCTCGACGGCCCGGACGACCACCCGTGAAGCGCTGGGGCGTCCCACGAGGAGATCGGGGGGCCGAGTGGCTGCTGTCGGAGGACGGGTGCAGGCTGCCCCCATGACGGACGCGGAGATCAGCAGTAGCACGAACGGCGGCTACGTGGTGGTGGGCGGCGGCCAGGCCGGCGCCAAGGCGGTGGAGGGGATGCGCGAGGCGGGCTACGACGGCCCGATCACGCTGCTCGCCGCGGAGAAGGAGCTGCCCTACGAGCGGCCGGACCTGTCCAAGGCCTTCCTCAAGGGCGAGAAGGAGTTCGCCGAGCTCCACGTCCACGACCAGGCCTGGTACGACGAGCACCGGGTGACCGTGCGCACCGGCTCCCGGGTGGTGGCGATCGACCGCGCCGCGCACCAGGTCGAGCTCGACGGCGGCGAGCGGCTGGGCTACACCAAGCTGCTCCTGGCCACCGGGTCGACCCTGCGCCGGCTGCGCATCGAGGGCGGCGACCTCGACGGCATCCACTACCTGCGCACCGTCAACAACAGCCGGCGGCTGCGCGAGGCGCTGGTGGAGGGCGCCCGGGTGGTCGTGGTGGGGGCGGGCTGGATCGGCCTGGAGGGCGCGGCCGTCGCCCGCCAGCGCGGCGCCACGGTCACCGTGGTCGAGCCGGCGCCGACGCCGCTGTTCGGGCCGCTGGGGCAGGAGATCGGCGAGCGGTTCGCCGCGCTGCACCAGGCCCACGGCGTCGAGGTGCGCACCGGCACCGGCGTCGAGGGCTTCGAGGGCGAGGGCGCCGTGACCGGGGTGCGGCTCGAGGGCGGCGAGGTGCTGCCCGCCGACGTCGTGCTGGTGGGCGTGGGCATCCGCCCGGACACCCGGCTGGCCGAGGAGGCCGGGCTGGAGGTGGACAACGGCGTGCTGGTGGACGAGTTCCTGCGCACCAGCGACCCCGACGTCTACGCGGCCGGCGACGTCGCCAACGCGCGCAACGAGCTGCTCGGCCGGCAGGTGCGGGTGGAGCACTGGGCCAACGCCAACGACCAGGGGCTGGCCGCCGGCCGGTCGATGGCCGGCAAGGGCGAGCCGTGGGCGGCCACCCCGTTCTTCTTCTCCGACCAGTACGAGACCGGCATGGAGTACCGCGGCCTGCCGGTGGACGGCTACGACCAGGTCGTGGTCCGCGAGCAGGACGGCGGCTACCTCGCCTTCTGGCTCAAGGACGGCCGGGTGCAGGCCGGGGCGAACGTCGACCTGTGGGACGACGGCGAGGCCATCGAGGCGCTGGTGCGCGCCAAGGCCCAGGTCGACCCGGCCCGGCTCGCCGACCCCTCGGTGCCCCTGGCGTCGCTGGCCGGGTGAGGCCGGACCGGGACTAGGGCCGGGACGGGGTCGTGGCGGGGTGTGGCAGGGTGGGCGGGTGACCGAGTGCTCGCGCTGCGGCGACTGCTGCGAGCGCATCGTCTACCCGTGGGCCCCCGAGGCCGTCGCCGACCTGCTCGCGCAGTCGGTGCTGCCGGAGGAGATGCGCCGCGACCTGGAGTTCGTCCGCGACCACTGGCACTACCTCGGCGACCACCGATCGGCCGAGGACGGCGCCCGCAACGGCGTCCCCGCCGACGACCCCGCGGTCAGCCCGGTCTACTCCTGCGACGCGTTCGACCCGGTGTCCCGGCTGTGCACGGCCCACGACGCCCGCCCGTCGGTCTGCGACGGCTACCCCTGGTACGGGCGCCCGCCGGCCGCGAACGTGCTCTCCCCGCGGTGCTCGTTCACGGCCGACGTGCGCCCCCTGCTGCCGGTGGTCGGGATCGGCGACGGCCGGACCTCGGTGGACGGCCGCCCCCGCCCGGCGCAGCTGCCGACGTAGACTCCGGCGCGTGGCCGGCCGGATCCGAGACGAGGACGTCCAGCTGGTCAAGGAGCGGGCCGACATCGCGGAGGTGATCGGCGAGCAGGTCACCCTGCGGCGCGCCGGGGCCGGCCGGCTGAAGGGCCTGTGCCCCTTCCACGACGAGAAGACCCCCTCGTTCAACGTCAACACCTCGCTGCGGCTCTACAAGTGCTTCGGCTGCGGCGAGGGCGGCGACGTCATCCGCTTCGTCATGGAGACCGAGCACCTCTCCTTCGCCGAGGCGGTGGAGAAGCTGGCCGTCCGGGCCGGGGTGCAGCTGCGCTACGAGGAGTCCGGCTCCGGTGTCCCGGCGCCGCCGCCCGGTCTGCGCACCCGCCTGCTGGACGCGCACGCGGCCGCGGCGCAGTTCTACGCCGAGCACCTGCGCTCGCCCGAGGCCGTCGTCGGGCGCCGGTTCCTGGCCGAGCGCGGCTTCGACCAGACCGCCGCCGAGCACTTCGGGGTCGGCTGGGCGCCCACCGGGTGGGATGCGCTGGTCCGCCACCTCAAGGGCCGCGGCTTCACCGACACCGAGCTCACCACCGGCGGCCTGGCCCGGCAGGGCTCGCGCGGGCTCACCGACTTCTTCCGCGGCCGGCTGCTGTGGCCCATCCGCAGCACCGCCGGCGACGTCGTCGGGTTCGGCGCCCGGCGGCTGCTGGAGGAGGACCGGATCCCGGCCAAGTACGTCAACACGCCCGAGACGCCGGTCTACCGCAAGTCCCAGGTCCTCTACGGGCTCGACCTGGCCAAGAAGGAGATCGCCCGCCAGCGTCAGGCCGTGGTGGTCGAGGGCTACACCGACGTCATGGCCTGCCACCTGGCCGGGGTCGAGACAGCGGTGGCCTCGTGCGGCACGGCCTTCGGCGACGAGCACATCAAGCTGCTGCGCCGGCTGCTGGTCGACGACGACCGCACCGGCGAGGTCGTCTTCACCTTCGACGGCGACGCGGCCGGGCAGAAGGCGGCGCTCAAGGCGTTCACCGACGACCAGAAGTTCGTCACCCAGACCTTCGTGGCGGTCGAGCCGAACGGGCTGGACCCGTGCGAGCTGCGCCAGCACCACGGCGACGCGGCGGTGCGCGAGCTGGTGGCCCGCCGGGTGCCGCTGTTCGAGTTCGTCATCCGCACCTCCATCGGCAAGCACGACCTGGACCACCCGGAGGGCCGGGTCGCCGCCCTCGGCACCGCCGCGCCGATCGTGGCCGGGATCAAGGACCCCACGCTGCGCCCGGAGTACGCGCGCACGGTGGCCGGCTGGCTGGGCATGGAGGTCGAGGCGGTGCTCGCCGCGGTGCGACGGGCCCAGCGCCAGCTGGAGCGGGGGACATCCCCGCAGCCCGGCCGCACCTCGCCGGAGCGGGCGCCCGAGCACCTCTCCGACAGCCCGTCGGAGTCCGGGCCGTTGCCGCTGCCCAAGCCCTCCCCGAAGGACCCGGACCTGCTGGTGGAGCGCGAGGCGCTCAAGGTCGCCGTGCAGTCGCCGCAGCTGGCCGGCGACCTGTTCGACCTGCTGGACGACTCCTGCTTCACCCACCCCGCCTACGCCGCCGTCCGCGCCGTCATCGAGGGGGCCGGCGGCTGCGGCGGGGGAGTGGAGGGCGAGACCTGGGCCACCGCGCTGCTCGACGCGGCGCGCACACCCCAGGTGCGCGACCTCGTGCTCGACCTCGCCGTCGAGCCGCTGCGCGCCGGTGCCGCCGACGCCCGCTACGCCGGCGAGCTGTGCGCCCGGCTGGAGGAGCGGGCGGTGGCCCGGCGGATCCAGGGGCTGCGGTCGCGGCTGCAGCGGCTGGACCCGGTCGCGCAGGCGGAGGAGCAGATGGCCGTCTTCGCCGAGCTGGTCTCGCTCGAGCACCAGCGCCGGGTGCTGCAGGAGCGGGCGGTCGGCGCGGTCTGAGCCGGACCCGAACGCAGGCGGACCCGGCGGGTCACGCAGCGTGACGGACGTTGGTCCCGAGCGGGGGAGATGGGGCGATTCGCCGCCGGTTCTCCGCGAAAGAGGTCACGATCTGCTGCGGCGGCTGGGCAAAACCCCGGAGCGTCGGTGGACTGAGGGGGCACACTTGACCTCGTGCCGAAGGCCTCCCGGCGCCGACCGGGACCCCAGACCACGACGTCGCGCGCGCCCGTCTCGGCGCGCGTGACCGGGGCGGTCGTCCCCGCGCCGAGCCCGGCGCGCGACCGGGACGGGAACGGTCCGGAGCAGATCCAGGGGGAGGACCACGTGCCACCAGTCAGCACCCAGCTCGTCCCGCCGCCCGAGGCGCCGCCCGGGCCCCAGCTCGAGCCGCACCTGGCTCCGGCGGGGTCCGTGCTGCTCGCCGCGGCGCCCCTCGTCGCCGAGGGCGCCGACGGCGCCTTCCCAGCCGTCCCGCTGCCCGCCGGCGTGCCCGACGACGTCCTCGGGCTGGAGCTCGACGTCGACGTCGCGGCTCCCGGCCGGCTCACCCTGGCCGTCGTCGAGGAGCCCGACGAGGCCGCCCTCGCCGAAGTCGAGGAGGAGGCCGACGACGAGGAGGACCTGCCCTCGCTCGACGACACCAGCCGCGGCCCGTCCACCGACCTGGTGCGCGTCTACCTGCGCGAGATCGGCAAGGTGAAGCTGCTCACCGCCGAGCAGGAGGTCGACCTCGCCCGCCGGGTCGAGGCAGGGTTGTTCGCCGCCGAGAAGCTGGCCGGCCCCGACCCGCTCGACGAGAGCATGCTGCGCGACCTGCGTTGGATCGTCCACGACGGCGAGCGCGCCAAGGACCAGCTCATCGAGGCCAACCTCCGCCTCGTCGTGAGCATCGCCAAGCGCTACGCCGGCCGCGGGCTGCCGTTCCTGGACCTCATCCAGGAGGGCAACCTCGGGCTCATCCGCGCGGTGGAGAAGTTCGACTACACCCGCGGCTACAAGTTCTCCACCTACGCGTCCTGGTGGATCCGCCAGGCCATCTCCCGCGCCATCGCCGACCAGGCCCGCACGATCCGCGTCCCGGTGCACATGGTCGAGACGATCAACCGGATCCTGCGCACCCAGCGGCAGATGGTGCAGGAGCTCGGCCGCGAGCCGACGGCCGAGGAGGTCGCGGCCAAGGTCGACCTGCCGGTCGAGCGCGTCGAGGAGATCCGGCGCATCGCCGTCGAGCCGGTGTCGCTGCACCTGCCGGTGGGCGAGGACGAGGGCAGCGAGCTCGGCGACCTCATCGAGGACGGCGAGGCGGTCGCCCCGCTCGACTCCGCCTCCTACCAGCTGCTGCAGGTGCACCTCGAGGAGGTGCTCGGCACCCTCGGCGAGCGCGAGCGCGCCGTCGTCCGGCTGCGCTACGGCCTGACCGACGGCGAGCCGCACACCCTGGAGGAGGTCGGCCGCCAGTTCGGCGTCACCCGCGAGCGGGTGCGCCAGATCGAGGCCAAGACCTTGGCCAAGCTGCGCCACCCGCAGTACGCCGGCCAGCTGCGCGACTACCTGGGCTGATCGGGGGGCTGATCGGGGGGCTGATCAGGGACCGACCGGCAAGGGCTGACGCATCGGGTCGTCGGGTCGGCGGCGGCGACGACGTAGGGTCGACTCGTGCCGTTGCCGAGCCTGCGCTGGCCCAGTCTGCGCCGCCGCGTCCCGCTGCCCGACGCCGTCCGCGCCGTGCTGGCGCTGGAGCCCGGCGAGCGGGTGCTGGCCGTCGCCGAGCTGCTCGACGGCGGCTGGGCGGTGGCCACCGAGCGGGCGCTGCTGCTCGCGCCCGGCCCGTCCCAGGGGGGCGAGGCGGAGCGGATCTCCTGGTGGACGGTGGACAGCGCCGCCTGGGACGACGCGTCCGAGCGGCTCGTCGTCGACGCCCGCCCGCCTGGCCGGCGGCCGGTGGTGCGCCGCCTGGCGCTGCACGAGCCCGAGAGCAGCCTGCTGCCCGAGACCGTCCGCGAGCGGGTGCAGGCCAGCATCGTGGTGAGCCAGAAGGTCCGGCTGGTGGGCCGCGCCGGCGGCCGGGTCACGGCCCGCCAGGTGCCCGGCTCCGCCGAGCTGGTGTGGGACGTGCAGCTCGACCCGGGCCTGGACCCGGCCGACCCGCAGGTGCAGGCCGCCGCCGAGGCGGCCATGGCCGAGGTGCGCGCCCAGACCGCCAGCTGACCCGCCCCGCGCCCTTCTTGAGTGCTGACCTCAGCCGGCGAGGGCGACGGCGGCCGGGTCGAGCACGAGCGGCTCGCCGCCGGGGGAGCGGCGCTGTCGACGCCGGTGGGCGCGCCGACGGGCGGCCTCCGGGGGTTCGGCGAGCAGGGAGAGCACCGCCTGCTCGATGGCGCCGTGGGTGGCCGGGCTGCCGAAGGCGGCCTCGTCGCCGAGCTCCTCCAGCGCGGGGGCGATGGTGACGCCGTCGTCGTAGAGGTCGATGACCCGCGGGTCGATGTAGGACTTGCGCGCCACCGCGGGGGTGTTGCCGAGGTACTGGGACACCTCGCGCACCGCGCGGGAGACGGCCCGCTTGCGGGCGGTGTCGCTGGTGACCGCGGGCAGGCTCACCGCGAGCCCCACCGCCATGAGCACCGTGGCGTGCCAGGTGCGGAAGTCCTTCGCGGTCACCCCTTCTCCCACGACCTGTCGGAGGTAGTCGTTGACGTCGGAGCTGCGCACGTCGCGCCAGCGGCTGCCCTCCTTCCAGGCCAGCAGCTCCGGGGAGGGGTCCTTGCGCCGCTGCAGCCCGCGCACGACGTCGAGCACCACCGGGTCCAGGACGCTCTGCACGCGCTCCTTGGAGCCCTTGGCGAGGTACTCGAAGGTGACCACCCCGTGGGAGACGGTGACGTGCTCGCGGCGGATCGTGGCCAGGCCGAAGGTGTTGTTCTCGGCCGCGTACTCTTCGCTGCCCACCCGGAAGAAACCGAGGTCCAGCAAGCGGAACGCGGTGCCGAGGATCTTCTCCTTCGGGTAGCCGGGCTGGTCCAGGTGCTGCTGCACGACCTGGCGGGCGACGGGCAGCCGGCGGGCGACGTCGAGGATGCGGTCGTGCTTGGCGGCGTCGCGCTGCTCGCGCCACTGGTCGTGGTAGCGGTACTGCCGCCGCCCCGCCGCGTCGGTGCCGATGGCCTGGATGTGGCCGTTGGACCAGGGGCAGATCCACACGTCGTTCCACGCCGGCGGCAGCACCAGGTGCTGGATCCGCTCGAGCGCGTCGTCCTCGAGCACCGGACTGCCGTCGTCGTAGAGGTAGGCGAAGCCGCGGCCGCGCCGGACCCGGTGGATGCCGGGCCCGGTGCAGTCGGAGCGGCGCAGCCGCGGCACGCCGGCTCAGTCCTCGGGCTCGGGCTCGAGGTGCATCGCCTGCTCCTCCGGCGAGAGCGCCTCGGCGTCGGTCTCCATGGCGATCTCGTCGGCCTCGCGGTCCTCGTGCGCGCCCTCGTCCGGCGCGACCAGGGCGCCCGGGCGGCGCCCGTAGACGTCGTCGGAGGGCCCGGCGACGCCCTCGACCAGCTCGTCCTCGGCCAGGTCGGGACGGCCCTCCTGCCCCGGCAGCGGCTCGTCCGCCGGGTCGACGGTGGACTCCGGCACCTCCCGGGCCAGCTTGCGGTCCAGGTCCTCGCCCTCGATCTGCTCCTCGACCGTCGTGCCCACCGAGGAGGACCCGGGGTAGCCGACGTCGGAGGGCAGGGCCACCTGCTCGGGCTCGGGGGTGTCCCGCCGCTCGGGGTCGTCGTCGTCGACGACGTCGGGGAAGGCCTGGGTGCTGGGGCGGTCGTCGAAGACCGTCGGCTCGGCCTCGCTCAGGCCGACGTCGTCGATCTCATCCGAGGTGTCGTTGCGGGAGTCGGTCATGTCCCCTCCGTGACTGGCGACGAGTGGTGGTCTGTGGTGGTGCTGGAGCGGTGCGCCCTAGATACGGGCGCGCCCGGCCTCGTCGAGCGCCTCGCCGCTCTGGCGCGGGTCCCACTCCGGGCCCGGGCCCTCCGGACGCGCATGGGCGCCCGGACCGCGGTGCGTCACCTTCGAGGCGGCGCCGGTGGCCAGGGACTGGGCCTTGCCGGCCAGCCCCGAGCCGCCGGTCCTGGCGGCGTCGGCGGCCCGGTGCTCGACGTCGCCGACCGCCTGCTGCACGCGCGGGTCCTCCCAGGTGCGCCGGGTGAGCCGCACGATCTGCTCGTAGCGCTCCCGACCCGCGCGCGCTCCGAGGACGTAGCCCACGGCGGCGCCGGCGAGGAAGGTGACCTTGGTGCGCATCGGGTGCCTCCTGCGTGCGGTCGCTGGTCGAGCCGGTTCGGTGTCGAGCGGCACGCCGCGTTCGGCGTGCCGTGCCGCTCGTACCCGATGCTCCCCGGTGGCGAACCCGCCTGCCGGACGGATCGGCGCGGGCGTCCGCCGACGCCCCTCTCGCGCCCGCGGCGGCGGCGCGATGCGTGCCGCCGGTGGTGCGAAGCGAAGGGTCCGCGGTGCGCTAAGGTATGCGCACATCGGCGGCCCTCGTGGCCGCCGGTCCCGCGTAGCTCAATCGGCAGAGCATCCGACTGTTAATCGGACGGTTATTGGTTCGAGTCCAATCGCGGGAGCCCTCGCAGCACCTCTCCGCCCCCGCCCGGCACGTCCGGGTCGGGGGCGCTGTCGTCCGCGGCTCCCGCCGGATGGCACCGATCAGACCGGCCGCTCCCAGACCAGCTCGAGGCCGTCATCCTCGTCCTCCTGCTCGCCCACCTGCCGGAAGCCGGCCGCACGCACGAGGGCGAGGGAGGGCTCGTTGCCCGGGCTGATGCTCGCCCGCAGCACCCGGGCGCCGGCCGCCCCCGCGGCGGCCCACATCGCCTGGGCCGCCTCGCGCGCGTAGCCCCGGCGCCGGAACGCCGCCAGCACCGTGTAGCCGATCTCGACCATGCCGCGCTCGTCCGGCGGTCCGTGGAACCCGACGTGACCGACCGCCTCGCCGGTCTCGCGCAGCACGACGGCCCGCAGCAGCCACGGCTCGCTCGCCGGGTCCAGACGCACCTGCTCGCGCCGGATCGCGACGACGTGGGCGGCGTCGGCGAAGGCGTCGTGCGGGTCGGTGAAGCCGAGGTCGGGAGGGGCGGCGCCCTCGCCCACCGCGGCCAGCCACCGCTCGGGCAGCAGCACCAGGTCCAGGCGCTCGGACCGGATCAGGGCGGGCGGGCCAGAGGCGGGCGGGGCGACCGGGACGGCGTCGGGCCCCGGATCGTCCACGGCGGCTCCTCTCGGGTCTCCGGCGATCATGCCACGGGGCCAGGCGCTGACCGCGGCCAGAGCGGGTGCAGGACGACACGCGGAGGTCCTTGACCGCTGGCTGACCCGGCGACGCTCTGGCGTGACCGGGGCCAGCACCTCCCATGACCATCCCTTGGGACAACTTCTCGCCCGTTCGCCCTTCGCCGGTCGCGCCGTTCACCCGGTGCTCACTCCGCCTCACCAGGCTCCGGCCGTCCCGCTCCCCACCCGAAGGACGGATATGTCGCTCTCCCGTCGTCAGCTCCTCGGCCGCAGCGCCATCGGTGGCGCCGGCCTGCTGGCCGCCTCCACCGGCCTCGGCACCCTCGCCGCGTCCCCGGCCCTCGCCGACGCCCGCCCCGCCCGCCGTGGCGGTTCCTCCCGCACCTTCCCGCCGCTGCAGTCCCGGGACGGGGACCTGCTGGCCCTGCCGGAGGGCTTCAGCTACGAGGTGGTCGCCGTGTCCGGCAAGACCGACCTCCACGACGGCACCGGCAAGCTCATCGGCAAGACCCCCGAGCGCCCCGACGGCACCGCGGCCGTCGCCGCGCGC
The DNA here is from genome assembly GCA_051953655.1 of Motilibacteraceae bacterium. Lineage (GTDB taxonomy): Bacteria > Actinomycetota > Actinomycetes > Motilibacterales > Motilibacteraceae > JBQCHF01. Next base: position 19,786 of record JBQCIO010000095.1, read on the forward strand.
GGGCACCGCTGGCGCCTGATCCAGAACCACGAGACCGAGGCGGGTGCCGGCGAGGACAAGACCGTCCCGCTGGTGCCCGGCACGGTCTACGACCCGGCCGGCGGCGTGGCCGGCGGCGGCTGCACCGTGATCGAGACCCGGGCCGACGGCTCGCGCCTGTCCGAGTGGGTCGGCATCTCCGGCACCGTGGGCAACTGCGCCGGCGGCCCGTCGCCGTGGGGCACCTGGTTCACCTGCGAGGAGACCGAGGCGACGGCCGGCGAGAACGGCTACGAGAAGGACCACGGCTACGTCTTCGAGGTCTTCCCGGGCCTGCCGCACGAGCAGGCACCCGAGCCGATCAAGGCCTGGGGCCGTGCCGCCCACGAGGCCGTCGTCGTCGAGCCGAGACGCCGTCGCGTGTACCTGACCGAGGACGCCTCCGGCAAGATCTCCGACCCGGACGGCCAGCCCCGCACCGGTCTGCTCTACCGCTGGACCGCGCCCAGCCACTACCGCGTCGGCCCCTACGTGGCCAAGGCGCTCGGTGCGGACGACGGCGCGCTGGAGGCGCTGGCAGTCCTGGCCGACGACGGCGGCGTGCTGCCGGACCTGGCCTACGTGACGGCCGCGCAGATCGGGCGGCCGTTCCGCACCCGCTGGGTGGCCGTCCCCGACCGTCAGGCGTCGACGACGTCGCTGCGCAAGCAGTTCCACGTCGGTCAGGTGACGCACTCGAAGAAGCTCGAGGGCGCCACCGGGGACCGGGACGGCATGTACTTCGTGGCCAGCTTCGCCTTCGGCACGAACGACCTGCCGGCCGACGCGACCAAGCACGACGGCCAGCTCTGGTACTACGACTACGCCGACGAGACCCTCACCCTGGTCGCCTACTTCCCCTACAGCGCCCAGCTGCACGACGAGGCCCCGGGCTGGGAGCAGGCCCTCGGCCGCTCGATCGACCTGTCCTTCGACGGCCCCGACGGCTGCCACGTCTCGCCCTACGGCAGCGTCGTGCTCACCGAGGACGGCAACACCGCCAACCACGTCCTGTCCTGGACCCGCGAGGGCGGCGCCCAGGCGGTGGCGCGCAACCTCATCGTGCAGGAGCAGAACAGCGCCGGCGGCAACGTCTACAGCGAGATGACCGGTCCGGCCTTCTCGCCCGACGGCACCGTGCTCTTCGCCAACGTGCAGGAGCCCGGGCACGTGTTCGCGATCCGCGGGCCCTGGAAGCACTACCTCGGCTGAGGCGTCCGAAGCAGTCCCCGGCGGGGCCGGGTCCGGTCCGGTGACCGGACCCGGCGCCGCCGGCCGTCCCGGCAGCGTGCTCCGGCGCGTCCGCGCGACGCCGGCGTCCGTACCCGTCGATGCTGTGGCCCTCGCCGAGGAGGACGCCGTGCAGCTCATGCAGTACGAGATCACCCTGCCTGCCGACTACGACATGCAGATCATCCGCGACCGCGTCGCGACCAGGGGCTCGGCCACCGATGCGTTCCCCGGCCTGGGCGTCAAGGCCTACCTCGTCCGCGAGCGCGACCAGGACGGCTCCCCGGTCAACCAGTACGCCCCGTTCTACCTCTGGGCCGACCCGGCCGGCATGCGCGAGTTCCTCTTCGGACCGGCGTTCGTCGGGCTGTGCAACGACCTCGGGCGCCCCGCGGTCCACTGGTGGACCGGCGTCGCGGTGGCCTCCGGCCCGGCGCACCGGCAGCCGGCGGTGCACGCGACCCGCGCGCTGCGGCCGATCGACCCGTCCGCCGCGCTGCCCGACGTCGTCGAGGACCTCCGCCAGGAGACGGCGGCGGCGGCCGGGCGCGACGGCGTCGTCCTGACCGCGACCGGCATCGACCCGGCCGGCTGGAACGTCGTGCGGTTCACGCTCTGGTCCGCCCCGGCACCGCAGGACGTCGCGGGCGAGCGGTACCAGGTCCGGCACGTCTCCGACCCGGAGCGGGTCGCGCTCGACGCGGGCTCGCGGGGCTGACCCTCCTCCGGCAACCCGTCCTGTCACCACCGCCAGGCGCTTTGCCATGCTTTGTGCGTTCGGCCGGGATGCTCCTGTGGGAGCGGGCGGCCGGGGCGGCGGGGCAGGCGAGGCGGGACGGGGTGGATGACGGTGGCCGGTGGGCCGGAGCGACGGGCGTCGGCGCGGCAGGTGGTGCCCGAGGCGGCGGGCTCGTCCTCCTCCGACGGCACGGGCGTCGTGGGGGGGGGCCCCCCCCCCCCGGGGGGGGCGGGGGGGCCCCCCCCCCCCGCCCGGCCGCGGGGCCCCCCCCCCCCC
>JBQCIO010000096.1:0-11479 GCA_051953655.1 Motilibacteraceae bacterium
TATTTTTTGTGGGTGCCGCGGCCGGCTTGGGGGCGGTGTTCGCCCTGCGCGGCCCTGTTCGCGCGCGGGGGCAGCGCGGCCAGCCGGCGAATCGCCTCGTCCGGGTCCCAGTCCGGGCCGAGCAGGTCCGGGCCCAGGTGGCCGACCGCCCGGTCCTCGTCCGCGGTGGGCAGCAGCTCGACCACCGGCAGCCGGTAGCCGACGGCCTGCCACTGCGGGTTCTCCAGCAGCACCCGCACCTGCCAGTCGGGGCCGCCGCGGCGCCGCTCGCCCTGGCGGTAGAGGTGCCAGGAGCCGTCCATCCGGAAGTGCGTGTGCAGGGTGGCGCCGCCCTCGACCCGGGTCAGCAGGTGCTTGCCGCGGGAGACGACCTGCTCGACGGCGCGGCCGGTGAGGTCGACGGTGGCCAGCTGCGGCACCCGGAAGTCGGTGGTGGTCAGCACCTGCCCGGCCAGCGCGTCGTCCATCCGGCGGCCGGCCAACCAGACGGTGTCTCCCTCGGGCACCGGTCCATCGTGCCCCCAGCGTGCCGCCGGACGCGCGACGAGGTCGCGCGACGGGCGTCGACCGAGCGGCGGGTCAGGCGGGGACGCGCGCGACCGCGCAGCGCGCCACCGCGCTGAGCGTGAACGCGGCCTCCGGCCGGCCGCACCGCGCGAGCAGGGCCGAGCGCAGCCGCTCGCGCTGCTCGCCGTCGAGGGACAGGCAGTAGGTGCCCGCGGGTCCGACGCCGGCCAGGAAGCCGTGCCAGAGCTCGTCGAACGAGGCGTACGTGGAGGTCACGGTGAGCGTCGACTCGCGCACGTCCTCCAGCCCCGCGGCGCAGAACAGCTCCGCGATCTCGCCCGGTCGCCCGTAGCGCAGCACCCGGGCCTCGTCCGGGGCGTCCGGGTCGAGGCTCAGGGCGGCGTCCCAGAACCGCCGCAGCATCTGCATCCCGTTCTCGAAGTCCCACACGCAGGCGCCGACGGTGCCGCCGGGACGCACCACCCGCGCCATCTCCAGGGCGGCCCGCTCGGCCTCGGAGACGAAGTGCAGCACGAGCTGCGCCAGGGCGTGGTCGACGCTCCCGTCCTCGAAGGGGAGAGCCTCGGCGCGGCCGGCCCGCACGACCACCCCCGGGTACCGGGCCGCGCAGGCGTCGCGGAGGGACGGCGAGGGGTCGCACGCGTAGACCCGGTCGGGCCCCAGCCGGGACACGAGGACGCCGGTGAGCGCTCCGGTGCCGCAGCCGACGTCGAGCGCGGTGTGACCGGTCCGCACCCCGGCGGCGTCGGCGAACGGCGCGGCGAGGGCGGTCGAGTAGCGGCCCATGAAGCCGTCGTACGTCGCTCCGGCGACTGCGAAGGCGCCGGCGCCCTCGGCCCGGCCCGTCGCGCTCTCGTCCACCGCGCCCCTCCGCCCTCCCCGTGCGGCGGAGGCTACGCGTCCCGGGAGCGCCTGCACAGGGAGCGGAGGGGTCGACGTCGACGGCCCGGACCGCGATGCTCAGCAGGCATCCGGTGCGGGGATACCCGGTGTCCGACCGGGGGTAGGGGGACGACCGTGACGACCGAGAACCTGAGCACCCTGTCCGATCGAGAGCGCCGCGTGGTCGACGCCGTGCCCACCGGCGTCCTCGTCGGCGGCTCCTGGCGCGACCCGGCCGGCGGCGGGACCTTCGACGTCGAGGACCCGAGCACCGGACAGGTGCTGGCGCAGGTCGCCGACGGCGGCGCGGACGACGCCACCGCCGCCCTGGACACCTGCGTGAAGGTGCAGGACGAGTGGGCCGCCACCCCACCGCGCAAGCGCAGCGACATCCTGCGCCGCGCCTTCGAGCTGATGGTCGAGCGGGCCGACGACCTCGCCCTGCTCATGACCCTCGAGATGGGCAAGCCGCTGGCCGAGAGCCGCGCCGAGGTCACCTACGCCGCCGAGTTCTTCCGCTGGTTCTCCGAGCAGGCGGTCCGCATCGACGGCCGGTTCTCCCGCGACCCTGCCGGCAGCGGGCGGCTGATCACCATGAAGCAGCCGGTCGGCCCGGTCCTGCTCATCACCCCGTGGAACTTCCCGCTGGCCATGGGCACGCGCAAGATCGGCCCTGCGGTGGCCGCCGGCTGCAGCATGGTCGTGAAGCCGGCGCAGCTCACCCCGCTGTCGATGCTCGCGCTGGCCGACCTGCTGCGCGAGGCCGGCCTGCCCGACGGGGTGCTCAACGTCGTGCCGTCCTCGAGCGCGTCCACGACGGTCGCGCCGCTCATGGCCGACCCTCGGCTGCGGAAGGTCTCCTTCACCGGCTCGACCGAGGTGGGGCAGAAGCTGGTCGAGCAGTCGGCGCAGTCGCTGCTGCGGGTGTCGATGGAGCTCGGCGGCAACGCCCCGTTCCTCGTGTTCGAGGACGCCGACCTCGACGCGGCGGTGGAGGGCGCTGTGATCGCCAAGATGCGCAACATGGGCGAGTCCTGCGTGGCCGCCAACCGGTTCCACGTGCAGGCCTCGGTGGCCGACGAGTTCGCCCGCCGGCTGGCCGAGCGGATGGGCGGCATGAAGGTCGGCCGCGGGACCGACGACGGCGTGCAGGTCGGCCCGCTCATCAGCTCCGACGAGCGGGACAAGGTGCTCGCCCTGGTCGAGGAAGCCGCCTCCTCCGGGGCGAAGGTGCTCACCGGTGGCGGCAGGCCCGACGGGGCCGGCTGGTTCGTCCAGCCCACCGTCCTCTCCGACGTGCCGTCGGACGCGAAGCTGCTGCAGCAGGAGATCTTCGGCCCGGTCGCGCCGGTGGCCACGTTCGACACCGAGGACGAGGCGATCGCGCTGGCCAACGGCTCGGAGTTCGGGCTGGTGGCCTACGTCTTCACTGAGTCCCTGCGCCGCGGCCTGCGGGTCTCCGAGCGGCTGCAGACCGGCATGGTCGGGCTCAACCGCGGCATGGTCTCCAACGCCGCGGCGCCGTTCGGTGGCGTGAAGATGTCCGGCTACGGCCGCGAGGGCGGCGTCGAGGGCATCGAGGAGTACCTGTCGGTCAAGTACGTCGCGGTCGATCTGTAACCCTCCGGCGGGGGCGGTGCGGTGGACCCGAACGACCCGCGGGTGCGGATCGCCTGGGCGGTGCTGGTCAGCCTGGTGGTGCTGACCAGCGCCGCGCTCTGGGCGGCACGGGTGCTCTGAGCAGCCGCGAGGACGTCGGTCCCTCGCGCCGGGCGCCCGTCGCGGCGACGGTGGGGACGGCGGGCGGCGACTGCCGGTCCGCCGTGCGCGCGCGAGGGGGCGAGGGACGTGCCCAATCTCGGCATCGCCGTGGTGCGCCAGTACGAGCGCGGGGTGGTGTTCCGGTGGGGCCGGCTGCGCGGTGTCCGCGAGCCGGGGCTGCGGCTGATGATTCCGCTGGTGGACAACATGAGGAAGGTGAGCCTGCGGACGGTCACCATGCCGATCCCGTCGCAGGAGGTCATCACCCGCGACAACGTCTCGATCGGTGTCGCAGCCGTCGCGTACTACCGGCGCGTCGACCCGGTGCGGTCGATCCTGTCGGTGGAGAGCGTGGACTCGGCCATCCACGAGATCGCGCAGACGACCGTGCGCAACGTGGTCGGCCGCTCGTCGCTGGACCAGGTGCTGGCCGAGACCGAGTCGCTCAACGAGACCATCCAGCGCCTGCTCGAGCGCACCACCGAGCAGTGGGGCTCGCAGGTGGAGCGGGTGGAGCTCAAGGACATCTCGCTGCCGCAGGCGATGCAGCGGGCGATGGCCCGCGAGGCCGAGGCCGAGCGGGAGAAGCGCGCGAAGATCATCGCCGCCGAGGGCGAGGCGCTGAGCGCCGGCCGGCTGGCCGACGCCGCCGACGTCATCCGCGACCACCCGGTGGCTCTGCAGCTGCGCAACCTCCAGGTGCTCGCGGAGATCGCCATCGAGAAGAACTCGACCATCGTCTTCCCTGCCCAGTTCCTCGACTCCGCCCGCGCCGTGGCCGACTTCCTCGAGCGCGAGCAGGAGCCCGAGCACCATCCGGGGCCCCTGGACGTCGTCCTCCCCTGAGCCCCCGACCAGCAGGAGGATGAGGGAACGGGTCAGGCGCGCAGGCGCAGGCCGCGCGGGGTGGCGTGGAAGCCGGCGGTCTCCAGGGCCGCGGCGACCGGGCCGGCCGCGCGGGGGTCGAGGACGCCGACGCCGTCGGCGCGCTCGACGGTGAGCCGGCCCAGGGCGCCGTCGCGCACGGCCAGGGCCAGGGCGTCGGCGGCGGGCTGGAGCAGGTCGGGCTCGTCGTGCCAGGTGAGCAGCGACTTGCCGCCGCGCTCGACGTAGAGGACGAGCTCGCCGTCGTGCAGGACCACCAGGGCGCCGGCCTTGCGGCCGGGCCTGTGCCCGCTCGCGTCCTCACCTCGCACCGGCCAGGACAGGGCTGCGCCGTAGGGGTTGGCCGGGTCGGTGGCCGCGAGGACCACGGTGCGCTGGTCGGCCGCCGTCTCCCGGCGCCCCCTGGACCGGGTGAGGCCGCCCGGCAGCGGAGCGTCGGCCCAGGCTGCCACCGGGACAGTTCCGTGAGCAGAGGCGCCCCACGGGTCGGACTGCTGAGCCGCCCGCTCGGCCGCGCTGGCCAGGGCCCGCATGCGGTCCACCGCCCCCGACGTCGAGAACTGCGCCGCCCCCAGGCCCTCGACGAAGTAGCCGCGCCGGGCGCGGCCGGTCTCCTCGAAGGCGGCCAGCACGCGGTAGGCCGCGGCGAAGCCGCCGGGCACGCCCTCGGCCACCACCGCGCCGCGGGTGACGACCCCGTGCCGCTCCAGCAGCGTCTCGGCCACCGCGTGGGCGCGGCGGGTGGGGTCGGGGTCGCGCTCGGGCAGGACCGACCAGCGCCCGGCGACGGTGGGCGGCCCCTTGCGGCTGGGCAGCGCCGGCCGGCCGGGGCGGGCGTAGCGCCCGCGCGGCGCGCGCCGGGCCGGGGCCCGGTGGGTGGTGCGGCCGCCGCCGAGCAGGGTGCGCAGCGGCAGCAGCGTGTCGTTGGTGATCCGGCCGGACCACACCAGGTCCCACAGCGCGGTGACCAGCGCGTCGTCGTCGTTCTGGCCGGACAGGGCGTGCACCTGGTCGGCGAGCTGGCGGAAGAACCAGGCGCCGCCGGCGGCCAGCACGTCGAGCACCGCCTCGTGCAGCGGCGACGTCGGCGCGTCGGGGTCCAGCGGGGGAAGCAGCACCGGCGCGAGGTCGGCCGGGGCCAGCGACACCCAACCGTCGTTGCCGGGCAGGGACCCGTGCCCGGCCCAGACCACCTCGCCGCTGGCGGTGAGCTCGTCGAGCAGCGCAGGGGAGTAGTCGGCCACCCGGGCCGGCAGCACCAGCCGCTCCAGCGCCGAGGCCGGCACCGGCACCCCGGCCAGCTGCTCGACGACGCGGAGCAGGCCGTCCGCCCCGCGCAGCCCGGACCCCACCTGCTGCCACACCGGCAGGAACCGGGCCAGCGCCGCCGGCGGCACCGGCTCGACCTCCTTGCGCAGCGCGGCCAGCGAGCGGCGGCGGATGGTGCGCAGCACCTCGGCGTCGCACAGCTCGGTTCCGCTGCCGCCGGGCCGGAACTCGCCCTCGAGCACCCGTCGCGCAGCGGCCAGCCGGGCCAGCGCCTCGGCCACCACGGCGACGCCCAGCCCGAGCCGCGCGGCGACGTCGGGAGGGGTGAACGGGCCGTGGGTGCGGGCGTAGCGGGCCACCAGGTCGCCCAGCGGGTCGCGCACCGGCTCGAGGAAGGCCTCCGGCACGCCGACCGGGAGCGGCGTGCCGAGCGCGTCGCGCAGCCGGCCGGCGTCCTCGACGGCGGCCCAGCGCTCCTCGCCGGCCATCCGGACCCGGATCAGCCGACGCGTCCCCTCCAGCTCGGCCAGCCAGTCGGGTACGGCGTCGGGCTCGGTGCTGCGCGCGGCGACCTCGGCGGTGCTGAGCGGGCCGAGCAGGCGCAGCAGGTCGGCCACCCCCTCGGCGTCGCGGGCCTTCCGGTCCGCGGCGAGACGCTGCAGCTCGCGCTCGACCTGCTCCAGCGCACCCGGGTCGAGCAGCTCGCGCAGCTCGGCCCGGCCGAGCAGCTCGGCCAGCAGCGTGGTGTCCAGCGCGAGCGCCTGGGCTCGGCGCTCGGCCAGCGGGCTGTCGCCCTCGTACATGAACTGGGCGACGTAGCCGAACATCAGCGAGCGGGCGAACGGCGAGGGCACCTCGGTCTGCACCTCGACCAGCCGCACCGCGCGGGACTCGACGTCGCGCATCAGCTGCACCAGACCCGGGACGTCGAAGACGTCCTGCAGGCACTCGCGCATCGTCTCCAGCACCACCGGGAACGAGCCGTACTGGCTGGCCACCGACAGCAGCTGCGCCGAGCGCTGGCGCTGCTGCCACAGCGGCTGGCGCCGCCCGGGGTTGCGGCGGGGGAGCAGCAGCGCGCGTGCGGCGCACTCGCGGAAGCGCGAGGCGAACAGCGCCGAGCCGCCCACCTCGGTCGTGACGACCGGCTCGACCTCGTCGGCGGCCAGCACCGCGAGGTCGCCGGGCGGGTCCTCGTCGGTGTCGGGCAGGCGCAGCACGATGCCGTCGTCGGAGTGCATGGCCTGCACGTCGACCCCGAACCGCTCGCGCAGCCGCGCGGCCACCGCCAGCGCCCATGGCGCGTGCACCTGCGCCCCGAACGGGGAGTGCACCGCCACCCGCCAGTCGCCGAGCTCGTCGCGGAACCGCTCGACGACGACGGTGCGGTCGTCGGGCAGGTGGCCGGTGGCCTGCTGCTGCTCGGCGAGGTAGGCGAGCAGGTTGTCCGCGGCCCACTCGTCCAGCCCGGCCTCGAGCACGCGCGCCCGGGCGGCGTCGGCCGGCAGCGCGGCGATCTCGCGGACGAACGCGCCGATCGCCTTGCCCAGCTCGTAGGGCCGGCCCAGGGCGTCGCCGTGCCAGAACGGCAGCTTGCCCGGCTGTCCCGGCGCGGGGGAGACCAGCACCCGGTCGTGGGTGATGTCCTCGATCCGCCAGGAGGTGGAGCCGAGCATGAACACGTCGCCCACGCGGGACTCGTAGACCATCTCCTCGTCCAGCTCGCCCACCCGGCTCGCCCGCTCGCCGACCAGGAACACCCCGAACAGGCCGCGGTCGGGGATGGTGCCGCCGCTGGTGACGGCGAGGCGCTGCGCGCCGGGGCGCGCGGACAGGGTGCCGGTGACGCGGTCCCACACCAGCCGCGGGCGCAGCTCGGCGAACTCGTCGGACGGGTAGCGCCCGGCGAGCATGTCCAGCACCGACTCCAGCGCCGACTGCGGCAGCGAGGAGAAGTTGGCGCACCGGCGGACCAGGTCGCCGAGGTCGTCGACGGTCCAGTCCTCCATGCTCAGCATGGCCACGACCTGCTGGGCCAGGACGTCGAGCGGGTTGCGCGGGTAGCGGATCGACTCGATCTGCCCGGCCCGCATCCGCTCGGCCACCACCGCGGTCTGCACCAGGTCGCCGCGGTACTTGGGGAAGATGACGCCGCGGCTGACCGCCCCGACCTGGTGCCCGGCGCGGCCGACCCGCTGCAGCCCGCTGGCCACCGACGGCGGCGACTCCACCTGCACCACGAGGTCGACCGCGCCCATGTCGATGCCGAGCTCGAGGCTGCTGGTGGCGACGACGGCCGGCAGCCGGCCGCTCTTGAGCGCGTCCTCGATGACGGCCCGCTGCTCCTTGCTCACCGACCCGTGGTGGGCGCGGGCGAGCTCGACCCACCCGGCTGACTGGTCGGACGCGTCCCCGCTGCGGCCGGAGCCGGCCTGGGCCATCACCTCCGCGGGGGCGCGCGCGCCCGCGGGCTCGGGCAGCGCCGTGCCCAGCGCCCGCTCGGTGGCGATCTCGTTGAGCCGGGTGGTGAGCCGCTCGGCCAGCCGGCGGGAGTTGGCGAACACGATGGTGGAGCGGGCGGACTCGACCAGGTCGACGATGCGCTGCTCCACGTGCGGCCAGATGGAGGCCCGGCGCTCCTCGCCGGCCGCCGAGCCGCTCACCTCGCCGGTGCTCTCGCCGAGCTCGGCCATGTCCTCGACCGGCACGACGACCTCGAGCTCCACCGTCTTGGCCGCCGGCGGCTGCACCACGACGACGTCGCGGGTGCCGCCGAGGAACCGGGCCACCTCCTCCACCGGGCGGACCGTGGCGGACAGGCCGATCCGCTGCGCGGGGCGCTCGAGGAGCGCGTCGAGCCGCTCCAGCGACAGCCCGAGGTGCGCGCCGCGCTTGGTGCCGGACACCGCGTGCACCTCGTCGACGATCACGCTGCGCACCCCGCGCAGCGACTCGCGGGCCTGGCTGGTGAGCAGCAGGAACAGCGACTCGGGGGTGGTGATGAGGATGTCGGGCGGGGAGGTGTCGAACCGGCGCCGCTCGTCGGCCGGGGTGTCGCCCGAGCGCAGGCCCACCCGGACGTCCGGCTCGGGCAGGCCGAGGCGCACCGCGGCCTGGCGGATGCCGGTGAGCGGCGCGCGCAGGTTGCGCTCGACGTCGACGGCGAGGGCCTTGAGCGGGGAGACGTAGAGCACCCGGCAGCGGTGCCGCTTGTCCTCCGGCAGCGGCTCGGCGGCCAGCCGGTCCAGCGACCAGAGGAACGCCGCGAGGGTCTTGCCCGAGCCGGTGGGGGCGACGACGAGCGCGTCGCGGCCGGCCTGCACCGCCTCCCACGCGCCGAGCTGGGCCGGCGTGGCCGCGGCGAACGCCCCCTCGAACCACGCGCGGGTGGCGGGGGAGAAGCGGTCGACCGGGGAGCCGGGCGCGCCTTCCGACGGCTCCGACGGCTCCGACGGCTCCGACGGAGCGGGGGTTCGCGGCACCGCTCCATCCTCGTACGCGGCGCCGACAACCGCGCGCGACGCGGGAGCCGACCGGCGGCGGGCGCTCGCCGAGGAGAGGTCGTCGCCCTCGGATGGGAGACTGGACCGGTGCGGCACACCCACTTCTGGGACCGGATGCGCGAGCAGCTCGGCCCCCTCACCGACTCCTTCGCCCAGGACCACGTCCTGGGCGAGCTCGGCCAGCGCACCGTCAACCAGGCGCTGGCGCAGGGCGTGGCGGCCAAGGACGTCTGGGTGGCGGTGTGCCGCGAGCTCGAGCTGCCGAAGTCCCGCTGGTGAGGGCTGGTGAGGGCTGGTGAGGTCAGGGTGAGCGTGCCGTCGGTGGGGACCACCCGGCCCGGGCCGCAGCGGCAGCACGTCCAGCGGCGGACCGTGCGGGTGCTCGGGGCCGCCCAGGTGGCCAGCGGGATCGGCGTGGGCGCGGGGGTGGCCGCGGCCTCGCTGCTGGCCGAGGACGTCAGCGGCTCGGCGTCGCTGTCCGGGCTGGTCGGCACCGCCAGTGTGCTGGGTGCGGCCGTGACCGCGTTCGTGCTCGGCCGGGTGATGAGCCGGCGCGGCCGGCGTCCCGGGCTGGTGGCCGGCTGGGCCGCCGGCGCCGTGGGCGGGGGGCTCGTGGTGCTCGGCGGGGTCGTGCGCTCGTTCCCGCTGCTGCTGCTGGGGGCGGTCGTGTTCGGGGCGGGCAGCGCCACCGGCCTGCAGGCCCGCTACGCCGCCACCGACCTGGCCGAGCCGCAGCACCGGGCGCGCGCGCTCTCGCTGGTGGTCTGGGCGACCACCGTCGGCGCGGTGGCCGGGCCCAACCTGTCCGGCCTCGGCGGCCGGCTCGCCGACGCCCTCGGGCTGCCGCTGCTCACCGGGCCCTACGTGCTCTCCGCCGCCGTCTACGTCCTGGCGGCGGTGCTGTCGTTCGCGCTGCTGCGCCCGGACCCCCTGCTGGTCGCCCGGGCGCACGCCGACGCCGGCACCGAGAACGCGCCGCGACCTCATCCTGCGCCGTCGCTGCGGGAGGGGCTGGCGGCGGTCCGCCGCTCGCCGGCCGCGGTGCTGGCGCTGACCGGGATCGTGCTGGCCCACGCGGTGATGGTCGGGGTCATGACGATGACGCCCGTGCACATGCGGGAGGGCATGGCCGGGATGGGGAGCCGAGGGGGCCCGCTCGGGGCGGGGGAGCTGCGGCTCGTCGGGCTGGTGATCAGCGTCCACATCGCCGGCATGTACGCCTTCTCGCCGGCGGTCGGCTGGCTGGCCGACCGGATCGGCCGGGTGCGCACGCTGGTCGCCGCCCAGGCGGTGCTGCTGGCGGCGGTCGCAGTGGCCGGGGGCCTGAGCGGCTCGGTGCCGGCGCTCAGCGTGGGCCTGCTGCTGCTGGGCCTGGGCTGGTCGTTCGCGCTGGTGGCCGGCTCCACGCTGCTGTCGGAGTCGGTGCCCGAGGCCGAGCGGCCCGGCGTCCAGGGGACGGCCGACGTGGCGATGAACGGCGTCGGCGCCGCGGCCGGCGCCCTCTCCGGCCTCGCCCTGGGGACGGTCGGCTACGGCGGGCTCGCCATCTGCGCGGCGGTGCTCACGGTCCCCGTCCTGGTGCTCGCCGCCCGGCTGGGGAGCCGCCCCGTCGTGGACGGCGGCCTCGCCTCGGGAGCCGCCAGCCGTGCGGGGAGCCGGGCCGACGAGCCGGCGGCCGAGGGCGCCTGAGCCCGTGCAGGGCGCGTGCCGGCGTGTCGGTGCGTGCCGGTCCGGTGGCGCTCGGTGCGGTCCGCAGCGCGGTTCGGCGTGTCGCTGTACCTCGAACATGCGTTCGTCGTACTGTCCACAGGAGACGGCGCCCCCCGGCACCGTCCACAGCCGAGCAGCTCGCCCGAGCGGGTTGTCGGTGGGGCGTTCTAACGTCCTGGCACGTGGCGAAGACAACGACCCGACAGCTCCAGACCGGGATGGCATCCATGGCAGCAAGCGAGAAGACCGGCGACCGCGACAAGGCGCTCGACACCGCCCTGGCGCAGATCGAGCGCCAGTTCGGCAAGGGCTCGGTCATGCGGCTCGGCGACGAGGGCCGCGCACCGGTGGAGGTCATCCCCACCGGCTCCATCTCCCTCGACGTCGCACTCGGCATCGGCGGCCTGCCCAAGGGCCGCATCGTGGAGGTCTACGGCCCGGAGTCCTCCGGCAAGACGACGGTGGCCCTCCACGCGGTCGCCAACGTGCAGAAGGCCGGCGGCATCGCGGCGTTCATCGACGCCGAGCACGCGCTGGACCCGGAGTACGCCAAGAAGCTCGGGGTCAACACCGACGCGCTGCTGGTCTCCCAGCCCGACACCGGTGAGCAGGCGCTGGAGATCGCCGACATGCTCATCCGCTCCGGCGCGCTCGACGTCATCGTCATCGACTCTGTGGCCGCCCTCGTGCCGCGCGCCGAGATCGAGGGCGAGATGGGCGACAGCCACGTCGGCCTCCAGGCCCGCCTGATGAGCCAGGCGCTGCGCAAGATGACCGGGGCCCTCAACAACTCCAGGACGACCGCGATCTTCATCAACCAGCTGCGCGAGAAGATCGGCGTGATGTTCGGCTCGCCCGAGACCACCACCGGTGGCAAGGCGCTGAAGTTCTACGCCTCGGTCCGCCTCGACGTCCGGCGGATCGAGACGCTCAAGGACGGC
>JBQCIO010000097.1:0-2581 GCA_051953655.1 Motilibacteraceae bacterium
GTCGACGTCGACCGGGTGCAGGTGCTCGACGACACGGACGACACCGACGACCTGCAGCTCAGCGGTGACGTCACCGCTGAGGTCGACCGCGAGCCCGATGCCGGCGTCGAGGACGCCTCGGAGCAGCGCCCCGCAGGGACCCGGGGCGGGGCCGCTGCCGGGAGCGGGCCGGGCAGCGGGGTCCCGTCGGCGGAGCCGTCCGCGCCCGAGGAGGTCGACCGGCCGCGCTGGCTGGGACTGGCCGCTGCCGACGAGGTCGACGAGGTCGACGAACGCGAGGCCGGCGAGCACAAGACCGGCGAGCGCGCGAGGGACGAGCACGAGGACGACGCGGAGCAGCCGCTCACCCGTGGCGCCCAGGTGCGCGCCCTGCGCGTCGGCGCCGTCCGCCTGCTTCCCGCCGCCGGGGCCACCGATCAGACAGAGCTTCCGGAACGGACAGGGCACCCGGAGCGGACAGGGCACCCGGCCACGACTCCGCCGAGCGGGCCGGGGTCGGAGGTCGGGCCGGCGGCCCGGACGCTGCCCGGCGAGCAGGCGGTCGAGGAGGTGCCGCCCTACGGCGGCCGAGGCCTGCGCCTCGCGCTGCGCCGGGTGCAGCTGCGCACCGAGGGCCTGGCGTCCACCGCGGCGGTCACCCTCGGCCTGGACGAGGGGGCGTGGACCGGCGAGGGCGAGGCTGCCGCCACTCCGACGGCTGTGCAGCGCGCGGTCGCCGTCGCCACCGCCCGGGCGGTGGAGGCCGCCATCGGCGGGGTGGCGCGGGTGGAGGTGGAGCACGTCGACGTGCCGGTCGCCGGGCGCGAGCGCACGGCCCTGGTCGTGGTGAGCGTGGTGACCAGCGCGGGCGCCGAGCGTCTGTCGGGCGCGTCGGTGGTGCGCCAGGACGTCCGCCAGGCGGTGGTGCGCGCCACCCTGGCCGCGGTGAACCGCCGGGTCGAGGGCTGGCTGCCCGTCAGCCGGGTCGCCGGCTGACACCCGACAGGCGGGGGCGTTCGACCGGGGCGGCGCCGGCCTCGACCGGCCGACCCGGTCAGCCGGCAGGCCCCGTCCAGGCCCCGTCCAGGAGGTGGACCCGCCGCGCGGGAATCCGCGCGCGTCTGGCACCGTTGCCGACAGCGCACACCGGGATGCAACGACCTCGAAGGCTCGAGCTCGAATGCTGCGAACTCGGGTGCGACGAACTCGGATGCAACGAACGGAAGGTCACTGGATGACCGGCTCCCTGCCGCCGCTCGTCGAGCCCGCGGACTCGCTGACCGTCGACGAGGTGCGTCGCTACTCGCGCCACCTGATCATCCCCGACGTCGGCATGACCGGGCAGAAGCGGCTGAAGAACGCCAAGGTGCTCTGCGTGGGCGCCGGTGGCCTCGGCTCCCCGACGCTGCTCTACCTGGCCGCGGCCGGCGTGGGCACGCTCGGCATCATCGACTTCGACGTCGTCGACGAGTCGAACCTGCAGCGCCAGGTGATCCACGGCCAGAGCGACATCGGCCGGTCCAAGGCCCAGTCGGCGGCCGACTCCGTCAAGGAGGTCAACCCGCTGGTCGAGGTCGTGCTGCACGAGGAGCGGCTGGACTCCACCAACGTGATGGAGATCTTCAGCCAGTACGACCTCATCGTCGACGGCACCGACAACTTCGCCACGCGCTACCTCGTCAACGACGCCTGTGTGCTGCTCGGCAAGCCCTACGTCTGGGGCTCGATCTACCGTTTCGACGGCCAGGCCTCGGTGTTCTGGGCCGAGCACGGCCCCTGCTACCGCTGCCTCTACCCCGAGCCCCCGCCCCCCGGCATGGTGCCCTCCTGCGCCGAGGGCGGCGTCCTCGGCGTGCTGTGCGCGTCGATCGGCTCGGTGCAGGTCAACGAGGCGATCAAGCTGCTCGCCGGCATCGGCGACCCGCTGGTCGGCCGGCTGATGGTCTACGACGCCCTGGAGATGAGCCACCGCACGGTGAAGGTCCGCAAGGACCCCGAGTGCGCGGTGTGCGGCAAGAACCCCACGGTCACCGAGCTCATCGACTACGAGGCGTTCTGCGGCTCGATCAGCGACGAGGCCGCCGAGGCCGCGGCCGACGCGACCATCTCGGTCAAGCAGCTCGAGCAGATGCTCGGCGAGCGTGAGACCGGCGAGCGCGACTTCGTGCTCGTCGACGTCCGCGAGCCCAACGAGTACGAGATCAACAAGATCCCGGGCTCGGTGCTCATCCCGAAGAACGAGTTCCTCAACGGCAACGCCCTCGAGCAGCTGCCGCAGGACAAGCAGGTCGTCCTGCACTGCAAGAGCGGCGCGCGCTCGGCCGAGGTGCTCGCGGTGCTCAAGGGCGCCGGCTTCTCCGACGCCGTCCACGTCGGTGGCGGCGTGGTGGCCTGGGTCAACCAGATCGACCCGAGCCAGCCGGCCTACTGAGCCCGGACCCACTGAGCGACAGGCGTCCTCGCGTCGAGGGGCCCGTCACCAGGTGCATCGGCACGTCGAAGTGGCAGAGCGTCACCAGCGGCTCGATGTTGTACTTTTTGCACTCCTCAAATACCGCGCGGTAAAAGGCTATGCCCTCTTTGTTCGGCAGCGGTTCGTCAC
>JBQCIO010000098.1:0-53704 GCA_051953655.1 Motilibacteraceae bacterium
CCGGTGCGTTCCACCCATAGTTCGGCCATGGCTTATGTCTACCGGGCTCCCGAACTTTGGCGCGCGAGCATACTGCTTTGCATGGCCACCCTGGTCGCGTTCCACGCCCACCCCGACGACGAGGTGCTGCTCACCGGAGGCGTCCTCGCGGCCGCGGCGGCCGGCGGGCACCGGGTCGTGCTGGTCGTGGCGACCAGCGGGGGGGCCGGGCTGAGCGACGTCGGCGCCGGGGAGGAGCTGGCCCGGTGCCGGGAGCGGGAGCTGCGGGCGTCGGCCGAGGTGCTCGGCTGCGCCCGGGTCGTCCTGCTCGGCTACGCCGACTCGGGCATGGACGGGGCGGCCGCCACGGCACCCGGGGCGCCGCGCTTCGCCGACGTCGACCTCGAGGTCGCGGCCGGGCGGCTGGCCGAGGTCCTGCGCGAGGAGGAGGCGACCGTCCTCACCGTCTACGACGCGCGCGGCGGCTACGGCCATCCTGACCACGTCCAGGTCCACCGGGTCGGTGTGCGTGCCGCGCAGCTGGCCGGCACCCCGGTCGTGCTCGAGGCGACCGTCGACCGCGACCTGTTCCGGCTGGTGCTGTCCGCCGCCCGCCTCGCCGGCCGGCTGGTGCCGCGGCTGCCGCTGCTCCCCGCCACGCAGGTCTACACGCCCAGGGCGGAGATCACCCACCGGGTCGATGTCCGAGCATGGCTGCCCGCCAAACGTGCAGCCATGGCCGCTCACACCTCCCAGTCGGTCGGCGGCGCGGCGCCGCGGACGCTGGCGGTGCTCCTCCGCCTGCCGGACTTCCTCCTACGTCGTGTCGTAGGGACCGAGTGGTTCGTGCAGCGGGGGATCCGCGCCCCGCGGCGGCCCTACCCCGACGTCTTCGCCACCGCCCCGGTGATGGGCGAGGCTCGCCGGGCAGCGGGGGAGAGGTAGCCCGCCGGGCAGCACCTGCCAGGCTGTGCGCTCGTGGAGGACGTCGAGGTCGGTCAGGCCGGGATCAGGCTCGGACAGCTGCTCAAGCTGGCGGGCGTCGTCGACTCGGGCGGCGAGGCGAAGCTGCTGCTCGAGCAGGGCGCGGTCACGGTCAACGGGTCCGTCGAGGAGCGTCGGGGTGCGCAGCTGCACCCGGGCGACGTCGTCGGCTGCCGCGGCCGCGAGCTGCGCCTGACCTGAGCAGCCGGCCGCTCACCACGGGACGACCGTCCCGTCCCAGGAGAGCAGCAGGCCGCTGGGCCCGTCGTCGGGCAGCGTGGCGAGCCGCACGGCGCCGGCTGCTGCCTCGGCCGGGTCGCCGCCGCTGCCGGCAGCGTGCGCGTTGAGGTTGGTGGCCCGCAGACCGGGGGCCAACGCGTTGACCTTGATCCCGTCGTCGGCGAGCGCCTGCGCGTAGAAGACGGTCAGGGCGTCGAGCGCGGTCTTGGACGACCGGTAGGCCGCGCCCCGCCCGGTGCCGGCGGCGCGGACGTCGAACTGCGGGTTCGGGGCGGTGCTCCAGGTCAGCGAGCCGGTGCCGCTGGAGACGTTGACGATGCGGGGGCGCGCTGAGCGGCGCAGTGCGGGCAGGAACGCGTTGGTGACGGCGACCACGCCGAAGACGTTGGTCTCGTAGGTGCGCCGGAACAGCTCGAGGTCGATGTCCGTGACGACCTCGGCGATGTCGGGCGAGATACCGGCGTTGTTGACGAGGACGTCGAGGGCCGGGACGGCGGCGGCCGCGGTGGCGACGCTGGCGGGGTCGGTCACGTCGAGGGGCAGCACGCGCCCGCCGGTCTCTGCGGCCGCCTGCTCGCCCCGCGCGGCGTCACGTGCGCCGACCAGAACGGTCCAGCCCAGGGCAGAGAGCTGACGGGCGATCTCCTTGCCGATGCCGCTGGTGGCGCCGGTGACGAGTGCGGTGGAAGAGTTCATATCGCCCAGCCTGGTGCCGGCGGGCGAGCGCGACCAGGCCCAGCCGGTACCACCCAGCGGTCGTGTGCGGAGGTGCGATGTCCAAGGCGGAGCTGGCCGGGTTCCTGCGCGACCGGCGCGCCCGGCTGCATCCCGCGCGCGTCGACGACCGGCCCCGGCGCACCCCTGGCCTGCGCCGGGAGGAGGTCGCGGAACGCGCGGGCATGTCCGTGGAGTACTACACCCGGCTCGAGCAGGCCCGCGGAGCACACCCGTCCGGGCGCATCCTCGAGCAGCTCAGCGCCGCGCTCGAGCTGGACCTCGCCGACCGCAACCGGCTGTTCGCCCTGGCCACCGCCGCACCTCCGCCGCCGCGCACCGTGCCGCAGCAGGTCCGCCCGCAGGTGGCCGAGCTGCTGCACCGGATGCCCGCCACCGCCGCGATCGTGACCGCGGCGACCTACGACGTCATCGCCTGCAACCCGCTGGCCGAGGCGCTGCTCGGGCACCTGGAGGAGGAGGCCAACCTCGCGCGGCGCTACTTCCTGCACGGTCGCCACTGGAGCTCCGACGCCGACGACTTCGGCGAGGTCGTCGTCGCTCGCCTGCGCGCGGCCGCCACCCGCTACCCGCGCGACCCCGACCTGGCAGAGCTGCTGCGCCGGCTGCGGTCCGGGAGCGCCCGGTTCGGGGAGCTGTGGGCCGCCGAGCCGACGCGGACACCGGGCCACCGCACCAAGACGGTCGAGCATCCCGTGGTGGGCCGGCTGCAGGTCACGTGCGACGTCCTGCTGGTGCCCGAGGACGACCAGCAGGTCGTCCTCATCACCGCCGAGCCCGGCAGTCGGGACGAGGAAGCCCTGCGCTCGCTCGCGATCTCGACGGGACCACGGCGGGTCAGTGCTCGAGCACAGCCGCCTGGCGGGGTAGCAGCGGCACGGCGAGCAGGCTGAGCGCGCACGCGGCCAGCACGATGCCGAGGCTCTCGCCCACCGCGTGCACCTCGCTCGAGCCGACCGAGGCGACCGAGCCCCCCGCGGCGAAGTAGACCGAGGTCACCAGTGCCGAGCCGGTGCCGGCGGCGATCTGCTGGACGGCGGACAGGGATCCGCTCGCGGCGCCGGCCTCCTGCGCCGAGACGTCGCCCAGTGCCGTGTCGAACAGGCAGGTGAAGCAGGATCCGGCACCTGCGCCGATGAGCAGGATCGCGGCCGAGAGCTGCCACCACGGGGCGGCGAGGCCGCCGACGAGGAGGGCCCGCAGCAGCAGCGCGACGCCGGCGGCGGACAGCAGCAGCCCGAGGAGCACGAGCCGGCGGCCGAGCCGCTCGATCAGGGCCATGCACGCCCCGGCCGCCAGGATGATGCCGATGGTCAGCGGCAGCAGCCCGAGCGAGGTGCGGGCGGGGCTGTAGTGCAGCCCGTCCTGGAAGAACAGCGAGATCACGTAGACCAGCCCGTTGACCGCGGCGAAGACCAGCAGGCCCATGAGCAGGCCGGCCACGAACCCGCGGCTGCGGAACAGCGACGGCGTGATCAGCGGCGTCGAGGATCGCGCCTGCCGCGCGGCGAAGGCGGCGAAGGCGCAGCCGGATGCGGTGAGCAGCGCCGCCGAGGGGACGTGCCACCCGTCGGTCGAGCCGGTGATCAGGCCGTAGAGCAGGCTGAACAGGGCGAGGATGAGCAGCGCCGCGCCGACGGCGTCGATGCGGGTCGACCGGTCCGGCTCGACGTCGGGGAGCACCCTCCGGGCGACCAGCAGCGCGCCGCCGCCGAGCACGATGTTGATCAGGAAGATCGGTCGCCAGCCGAGCCCGAGCAGGTCGGCGTCGATGAGGAAGCCGGCCACGATCGGCCCGGCCACGGAGAAGAGGCCCAGCATCGGGCCGAAGGCGCTGAAGGCCTTGCGCAGCGCGTCGCGCGGGAAGGTGCGCGTCATGATCGCCATGCCCTGCGGGATCATGAGCGCGCCGAAAGCGCCCTGCGCGGCGCGGGCCGCGACGAGCATGACCGGGTCGGCGGCTGCGCCGGCGAGCGCGGAGGCCGCCACGAAGCCGCCCATGCCGATGAGCATGGTGCGCCGCTGCCCGTAGCGGTCGCCGAGGCGGCCGCCGAGAACGAGCAGCGAGCCGAGCGCGAGCGAGTAGGCCGCGCCGAGCCACGTGACGAGGGTCGCGCCCCCGCCGAGGTCGCGGACCACGCTCGGCGCGGCGACGTTGGTCACCGTGGCGTCGATCAGGTCGAGGGCGTCGGCGAGCAGCACCACGAGCAGCGTCAGCCACAGGGTGCGGTTCGAGTAGGCGGTGGGGGTCCGGGACATCTGTGCCGTCGTCATGACGAGGAACGTACCGAACATGTTCGGCACGAACAAGTACGGCCCGAACATATTCGAGATAGACGGTAGGGTGAGGCTGTGAGACGCGAACCCGTCAGCCGCCGCGACCGACCCGCCAAGCCCGCGCTGAGCAGGGACGGCATCGTCGACGCGGCGCTCGCCGTGGTGACGGCAGAGGGTCTCGAGAAGCTGACCATGCGGCGGCTGGCCGTCGAGCTCGACACCGCGCCGGCGTCCCTCTATGTCTACGTCAAGAGCAACACCGAGCTGCACGCGCTGATCCTGGGCCGGCTGCTGGCGCGGCTCGACGTGCGCTGGAGCGGCCGCGGCGACTGGCGTGGGCGGCTGCGCCGGCTCCTCGTCGACTACGTCGACCTGCTCATGGAGCAGCCGGCCCTGGCCCGTGCCGCGCTGGTGACCTGGCCCACGGGCCCGGCCTATCTCGACCTGCTCGACCTCGTCGTCCGTCTGCTCGTGGCCGGGGGAGTGCCGGACTCGCGTGCCGCCTGGGGGGTCGATGCCCTGCTGCAGCAGGCGACCGCCATGGCCGCCGAGTACGCGAACCGCGACGCGGACGACGGCGAGGCGCTGGCGGACCTGGGGGCGGAGCTGGAGGCGGCCGATCCTCGCCGCCATGCGGCGCTGCTGCGCCTGGGCGCCGGGCAGCTGGCCGGCGGCGACCCGACGGCGCGGCGCGACTGGGCGATCGACGCGCTCGTCGCCGGCATCGTGGCCACCCCGCGCGACGGCGAGTGAGTCGCGGGGAGCGGCGCCACCCGACCGACGTCACAGGTCGAGGTCGCTCAGCCCGGGGTGGTCGGCAGGACGCGGTCCGAGGTCCCAGCGGAACCTCCGCTCCGACTCGTCGATCGGGACGTCGTTGATGCTGGCGTGCCGTCGTCGCATGAGGCCTTGCTGGTCGAAGAGCCAGTTCTCGTTGCCGTAGGACCGGAACCACGATCCCGCGTCGTCGTGCCACTCATAGGCGAACCGGACGGCGATCCGGTCGCTGTCGAAGGCCCACATCTCCTTGACGAGCCGGTAGTCCAGCTCCTCGGCCCACTTGCGGATGAGGAACTCGACGATCGCGGGGCGGCCGGCGAAGAACTCCGACCGGTTGCGCCACCGGCTGTCCTCGCTGTAGGCCAGCGCGACGCGCTGCGGGTCCCGGGTGTTCCACGCGTCCTCTGCCGCGCGCACCTTCGTGATCGCGTCCTCGCGGCTGAACGGCGGGACCGGCGGTCGGGTGTCCATGGGCTCGCTCCTCCCGGCGACGACCCACCGACTCTAGACCGGCCGCTGGTTGTCGGGGTGGGGACCCGGACCGGTGGCATACCTGTGCGCCACATCGACCCCGGCGGACACCGGATGGTCCTGCCCATAGCCGCGGACGGGCGCCGCGAAGGCGTCGAGCTCGGGGGTGCTGTGCTCGGCGAACCATGTCTGCAGGAGGCTGCGTAGTTCGCACTCGACGTCGAAGTACGACACGTTCCCCACGAGGTTGTGGCGCTCTTCGGGATCGGCCCCGAGGTCGTACAGCTCGTCCGGGCCGGCGTAGCGCACGACGAGCTTGTGCGTCCGCGTGCGGATCATCCGCGTCCCGCCGTACTCGTCGTAGACGACCAGGCCCTCGACCGTCCCGGCGTCCGTGGACTCCCCGAGCACCCGAGCGGCGAACGACTGACCGGCGGCGAGCTCGTCGTCAGGGACCGGGATCCCGGCCAGCTCCAGGATCGTGGGGTGCAGCGACGTGGCGCTCATGAGGGCGTCGTCCAGCCGCGGCCGCACGGTTCCGGGTCGGTTGATGACGAACGGCACCCGGATCGAGGGGTCCCACAGGTTGGTCGGCCAGGTCCCGTTGCCCTTGCCCCAGATGCCGTGGTGACCGCAGCTGAAGCCGTTGTCCGAGGTGAACACGACGTAGGTGTCCTCGCGGCGGCCCGTCCGTTCGAGGACGGCGAGCAGCTCACCGACGCCGCGGTCGACACCGCTGATCGCGGCGCAGTAGCCGCGCAGCGCCCGCACCGGGTCCTCGTCCTGGGCAGCACGCAGCTCCCCGTCGTCGTCGCGGAACCACGGGTGCCTCGGCTCCCGGGGGACGCTCGGGAAGTCGGTGCGGCGGTAGAGGTCGAGCAGCTCGTCCGGGTGCTCGTGCTCGTGCCAGGGCGTGTGCGGCGCGGTGTAATTCACCTGCAGGTAGAACCGCTCCGTGCCTGCCGCGAGCTCCGTCAGCATCGCTGCCGCCTGCTCGGTGATCGCGTAGGTGACGTAGCCAGGCTCCACGCTCTCCCGGCCGTCCTCCACCATGGGTGCCCCGAAGTAGTGGCCGCCGCCGTCCCGGTGGGCGTACCAGCGCGTGAAGCCGGGTGCCGGCACCCGGGCGTCCCCGAGGTGCCACTTCCCCGCGTGCGCGCAGGCGTACCCGTTCCTCGCGAGCACCTCGGGCGTCGTCGTCAGACCGGCGAGGTAGTGCTTCCCGACGCTGCTCACGCCGCTGTTCTCGCTGCGCAGCCAGTCGTGGACGCCGTGCGCGGAGGGCATCCGGCCGGTGAGCAGGGACGCCCTGGCGGGCGAGCACACCGGGGAGGCGCAGAAGAAGTTCTCCAGCTCCAGGCCGGTGGCGCCGAGCTCGTCGAGCACCGGGGTGACGAGCTCGGGCATCAGCCGGCCGCGGGCCCAGGCCCCCTGGTCGTCGGTGACGACGACGACGAAGTTCGGTGCTCCCATGGGTGATGCGGTCCCTTCAGGCCTTGACCGCGCCGGTGGCGAGCCCGGAGCGCCAGTACCGCTGCAGCGTGAGGAAGAGCAGGATCAGCGGGATCGCGCTCACCAGCGAGCCGACGATCACCAGGCTCTGGTAGTCGGGGTTCTGGGTGATCTTGCCGTTCCAGAGGTAGAGACCCACGGTGGCCGGCAGCTTGTCCGAGCTGTTGAGCACGATCAGCGGCAGGAAGAAGTTATTCCAGATCGCGACGACATGGATGAGCAGGATCGTGACGAGACCAGGCGCCATGAGATGGGTGCCCAGGGTCCGAGCGATGCGGAACTCTCCCGCGCCGTCGATGCGGGCCGCCTCCACCAGCTCCGTGGGGACGGACTGGGTGGCGAACATGCGGGCCAGGAAGACGGAGAACGGGCTGACGAAGCTGGGCAGGAGCACTGCCCAGTAGGTGTTGACGAGCCCGAGGCGGGTGAGCACCAGGAACTGCGGGAACGCGAGGACCGTCGCCGGCAGCATGGTGCCGACCAGGATCACCCCCGACGCGAGCTCGGACCCGCGGAACCGCAGCTTGGCCAGGGCGTAGCCGGCCCCACCGCTCAGCGCCGTGCACACCAGGCCGCCCACCGTGGCGTAGAGCAGCGAGTTCAGCAGCCAGCGGCCGAAAGCGCCGCCGTCGGCGGTGAACAGGCGGTGGAGGTTGTCGACCAGGTGGAGCGGCAGGCTGATCCACACCCCGCTGGTGGAGGCCAGCTCGTTCGTCGCCTTGGTCGAGGCGATGACCGTCCAGTAGATCGGGAAGAGGGTGTAGGCGGTGAGCGCGAGGATGATCAGCATGCCGATGACGACCGGGAGGCGAGACCCCTCCCGGCGCCGGCCGGCGGGGCGTCGCGGCTGCCGGACGTGCTCGACCCGGGGACGGGGGACGTCCCGGCGTCGCTGGTCCTGGAGCGTCATCGGGCGGACTCCGTCCTGTCTCGGATCCTGAGCACGGTGAACGAGAGCACGAACGCCAGGACCGCGACCACCATGGCGAGCGCGGAGGCCCGCTGGGTCACCCCGTTGCCGGTCGCCAGCGTGAAGACGGCCAGGTTCGGGGTGAACTTCGAGTCGACCTCGCTCGTGACCGTGCTCAGCACCGCGGGGGCGGCGAACTGCTGGAGCGAGCCGATGACGGAGAAGGCGAGCGTGATCACGAGCGCCGGCACGATCAGCGGCAGCTTGATGCTGACGGCGGTGCGGATCCCGCCGGCTCCCTCCACCCGCGCCGACTCGAGGATCTCCCTCGGGATCGACTGCAGCGCGGCGTACAGGATGATCATGTTGTAGCCGATCCACTCCCACGTGCTGATGTTCATCACGGCGAAGAGGACGCTGTGCTTGCCGAGGAAGTCCACGTGGATGCCGAGGCCAGCCAGGCCTTTGACGATCGGACTGATCTGGGGCAGGTAGAGCGCTCCCCAGACCAGGGCGGCGATCACGCCGGGGATGGCGTGCGGCAGGAACGCGGCGGTCTGGAAGAACTGCCGTCCCCAGATGATGCCCGCGTCGAACAGCAGTGCCATGAGGATGGCGATGGCCAGCATCACCGGGACCTGCACGACGCCGATCAGCAGGACCCGGACGAACCCGTGAAGGATCGCGCCGTCGGACAGCACCGCGGTGTAGTTGTCCAGCCCGGCGAACACGGTGGTCGTCCCGCCGACGCCCAGGCCACCAGCCACCTGGGTCTTCTGGAAGCTCTGGATGGTGGCCAGGACGATCGGAAGGGCGAAGAACACCGTGAAGGCGAGGGCGAGGGGGGCGAGCAGCACCCAGGCTGCCCGCCGCTCGCTCGCGTAGGTCGAGGCCGCGCGGGTCATCCAGTCGTCACCGAGAACCCGCTGTTCTTCATCTCGGACACGGTCTGCGTCTGGATCGTGTCGAGCATGGCGTCGGTGCTCCCGGAGCGCACGGCGTCCGGCAGCGCGTCCTGGAAGTGGGTGTTGAGGGTGGTCATGACCGGACCCCACTGCCACGACTCGTCGACCTGGCCGGCCGCCTCGGCGAACACCGGGCCGACCTTCTGACCACCGAAGAACGCGTCGGGGGTGTTGTACTCGGGCGAGCTGCCGCCGTCGACGGTGGCGGGGAAGAAGCCCGACTTGTCGTAGGCGATCTTGAAGGCGTCGGGGTCGGTGGTCAGCCACTTGGCGAACTCGACCGCGGCCTGCGCGTGCTTGGTGCCCTTCATGACCGCAGTGACCGAGCCGCCGATGTTGGCGTTGACCGGCTTGGAGGCGTCCCACTGCGGCGGGAGCGCGACCTTCCAGCTGCCGGCGGTGGCCTTGAGGTTCCCCTTCATGCCGCGGTACCCCCAGGCGCCCACGATGTAGGTCGCGACCTTGCCCGAGTCGAGCTGGCTCCAGTAGCCCGCGTTGAAGCCCTTGTCGAGGACCGCGTCACCCTTGCTGACCAGGCCGTCCCAGTAGTCCAGCGCCTTCTTGCTCGGCGCGTCGTTGATGGAGACCTGCCACGAGTTGTTCGCGGTGCCGAACCAGTGACCGCCGGCCTGGGCGGAGACGGCGGCGAGGAAGAGGCCGTAGTTGAGGTAGGAGCCCATCGAGGCGCCGGTCTTCTGCTTGAGCGTGTCCGCCTCGGACGCGAACTCGTCCCAGGTCTTCGGCACCTGGATGCCGGCCTTCTTGAACAGCGCGTCGTTGTAGAACATGACCATCGGGCCGACGTCGTGCGGGTAGCCGTACTGCTTGCCGATGAAGCCGGCTTCCTTCCAGGCGGCGGGCTGGAAGAGCGACTGGTCCTTCGAGACCAGCGAGGTGACGTCCTCGAGGACCCCCTGGGCGGCGAGCGTGGGGATCTCCTGGTACTCGATCATCGCGACGTCCGGGCCCGACCCGGCCTTCACCGCGGTCTGGATCTTCTCGTAGGCCGCCTGCCCGTTGGGCACCGCGCCGAGGGTGACGGTGATGTCCGGGTGGGTCTTGTTGAACTCGGCCACCAGATCGCTCATGCCGGCTGCCCCGGCCCAGAACGTGATGTCCTCGTGGGCCGGCTTGGCGGACGAGGACGACGAGGACGACGAGGAGGAGTCGGAGGCGGAGGAAGCGGCCGACGAGCCCGAGCAGCCGGCCAGGGCGAGCGCCGCGCTCACCGCCGCGGCGGCGATGCCGGCGGTGCGGGACCGTGTGGACATGCGGATCATGGAAGGGGTTCCTGCTTTCGGGACGGGGGTCAGGGCGAGGGGCGGGGGAGCGGGTCAGGGAGGGATCAGAGGGATCAGAGAGATCAGAGAGCGGGGCCGACGTCCACGCAGACGCTGCGCTGGCCGGCGGTGGGATGGGTGAGGTGGAGCAGGACGGTGCCTTGGGCGCCGGGCACGGATCGCACCCAGACGGCGCCTGCGGACGCGGGGAGGTCGAGCACGCCCGGCCCGAGAAGCTCCCCCGGGCCCTCGACGTGGATGGTGACGGCGCCGGAGGCGGTGGCGCGCAGGTTGCCGAACGCGTCGGAGACCTGGAACGCCACCCGGGTGCTGTCGACGCCGTCGTTGGCGATCCGCGCGTCGTCGGCGCGGACCTCGAGACGGTCGAGCGTGGTGTCGCGGGTGAGCTGGAGCTCGGCGACGTCCCGGCCGCCGACGAGACCGCGCACGTGCAGTTCCACGGCGTGGGCGGCCGGGCGCGGCAGCACGAACAGGGGATGGGGCGTGCGGGGGAAGCGCGCGCGGTCCGGGAGGAGGTGCACCGGGTCGCCGCCGTCCACGCTGACCACGAGCTCGTCGCAGTTCGATGCGAACGGGAGCGGCTCGGTGCCCGTCGTCTCGGCGTCCCAGGCGAACGCCGGCTCGAGCACCACCTGGGACTCCGGACCGCGCTGCGCCCGGTAGAGCGCCGCAGCCGGCTTCGGGATGCGGAAGATGTCGACCACACCCGGGGTCTTGAGCGAGTGGCCACGCCGGCCGAGCGCGGGGTCGTCCGACCCCCACAGCGAGCCGAGCGGACTCGGGTAGTCGAACGCCGCCCAGCCGATGACCCCGAGGACGTGGTCCGCGAAGGCGAACTCGATGGCCGCGGCGTGGTAGAGCGCCTGGCGGGAGAGGCCGTCCGACCTCTCGCCTCGGGTGAACCACTCCCGGAACCGTGGCATCTGCCCGATGGCCTCGGTGACCAGGTAGGGGTAGTCGGGGACCGGCGCCAGGAAGTCGGGCCGGTCGTCCGCCCCGAGCCGGTAGTCGTTGAACCCGAAGACGTCGAAGGGCCAGACCTTGCGACCGTCCGCGTCGTGGGCACTGTCGAAGCGCCCGGCTTCGTGACCGTCCTTGCGGTAGCGGGTCGCACCGCTGAGCGCCCGGTCGGGGTCGAGCGCGCGGCCCTCGGCGATCACGGTGTCCCACAGGTCCGGGGTGAACGCACGGGTCTCGTTGAGGAAGGCGCCCCAGATGACGACGCTGGGCCGGTGCCGGTCGCGCTCGACCATGCGCCGGAACTGATCGACGTGGTGCCGCTCGAACTCGGGGTCGCGGTCCTCGGGCGGCACCGGCCGCCAGGGGTCGTCGTAGACCTGGTCGCGCTGGGTGGTGCCGGCGTACTGCCAGCCGGGCGCCTCCTCGAACACGAGGAGCCCGAGCTCGTCGCAGGCGTCGAGGAACGCCTCCGACTGCGGGTAGTGGGAGCAGCGGACGAGGTCGAGGCCGAGCTCCTCCTTCAGCAGGCGTGCGTCGTTGCGCTGCGCCCGGTCCGAGGCCGCGAAGCCGACGTAGGGGAAGAGCTCGTGCCGGTTCAGGCCGACGACCCGACGGGCCTCGCCGTTGAGGTAGAGACCGTCGCGCCGCCACGACACCTCGCGGAACCCGGTGCGCAGCCCACCGGCAGCAAGCTCGACGCCGTCGTTCTCGATCTGTGTCTCCACGCGGTGCAGCACGGGATGCTCGGGGGACCACAGCTCGAGGGCGGGCCCGGGCCGCAGGTCGAGGGAGATCTCGGCCTGCCCGCACTGGAGTTCCTGCCGGGCCTCGGCGACGAGGGCGCCGTCCCGGTCGCGGACGATTCGCACCGACGCGACGGCCCCGGCGGGGACGAGCGACGGCACCGGCGCCGTCACGGTCACCACCGGGTCCTCGGTCAGGAGCCCGCTGGACCCCACCCTGATGCCGCGCAGCAGCAGGACGTCGGACAGGTGCAGCAGAACGGGGCGATGGATGCCCGCTGGAAGGAAGAAGTCGACGTCGCCGGCGCCGAGCGGTGAGCCCATGGGGGGCACGCGCCGCCAGCGGGCGTCCTCGACGACCTCGATCGTGTTCGAACCGGGCTGCAGCGCTGAGGCGACGTCGAAGACGCAGGGCAGGAACCCGGACTCGGCCGTCCCGACGTGGACGCCGTTGACGTGCACCGAGATGCCGCCCAGGACCGCGCCGAGCTCGAGGTCGGCGTGCGCGGGCACCGCGTCCAGCTGGACGGTGGTCGTCCAGGTCCAGACGGTCTCCCAGCTGGACTCGTCCCAGCGCGCCCAGCCCAGCGGCACCGCCGGCCCGGGAACGGTCACCTCGCGCGGGGCCAGGCCGTCCGTCTGCACCGTCCACCGGTCGCAGCGGATCGAGTGCGACGTCGAGGGGCGCACCCCTGCCGGGCTCTGCACCTGCACGTCGTCACCTCCTCAGGACGGCCTGTCCACGCGAGCAAGTGGGGCCCAGCATCGAGGCACCCAACGGCTTATGTCAATAGAGGCTACGGAAAGAACTGAAGGGATTTCCGCACCGCTGCCCGGGGCTCTGCGGGGTCGCCGCCCGACCGGCCGGTCGACCGGGCGACCTGCGTCGCCCGTGCAGGTCGTGACGGCGCTGCAGCAAGGAACTGATCACTGACACCACCATCAGGTCGATGGACCCGGATGGCCTCGGCCAGGCCGCTCGGTGCGGAGGGAGGTGGCCGGAGCGTGCGTCCGCTGGGCGGAAGCGGGCCGCCGTCGTCGGCCGCGCGGACCCCCCTGCCGCTGCGCTTCTGTGCTATAGATTCACGGAATCCGGCATCTCGGCCGGCGGAGAGCCGCTGCCGTCGGCGGCCCTGAATCCGCTGCAGCCAGCGAACAGAAGGACACATGGATCGACCGCCGCGCGACACGTCCCGGAGTCCCCACCGCCACGACCATCGCCGCCGCAGCGGCTTCCAGCCGGGCGCCGAGTGGCGGGACACCGAGGGCAACCTCATCGAGGCGCACACCGGCGGCATCTTCCAGCAGGGCTCCACCTACTACTGGGTCGGAGCCACCTGGCGGGGCGCGAACGGATTCCGGTCGTTCAACCTCTACTCGTCCACCGACCTCGTGAGCTGGGCGTTCAGGAAGACGCTGCTGCGGCCATCGGCGGACCTGCCGAGCACTCATGAGATCGCCCGGCCCAAGATCCTCTACAACGACCTGACCAGCAGCTACGTGATGTGGTTCAAGCGCAAGGACTACTCCGCCCCCGTCAACGACGTGCGCGCGGGGGTCGCCGTCAGCGAGTCGCTCGAGGGCCCGTGGAGCTTCCATCGCGACTTCTACCCGGGCGAGGGGGGTGCTCAGGAGTACAACACCGCGGACTTCTGCCTATGGCAGGAGCCGGACGGTGCGGCGTACCTGGTGGCGTCCTCGCCGTCCGTACGCGGCGGGGCGTACGGGCGCCGGATCGTCATCTTCCGGCTGACCGCCGACTACCGCGGGGTCGAGCCGGAGCCGGTCTACCTCGGGCCGGTCGACGAGCGCGAGGCGCCGGCCGTCTTCACCCGCGGCGACACGTACTACCTGGTGACCTCCGGGACGACGGGCTGGGCGGCCAACCAGAGCTGCTACCGCACGGCTCCCTCGATCGCCGGTCCGTGGTCCGGGCTGCGGACCCTGGGCGACAGCACCACCTACGACAGCCAGCCCGACTTCGTGCTCCCGGTACGGGGAGACGTGGACACGACCTACATCTACGCCGGCGGCCGTCACGTCGCCGAGGACCTCGCCGCCTCGCGCTACGTCTGGTTGCCGCTGACCTTCGCCGGGGAGCAGCTGACCTTGGACCTGCTGACGTCATGGTCGCTGGACGTCCGGTCGGGCCGGTGGTCGTCGGACTCCTGACGGTGCGCCGTCGACGGTGGCCCGACGCTCAGGCGTCCCGGTTGAGCAGCGGCATGCTGCCCTCCAGCGCCGCGTGCGCCGCCGCCGCCGCTCCGATGGCGCCGAGGACGTGGTCGGTGGCCGCGGCTTCGACCACCAGGTCGAGCGTCGCCCAGCTCGGAGCGGTCGCCCGCGCGATGGCCTCGACCCGGTCGATGAAGCCGGGGAGCGAGGCGACGCTGCCACCGATCACGAGGACGCTGGGGTTGACGACGGCGAGGACTCCGGCGATGACGCCGGCCGTGGCCGTGGCGGCGTTCTCGATGGCGGCCACGGCCGCGGGGTCGTGCGCGGCGCGCTCCCGGAGGTCGTCGAGGTCGGCGGCCCCGGCCGCCCGGATCACCGCGGGGAGCGCGGCGACGAGCTCGAGGCATCCCCGTCCACCGCAGAAGCAGGGCGCTCCGTCGGGATCGACCGAGACGTGGCCCATCTCGCCGGCCGCATCCCATGCTCCCGCCTGGAGCTCGCCGCCGGTGACGATGCCACCGCCGATCCCCTCGTCGACGCGCAGATAGATCAGGTCGTCCACGCTGAGGCCGGCCTCGCGTCGCCGGTCCACCTCTCCCAGGGCGGTGTAGCGGGTGTTGTTGCCGACCGAGACCGGGACGCCGAGCTGTCGCATGAAGACCTCGGCGACGAGGGTCCGCTCCCGGGAGAGCCGGGCCAGCGAGACGTCGACCGCGGTGTGGCCCTCCGGGTTGCGGTACCGCGGGCCGGGCGTGCCGACGGCGACGCTGCGAAGCTTCCCGAGGTCGATGCGGGCGTCCGCGGTCTGGCTCGTCACGAAGGCGAGCGCCTCCCGGGCGCGGTCGGTCAACGACGAGTCCGAGGTGGTCCCCCGGGACGCCGACAGCACCACGTGCCCGGAGGCGTCGGTGAGAGCGAACGCGACGTGCCGCCGGCCGAGCTCGATCCCGAGCGTGTCGGCGCGGCGGGAGCTCAGCCGTACGAGGTGGGGCGGTCGGCCGCGACCTGCGTAGTCGGCGGCCTTGACCTGCTCGATCGCGCCGTCGCGCAGCAGCATCGCCACGGTGCGGGAGACGGTGGGGCGAGAAAGGCCTGTGTCGGCGGTGATCCCTGCGCGCGTGCTGGGTCCACGGGTGAGCAGCGACTGCATGATCGCTCCCACGGTGGCGGCAGTCACCTCGCCGGCTTCTCGATCGTTCGCCACGCTCCACCTTGCCCCTGGTCCCCATCCGGCGATCCCCGCGACCGTCGCTGCTGATGAGGTCGACAGCGTACCCGACTTACGTAAACTCCTGTCGCATAACAGGGCCCCGCCAAGGTCCTCCCTGGCCCACCTGCGGCCCGGTGCCCGGCCTCGGTGCCCGGGGTCGGCGTCGAGCAGGAATCGAGAAGTCCCGGGGTCGGCTCGGTGCCTAGAGTCGACCACGGCGGCCGGCGCCGGACCGGGAGCCGCGGAAGGGGACCGAGCATGGCCGCACAGACCTCGAAGACCGGCTTCACCGCGCAGGAGCGCGACGCGATGAAGGCGCGGGCCGCGGAGCTGCGTGCCGAGGGGAAGAAGGGCGCCAAGAAGGCGGACGAGCTGCAGGCCTGCCTCGACGCCATCGCCGCGATGACCGCCGAGGACCGCGCGCTCGCCGAGCGCGTGCACGCGACGATCACCGCGGCGGCACCCGACCTGTCGCCCAAGACGTGGTACGGCATGCCTGCTTATGCGAACGCTGCGGGCAAGGTGGTCGTCGCCTTCAAGAACTCCGGCAAGTTCGGCATGCGCTACTCGACGCTGGAGTTCCAGGATGCGGCCGGACTCGACGACGGGGAGATGTGGCCGGTCTCCTTCGCCCTGCTGGCCTGGACTGCCTCGGTGGAGCAGGAGCTCGTCCGGCTGATGAAGGCCGCGGTCTCCTGACGGCGACCGGGCTGACGGGCCGACCACGCCGGACCGCCCGACGGGCGGTCGCACGGTCGGCGGCAGCGCGCACGCCCGCGGCCTGACGGCTGGCGGCAGTAAGCGGAGCGAATTCTGTCGGATCCTTGACGGAGAAAATGTGGGTCCCTAGCGTCGCCGCCGTGCAGATGCCCGCAGGTGTTCACGCGCTGGTCCGCCGGACCCACGAGGAGCGCGTCCTGCAGGTTCTGCGGGAGCAGGGCGCCCTCAGCCGCACCCAGATCGCCGGCGCCATCGGTCTGTCCCGGACCACGCTGTCGGACATCACCAGCAGCCTGCTCGAGCGCGGCGCGATCGTGGTGGTCGACACCGACGCCGACCACCGGGAGGGCCGGGGGCGGCCGGCCGAACGGCTGGCCCTGGACCCGGCGTCGGGGCAGTTCATGGGCGTGGACTTCGGTCACCGGCGGGTGCACGTCGCCGTCGCGGACGCCTCGCACGAGATCGTCGCCTCCGGGTCGGCCCGCTACGAGGAGGATGTGGCCTGGCCGGTGCGGCTGAAGGTCGCCTTCGACCTCATCGACCGGATCAGCACCGAGTCCGGTGTGCACTACGGCGCCCTCCAGGGCGTGGGACTCGGCGTCACCGGGCCCTACCCGGACGACCCGGCGCTGCGCGAGGTCCCCCCGCACGGCGCGACGGCCGCGGAGTTCCACCGGGCGTCGGTCGACGAGGCGTTCGGCTCCCGGTTCGGCGCGCCGGTGCTCGTGGACAACAACTCCCGGCTGGCGGCGCTCGCGGAGGCCATCTTCGGTGGCCCCGCCGTCCAGGACCTGCTCTACGTCCGGCTGTCCGACGGTGTCGGTGGGGGCCTGGTCGTCGGCGGCAAGCTCGTCCGCGGCGACACCGGGCAGGCCGGCGAGCTCGGCCACGTCACCGTGCGCCCACGCGGCCCGCTGTGCCGGTGCGGCAAGAACGGCTGCCTGGAGACCGTCGCATCGGTGCCGGCCATCCTGGCCGCGGTGCGCGCCGAAGGGCTCCCGGTGCACAACCTCGACGACCTGGCGGCTGCCGTGGCACGCGCGCACCCCGCCGCCGACCGCGTCCTGCGCGACGCCGCCGCCGCGGTCGGGCACGTCCTGGCCACGGTCGCCCTGGCGCTCAACCCCTCCGAGGTCGTCGTCGGCGGCCAGATCGCCCGGGTCGCGCCGGTGATCCTCGAGCAGGTCGCGGCGACGATGACCTACGAGCTCTTCCCGGGCGGCGGTGCGCCCACCGTCCGCGCAGCCCACCTCTCCGACGACGACGGCGCCCTCGGCGCCCTCGCCGCGCTCTTCCACCGCTCGCCCCTCCTGGCGGGCTATCCCGAGACCCCGGTCCACGTCCGGCCGGCGCCCGCACCCGAGCGCCGGTCCGCGACGGGCCGCTGAGCCGAGGAGTACCCATTGGCCGTGTTCATCGACCGGACGACCGGCAGTGCCGGGCCGGGGGACCGCGAGCGCCCGGTGACCGGGGCCGCAGGTGCGAGGGCCCGGTGAGCGAGCCGCGCAACATCCTCTTCCTGATGACCGACCAGCACCGGGTCGACACCCTGGGCGCCTACGGGAACCCCTCGGGCGGCACGCCGGTGCTCGACGAGCTGGCCCGCACCGGAACCCGGTTCGACCGCTGGTACACGCCGACCGCGATCTGCACGCCGGCGCGGGCGAGCCTGCTGACCGGTCAGGCGCCGTTCCGGCACAAGCTGCTGGCCAACCACGAGCGCAACGTGGGCTACATCGAGGACCTGCCCGACGGGCAGTTCACCTTCTCCCGGGCCCTCCGCGAGCACGGCTACAACTGCGGCCTGGTCGGCAAGTGGCACGTGGGCACGGAGCGTTCGCAGCACGACTTCGGCTTCGACGGTCCCGGGCTGCCCGGCTGGCACAATCCGGTCGACCACCCTGACTACCTGGCCTACCTGAAGGAACGGGACCTGCCGCCCTACGAGATCTCCGACCGGGTCCGGGGCACGCTGCCCAACGGCGGCCCGGGCAACCTGCTCGCGGCCCGGCTGCACCAGCCGGTCGAGGCCACGTTCGAGGCCTACCTCGCCACCCGGGCCATCGAGATGATGGAGCGCTATGCCGAGGACTACCGCAGCGGGCAGCGCCCGTTCTTCCTGGCGCTGCACTTCTACGGGCCGCACCTGCCCTACATCCTCCCGGACGAGTTCTTCGACCTGGTCGACCCGGCCGACGTCGAGCTGCCGCGGTCGGTCACCGAGACCTTCCAGGGCAAGCCGCCGGTGCAACGGAACTACAGCGCCCACTGGACCTTCGACACCATGCCGATCGAGGTGACCCGCAAGCTCATCGCCGTCTACTGGGGCTATGTCGCGCTCATCGACCAGCAGATCGGACGGGTGATGCAGGCGATGGAGCGCCTGGGCCTCGTCGAGGACACCGCGGTGTTCTTCACCTGCGACCACGGCGAGTTCACCGGGTCGCACCGGCTCCATGACAAGGGGCCTGCGATGTACGAGGACATCTACCGCACCCCTGGGATCATCCGCGTGCCGGGCATGCCGGAAGGCGTGGTGCGCGAGGAGTTCGTGAGCCTGCTGGACTGCACGGCCACGATCCTCGAGCTGGCGGGCGTCGATGCCGATCAGGCCGTCGACTCACGCAGCCTGCTCCCCCTGATCTCCGGTGAGGAGGTGGCGTGGGAGGACGACATCGTCTGCGAGTTCCACGGCCATCATTTCCCCTACCCGCAGCGGATGCTGCGCACCGAGCGCTACAAGCTGGTGGTCAACCCCGACTCGGTCAACGAGCTCTACGACCTGCACGTCGACCCGGACGAGCTGCTCAACGTCTACGAGCACCCGGAGATGGCCGACGTGCGGTCGGCCATGATGCGGCGGCTGTACACCGTCCTGCGTGACCGCGGCGACAAGTTCTACCACTGGATGACCTCCATGTACGACGTCGGAGAGGTCGCCTACGACCCCACCCTGAGCGGGCTCGACGAGGCCACGTACCAGGTTCAGGAGTCGGCCGTGGAGAGGAGCGCGGGAGGACGGTGACCGGGGAGAGGGCCTGCTGCGCGCCGAGCCGCGGCGACCGGGACGGCGGCCCGGTGGAGCAGGCGGTCGACCCCGGGCGTCCGGCGGTCGGCGGCCGGCACGCCCTTGCTCAGATCTCCGTCCCTGGCGGTCGGTTCCTCATGGGTGACGCGCACGGTGACGGCGCCCACGGCGACGGCGAGACCCCCGTCCATCCCGTGGTCCTCTCGGCCTTCTCGATCGACGCGACCTCGGTCACGAACGCAGACTTCGCCCGGTTCGTCGAGGACACCGGCTATCGGACGGAGGCGGAGACCTTCGGGTACTCGGCCGTCTTCCACCTCGCCCTGCGGGCGGACGAGGACGACGTCACCGGGCCGGCCGCGGGCGCGCCATGGTGGCTCGGCGTGCGCGGTGCCGACTGGCGCCATCCCGGCGGGCGGCGATCGGACCTCGACGGGCTCGCCGACCATCCGGTGGTGCACGTCAGCTGGAACGACGCGCAGGCCTACTGCCGGTGGGCCGGCCGCGCCCTGCCGAGCGAGGCCCAGTGGGAGCACGCCTCCCGTGGGGGGCTGGCCGGCGCGCGCTACCCCTGGGGCGACGAGGTGCCCGGTGACGACGAGGAAACGTGGCCCTGCAACATCTGGCAGGGCACGTTCCCCGTCAGCAACACGATGAAGGACGGATTCCTCACCACCGCGCCGGTGCGTTCCTTCGAGCCCAACGGGTTCGGGCTGTGGCAGACGGTCGGCAACGTGTGGGAGTGGTGCGCGGACTGGTTCAACCCCCGGACCTACGAGCTCGACCT
The DNA here is from genome assembly GCA_051953655.1 of Motilibacteraceae bacterium. GTDB lineage: Bacteria > Actinomycetota > Actinomycetes > Motilibacterales > Motilibacteraceae > JBQCHF01. The sequence goes on from JBQCIO010000098.1 coordinate 19,781, forward strand.
GCGTCGGGGTGAGGTGCAGGACCCGGTGGGGCCGGCCTACGGTCTCGGCCGGGTGATGCGTGGTGGCTCCTACCTGTGCCACGACTCCTACTGCAACCGCTACCGGAATGCGGCGAGGACCTCGAACACCCCCGACTCCTCGAGCGGGAACGTCGGGTTCCGCACGGTGGGACGGGCCTGACCCGCACGTGGTCGCAGGGCCGGCAGTCGCTGCGCGCCCGGCCGGACTTCTGACAGTCTCATCCTTCATAATTCCGTTGGCCAGAAAGGGTTTCTAACCCTTGACAGCGACCGCCGGTGCCCTAACCTACGGTATATAGGTAACGGCGTGAACAGAACTCGTGAGGCCGGCCGACGAAGGGCCGCCCCGGTGCCGATGCCTTCCCCCTGAGCAGAAGAGGAGACGGTCATGACCGCTGGGCTCTCGCGTCGGAACCTGCTGAAGCTGGCGGCACTCGCCCCGGCAGCGGCCGCGCTGTCCGGGGTGCAGCTGCCGGCAGCCGCGGCGGCCACGGCCGACGTGCTCCCGGAAGCGGTCCCTTCGCACAAGAAGGGTGTCGGGGTGGCGGTCAAGCCGGTGGATGCCGCACATCGTGTGCAGTCGATGAACCCGGCCTGGTACTACACCTGGTCCGCACACAGCATCGTGGGTGTCGAGGGCGTCGCGTTCGTGCCGATGGTCTGGGGTGGTGCGTGGGACCCGATGGTCCAGACGCAGGTCGACGACGTGCGGGCCATCGGACCTGGGAAGCGTCCGGTCGTGATGGGGTTCAACGAGCCCGACGGCAAGGGCCAGGCCAACATGTCGGTCGACCGGGCGCTGCAGTGGTGGCCCCAGGTCGACGACCTGGCGGCGCTCACCGTCGCCCCCGCCCCCGTCCACCCCTTCGATCCCTGGCCCACCGACTTCTTCGAGCAGGCCGCCGCGCGAGGTCTGAGGTTCGACTACTCGGCGCTGCACATCTACCCCGGCGGCGACGGCCAGGGCGGGCTTCAGTCCCCGGAGGACGCGGCCGCCTCCGTGCTCGCCACGGTCGACCAGCTCTGGGAGGCTCGCGGGCTGCCCGTGTGGATCACGGAGTTCGCCCTGGCGGACTGGGGAGGGAAGGTCTACGGCGGAGGCAAGAGCCGGTACAGCGCGGACGACGCCCAGGTGTTCATGCAGGCCGTGCTGCCCGAGCTCGAGAGGCGGCCGCACGTCGCGCGCTACGCCTGGTTCGGTGCCGGACCCGCTGCCGCCACCAGCCCCGCCCTCGGGCCGTCGGCCCTGTTCGACCTGGCCGGCACCATCACCCCGCTCGGCGAGTTCTACGCGCAGTTCGGAGCGCCTGAGGCCGCGACGTCTCCCGTGCAGGCCGGCGGTGCCGCCCGCCGGTGACCGGCCACCGGGCGGCTGAGGCGTACCCCCCGACCCCTCAGCCGCCCGGTCCTTCAACGTCCTGATCCAGGAGAGACGAGCTCGAGGAGCAGCGGTGCTGACGGACATGCCGCTCGCGCAGCTGCGCGAGTACCGACCCGACCTGAGCGCGCCCGAGGACCTGGACGCTTTCTGGTCGGCCACCCTGGACCAGGCGCGCAGCCGTCCGGCCCTGCTCGGGTGCGAGCCGGTCGAGACGGGCCTGGCCCTCGTGGACAGCTACGACGTCACCTTCGCTGGTTTCGCCGGCTCCCCGGTCCGGGCCTGGCTGACCCTCCCGGCCGGAACGGGTTCTGACGAGAATCTCCCCGTCGTCGTCGAGTACGTCGGCTACGGGGGCGGACGGGGCCGGCCGCACGACCACCTGCTCTACGCCTCCGCCGGCTGTGCGCACCTGGTGATGGACACCCGTGGGCAGGGGTCCGCCTGGTCGCCCGGCCACACCCCCGACCCGGACACGGCCGGCGCCCCTCGCCATCCCGGTTTCCTCACCGACGGCATCGAGTCTCCCGACACCTACTACTACCGGCGCGTCTTCACCGACGCCGTGCGCGCGCTGGACGTGCTGGGGGAGCTGCCTGCGACCGATCCGACCCGAGTCGCCGTCCTCGGCAACAGCCAGGGCGGCGGGATCGCCCTCGCCGCAGCCGCGCTCGCCGGCGGGGTGCGGGCCGTCCTGCCCGCCGTGCCGTTCCTCTGCGACATCCGGCGCGGCAGCCAGACCGCCGGGCGCGGCCCCTATCTCGAGCTGGCCACCTACCTGTCGGTCCACCCCGAACGCGTCGATCAGACCTTCGACGTCCTCGCCTACTTCGACGCCGCCGTCCTCGCCGGCCGCTGCTCCGCCCCGGCGCTGTTCTCCGTCGCTCTGATGGACGGGACGTGCCCGCCCTCCACGGTCTTCGCCGCCTACAACGCCTACGCCGGCCCGAAACAGATCACTGTGTGGCAGTACAACGACCACGACGGTGCCGCCTCGGCGCACATCCCCCAACGGCTCGCGATGCTCCGCGAGCACCTGCAGGCGGGATGAGGCAGCAGTCCGGACATCCAGCGCAGCAGCGAGAAGGAGGGCTCGGGTGGACAGTCGGAGCGACCGCCGTGCCGGCGACGGAGAACGTCCTGACGTGGCCGATCCTCTCGGCCCGTCGACCTCGCAAAGCCTGGCCGCTGGCCGGCGCAGCCGCTGCCCGGGGGTGGTGCGGCGGCGCCGGATCGTCCAGGTGCTGCGGCGCAGCGGCTACGTGCAGGCCGCCGACCTGACGACGATGTTCGGCGTCTCGGAGATGACGATCCGCCGCGACCTCGACGAGCTGGTGCGACAAGGCTTCGGCGTCCGCGTGTGGGGCGGCCTGGTGTCGCCGGGCCTGGCCTCTGCGAAGGGCACGGCCGTCCTCGACCGGAGAGAGGAGAGGCTGCTGCGCGCGAGGCACCACCTGATGCTGGCGGAGCATGCTCTCGACGACGGACAGCTGGCCGCCGCGCGCGACCACGTCCGCGAGATCCTTCGCGACCTCGACGAGGAGCTCGTGCCGCGAGCCGTCAGCGCCCGGAGGTAGTCGTACCGGCCGTGGAGGATTCGGCGCCGCAGCACCCGCCGCGCCGGTTCGCCACGGCGACCCTCTGCGGTCAGGCCCAGGACCAGCGGACGGCGACCCGCCCCCGCCCGCTGGTCGCACGGACCCGGCGCACCGCACCCCACAGGGTGCGGTGCCGAGATCGTGCTTCCTCCCCGGTGCCTGGGTCGACGGTCAGCACCGTCCACGGCATGACACCGCAGAAGCGCGCCACGAGGAGCAGACCGGCGACGGCGAGCAGAGCGGTGAGCTCGAACGGCAGGAGCACGGCAGCCAGCAGCAGGACCACCAGCGGCGCGGCGACGAACACCCCCACGCACAGCGCGAGTCCGACCACGATCCCGGCGATGTCGTCGGCCCCCATGAGCGCGTCCGGGCTGGTGACCATCTCCCGGAGCGTGCTGGCGCGCATGACGCGAGCCCGGGGCCGCCACGGCAGCACCCGGACCTCGAGCATCGTGGTCTCGGCCATGCGCGACTCCATCTCTGCGTCGGCGGCGAGCCGCGCCGACCGACCGGGGCGAGGCAGCCATGACTGCTCAGTGCCTGGTCCATGCCTGGTCCATGCCTGCTTCTGCCGTGGGGGAAGTACACCACCCGGTCCGCCTGACCTGGTGACACCGGCAGGAAGAAGAGGCTGGACCGCCGACCTGTCTAGCCGGGCGACTGGTCCTCGAGCAGCACGTCCTCGGTCACCTGGCACTGTCTTTTCTTGGTCCGATGTGGTCGGCGCCGGCGATGAGCCGCTGGGCGAGCTCGAGGACGAGGGCACGCAAGGCGTCGGGTCGCTCGACGCGGAACGGTCGTCCCAGCCCGGCCAGCAGGGCGGGGATCCAGTCCAGCCGGTCGGCATGGATGGTGACCCGGACCTGGTTCCGCCCGGCCCCGTCGGCCCCGTCGGCACCGTCGGCGCCGTCGCCGGCGAGGAGGACGGGCTCGAGGGTTGCGAGGGCCGGAGGGATGCGGGCAGCCACCTCGTCCACCGTCGCCTGCACGTGCACGACGACGGTGTGCGTCTGTGGCGCCGTGGCCAGCGTCGTCAGCACCGCGGCGACCGGGTCGAAGCCGGGTGACGGCCTCTCGACGTGTCCGGGCAAGGGGGTGGCGGAGGCGATCCGGTCGATGCGGAAGGTGCGCAGCTGCCCGCTGGTCCCGTCCTGGCCGCTCAGGTACCACCGACCGCGGTGGGCGACGATGCCGTACGCCTCGACGGTCCGGCTGCTCGCCGCGCCGGCCGAGTCCACGTAGTGCAGCGCGAGGGGCCGTTCGTCACGGATCGCCTCGGCGACCGTCAGCAGCGTCTCCGTGTGGGGCGCGGAGATCTCCCGGGTTGCGCCGGTGAAACTGGTCGTCTGGACGAGCGCGCTCAGTCGTCGGGCGAGCTGCTGGGGGAGCACCCGGTTCAGCTTCGCCGCGGCCGCGTCCGTCGCCGTGGTCGGACCGCCCGCTCGGCCGTTCTCGAGCAGTCCGAGCAGCAGCGCGAGCGCCTCGTCGCTGGTCAGCATGAGCGGCGGCATCCGGTACCCGGCCGCCAGCCGGTAGCCGCCGTAGCGGCCGCGCACGCTCTGCACCGGGATCTCCAGGTCGAGCAGGTGCTCGACGTAGCGCCGCACCGTCCGCTCGTCCACCTCGAGCCGCCGGGCGAGCTCGGCCACGGTCCGGGTCCCGCCGCCCTGCAGGATCTCCAGCAGGGCCAGGACGCGAGCAGTCGGGCGAGCCACCGGAGGACTCCCTCGCGATACCGGGCGGGATCTGACCACTAGCGACCTTAGCGTCGTCATCGCGGCGACGGACGCCGCCCGGCGACCGCCGGCAGATCCCACGGCAGGACCACATGAACCTCGTCTCCGTCCGTCTCATCACCGACGACATCCAGCGGCTCATCGGCTTCTACGAGCGCGCCACCGGCACGCCCGCCGTCTGGTCGACACCGGAGTTCGCCGAGATCTCGACCTCCGCCGGCACGCTCGCCATCGGCAGCACCCGCACCGTGGCGCTGTTCGCGCCGGGCTGCGCCCACGCGGCGGACAACCGCACGGCCATCGTCGAGTTCCTCGTGGAGGACGTGGACCGCCGCTACGACGAGCTGTCGTCCTGGCTGGACGACGTCGTCACCGAACCGACGACGATGCCGTGGGGCAACCGGTCACTGCTCTTCCGCGACCCGGACGGCAATCTCGTCAACTTCTTCAGCCCGGTGACGGACGAGGCGCTCGCCAAGTTCGCTGCGTGGCTCACGGTCTGACAGCCAGACTGACAGCCAGACGGCGAGGCGGAGTCTGCTTGACGACGACTGCGGATCGCGTGCGTTCCGCTGTCAGCTCATGCGTGGGCTGCTTGTTCGTGAGCCCGGTGGCTGGCCGGTTCGAGCTGGAAGGTGGAGTGCTCGACGTCGAAGTGCCCGGCCAGGCAGCGCTGAAGAGTGTCGAGCAGCTGCGGGCCGTGGCCGTCGGTGAAGCAGTGGTCGGCGACGACGACGTGGGCGGTGAGGGTGGGCAGCCCGGAGGTGACGGTCCAGGCGTGCAGGTCGTGCACCGCGATGACGTGCTCGACCCGGGTGAGGTGCTCGCGGACCTCGGCCAGTGCGACGTGGTCGGGGGCGGCCTGAAGCAGGATGCGCCCGGAGTCGCGCAGCAGGCCCCAGGAGGCGTGCAGCATGAGGGCGGCCACCGCGAGGGAGGCGACCGCGTCGGCGCGGGTCCAGCCGGTGAGCACGATGACCAGGCCAGCGGCGGCGGTGCCGAGGAAGGCGTAGAGGTCGGTGAGGATGTGCGCGAACGCCCCGCGCATGTTCAGGCTGCTGCGGTCGGCGCGGGCCAGCACCAGGGTGGCCGCGACGTTGACCACCACCCCGGCCAGCGCCACCCCGAGCACGACACCGCCGGTGACCGGCGGCGGCTCGAACAGGCGCCGCACCGCCTCGACGCCGATGACCACGCCGATGACCAGCAGGGTGGTCCCGTTGACGGCGGCGGCGAGGATCTCGGCCCGCTTGAGCCCGTAGGTCCAGCGGTGGCTCTCCGGTCGCAGCGCCAGCCGCGCGGCCCACACGCTGACGCCCAGGGCGGCGACGTCGGTGAGCATGTGCCCGGCGTCGGCGAGCAGCGCCAGCGACCCGGACAGCACCGCAGCCACGACCTCGGCCACCATGAACGCGCCGATGAGTCCCAGCGCGGCCAGCAGGTAGCGCAGGTCGCTGGTGGCGGACACCCCGTGGGAGTGGCCGCCGCGCCCGTCGTGCTCGTGCCGGTCCTGGCGCTGGGGGTCGTCGCCGTGCCCGGTCCCGCCGGGGACGTCGTGGGACTCAGTCATCGCCGGCCTCGGTGTGCACGGCCTCGGGGTGCACCAGCTCGCTGTGCGCGACGTGCGTGAGGGCCAGGTCGAGCAGCATCCGCACGTGCGCGTCGGCCAGGGAGTAGTAGGCCATCCGCCCGGACCTGCGCACCGAGACGACGCGGTGGGCGCGCAGGATGCGCAGCGCGTGGCTGGTGGCCGACTCGGTCATCCCCGCCGCGGCGGCCAGGTCGCACACGCACAGCTCGGCACCGAGCAGCGCCACCAGCAGCCGCAGCCGGTTCGGGTCGGCCAGCAGGCCGAACACGTCGGCCAGGTCGACGACGTCGTGCTCGCCGGGCATCGCCGCCCGGACGGCCGCCACCCGCTCGGCGTCGACCACGCGCAGCGAGCAGCCGTCCAGGGCGGCGACGTCTGAACGGGTAGTCATACGTCGAGGCTAACAGCGGAGGCAGGAGCAGGCGACGCGGTTCGCTGTGCTCAGCGGCGGCTCCGGCGGCTCCGGCGGCTCCTGCGGGGTCGGCGGCTCCGGCGGCTCCGGCGGCTCGCAGGTCGTGGTCGCGGCGCTACCGAGGACCGGCAGGAGCAGGAGGCTCGGCCCCGTCGGGCCAGGCTGCGACGCACACCTTGTTGCCGGCGCCGTCGGCGAGGATCCACCCGGCCGGAGCGTCAGCGTCGTCGACGAGGCGGCCCCCGGCGGCGAGCGCCGCCGCGACGCGTCCTTCCGCGTGCTCCCGAGGGAGTGAGACGTCGACATGCATCGCGTGCCGCAGCGGCTTGTCCGGGCTGAGCTCCTGCATCCAGACCGTCGAGCCGTGGCCCAACGGGTCGACCGCGTTGTCCTCGGCGAGCGGCGCGTACCCCAGGACGGCGCGCCAGAAGCCGACGTCGAGGGCGTCGGGCTGAGCGGCGATGGCGACCTGGACCTCGTGCACGGCTGCGCGCTCCGCGGCGGCGCCGTGCGAGCGCGCGACGTCCGAGATGGCGCGCGCGAGGTCGATGTGCGGCTCCTCCAGCCGGAAGACGCCGCGGCTCAACCGCACGGTGAGGCGATCCTCGGCGACCGTCATGAGCGCCCCCGTCCCTGGCAGGCCCGGGACCTGTGCGACGGCCTCCGCCAGCCGCGCCGCGTCCACGAGCGACGCGACGCGGAACACGGCTGTCGCGCCTCCGTGCAGGACGACCCAGTCCTCGACCCCCTCGGCGCCGAGGAACCGCTGCCAGCCCTGCTCGCTCATGCCTGTCTCCACGTGAAGGTCCGCCTGACGTGCTCAGACAAGGAGGCGAAGGACGGGGTGTCAACCAGGACAGGCCTGCTCCTCGCGCACGCTGTCGCAGGGCGTCAAGCTCGGCGAGGGGCTGGCATGACGTGAGCTCGCTCGGCGAGGCCGGCGAGGCCGACGTAGACATCTCCGGGCCAATCCTCCGTGAGGATCACGGGTCCTGGGGTCTCGACCTCGAGCAGCCCGAGGCCATGCTCGAGCGACAGGGGTGTCGACCAGGGACCGGTCGGGCTGTGCCAGGGAGTGATTCGACCTGACTCGGGTCGTGCCCTTGCCCCATCGATGGTTCAGCTCCTGCCGGGTCCGCCGACGGGTGCCCCCGCCGAACCGTCAGCCAACCGTCAGGCTCGCGGTGCATCATTCCTGACGTGACTGGCGGTTCCCACCCACCGCGCCGGTCCGCCCGGCTGAGCTCGGAACGGCGCGCCACCTGCCTGGTCGTCGACGACGAGAGCTCCATCGCCGAGCTGGTCGGCCGGACCTTGACGGTGTCGGGCTTCCAGGTCGCGACCACCGGCTCGGTGGCCGGCGCGCTCGCCCTGGCCGACGAGCTGCGGCCGGAGATCGCCATCCTCGACGTCATGCTGCCGGACGGCTCCGGTTTCGACCTGTGCCACCGGCTGCGGGATCTGCTGCCCGACCTCGGCGTGATCTTCCTGTCCGCCCGCGACAGCGTCGACGACCGGCTCACCGGGCTCACGCTGGGCGGGGACGACTACGTGACCAAGCCGTTCAGCGTGGCCGAGGTGGTGGCGCGGGTGAACGTGCTGCTGCGCCGGATCGGGCCGCCCGCAGCGCCCGCGCTGCTGGCGGTGGGCGACGTCGAGATGGACGAGGACGCCCACCAGGTGCGCCGCGCCGGCGAGCCGATCGAGCTCTCGCCCACCGAGTTCCGGCTGCTGCGCCTGTTCCTGGAGAACCAGAATCGGGTGCTGTCCAAGCAGCAGATCCTGTCCCAGGTCTGGGACTACGACTTCCTCGGCGACGGCGGCGTGGTGGAGAAGTTCGTCAGCCAGCTGCGGCGCAAGCTCGACGAGGGTCGAGACCCCATGCTGCACACCGTCCGCGGGTTCGGCTATGTGCTGCGGCCGCCGGGCTCGAGGTGAGCGGCCCCGAGAGGTCCGGACGAGTGGCTCGACTGCGAGTGCTGCGCGGTCCAGGGGGCCTGCGACCGCGGCTGCTGGCAGCCACCATGCTGCTGCTCCTCGCCGGCCTGCTCGTCACCGACGCCGTCGCCTACCTCTCGGTGCGCGCGTTCCTGACCGAGCGCGCGGACCGCACCCTGCACGCCCTGGCCGCCAACCGGGCCGACCAGCTGCGATCCAGGCCCTCGTTCGACGTCGACCTGCGCTCGGTCGGCTTCCTGGCGCCGGCCAACCTGTACCTCGCGCTGCTGGCCCCCGACGGCCACGTGGTCTACGCCCACGCCCCGACCCTCTCGGACGGCTCGGCGCCGTCCCCCCTCCTCGCCGACCTGGCCGCGCTGCCCGACGCGACACCGGCCGCCGTCCAAGACGACCGGGCCGGCGCCGGGTTCCGGGCGATGGTGCTGCGGGTGCCGGACTCGACCAGGCTCCGGGTGGAGACCGACGGCGGCAGCCAGCCGGTGGGCACCGTGGTGTTCGCCATCCCGTGCGCCGACGACGCGGCCACGCTGCACCTGCTGCTGGTGGTCTCGGTGGCGGTGTCGCTCGCGCTGCTGGCCGTGGGTCTGGTGGCGGCCTGGCTCGCCCTCGGCGCCGGGCTGCGGCCGCTGCGCCAGGTTGCCGAGACCGCTCGCGCCATCGAGCGGGGTGACCTGCACGAGCGCATCCCGGTGCCGGACCGACGCACCGAGATCGGCGAGGTCTCCGTCGCCCTGAACGACGCCTTCGACGCGCGGGCGCGGAGCGAGGAACGGGTGCGTCGTTTCGTGGCCGACGCCTCGCACGAGCTGCGGACCCCGTTGGCCAGCGTGCGCGGATGGGCCGACCTCTACCGGCACGGCGGCCTGGACTCCTGGGACGACGTCGACCTGGCCATGGGGCGCATCGACGACCAGGCCCGGCGCATGCACCGGTTGGTCGAGGAGCTGCTGCTGCTGGCCCGCCTGGACGTCGGGCAGCCGCTGTCCGCCACGGTCGTGGACGTCGTCGCCGCGGTCCGCGGTTTGGTCGAGGACGCCCGGGTGCGGGCCCCGGACCGCCCGATCACGCTCGTGGTGGGGCCGGGCGGGCACGATGCCGCCACCGACGAGGAAGCCCTGCGCAGGATCGTGGGCAACCTGCTGTCCAACGCGCTCACCCACACCCCGCCCGGCTCGCCGGTGCAGGTGCTGGTGGAGGGCGACGCCGCGCAGGTGCGGGTGGAGGTCGTCGACGCTGGACCGGGCCTGAGCGTGGAGCAGCGGGAAAAGGCGTTCGACCGCTTCTGGCGCGCCGACGACGGTCGCGGCGGGGAGGGGACCGGGCTCGGGCTGGGCATCGCCCGGGACCTGGCGCGCGTCCAGGGCGGCGACGTGCGGCTCGCCGCCGGCCCTGGCGGCGGCTTGCTGGCCCAGGCGTGCTTCAGCAAGTCCTCAGGCCGCGGGCAGGCCGAGGGCAACGGCTCCCGGTTGGCTGGTCTTGTGAACGGAGCCCGACCGCCCGCCCAGATCCATCGCACCGGCCTCGGACGGCAGGCGACCTTGCCGGGGCAGGGCAGGCTTCCGCTGCTGGCGCGGGCCGGCCAGACCTGCGCCCGCCACCCGTGGGTCGTCCTCGGCCTCTGGCTGCTGCTGCTGGTCGGCACGGTGGCCGGCAACCGTGCCTTCGGCGGCAAGCTGAGCGACACCGTCACGGTGCCCCGGTCGCAGGCGACCACGGGTGCGGACCTGCTCACCGCCCAGCTGCCCACCGCGTCCGGAGCCGGCGCGCAGGTGGTCCTGCACGTCTCGCAGGGGAAGGTCGCCGATGACTCGGCGGCGGTGGAGCAGGCGGTAGACAGGCTGCGCGGCCTGCCGCACGTCCTGTCCGTCTCCGACCCGCTGTCGGAGAACGCGCCGCGGGTCTCCCCGGACGGCCGGACGGCCTACTCCACGGTGCAGCTGGACCAGGACGCCCGCTCCCTGCCCGACGGCTACCTCGACGCGGTGGACTCGGCGGTCGAGCCGTTGACCGACAAGGGCGTGCAGGTGGAGTACGGGGGAGTGCTCGGTGAGCTGGCCCGGCCGCACACCAAGGACACCGCCGAGATCATCGGCTTCGCGGTCGCCGCCGTCGTGCTGCTGCTCGCTTTCGGCAGCGTGCTGGCCGCCTTCCTGCCCCTGGTCACCGCGACCGTGGGGGTGCTCATCGGCGTCTCGATCGTGGGCCTGCTGGCATCGGTCATCACCTTCGGGACCTCCGCGCCCACGCTGGCCACCATGATCGGCCTCGGGGTCGGCATCGACTACGCCCTCTTCCTCACCACCCGGTTCCGCCAGCTGCTCATGGACGGCGAGGACCCGGTGCGGGCCGCGGCCCGAACCACCGCCAGCAGCGGGCACGCCGTGCTGGTGGCGGCCGGCACCGTCGCGGTGGCCCTGCTCGGGCTCTACACCAGCGGCATCACCTTCATCGGCCAGCTCGGGCTGGCCAGCGTGGCCACGGTGGCGGTCTCCGCGCTCGGCGCCATCACCCTGGTGCCGGCCGGGCTCGGGCTGCTCGGCCGGCGGATCGACAAGGTCGCGGTGCGCCGGCCGGTGGCCGAGTCCGGCAGCGAGAGCGACGGCTGGCACCGTTTCTCCGCCCTGGTCTCGCGGCGGCCGTGGTGGTTCCTGGCCGGCGGCGTCGCCCTGCTCGCGGTGCTCGCCATCCCCACCTTCAGCATGCAGCTCGGCCACATCGACGCCGGCGCGTCACCGGCCAGCTGGACCGAGCGGCGGGCCCACGACCTGCTCGCGGACGGCTTCGGGCCGGGGGTCAACGGAACCCTCACCGTGGTGGTCGACCTCGACGGCGCCGACGCCTCCACCGTGGCGGGCCCGGTCCGCGACGCGCTGGCTGCCACCTCCGACGTGGCGTCGGTGTCACCGCTGTCCCCCTCGCCCAGCGGCGGCATCCTGGTCGGCACCGTGGTGCCCAGGACCGGGCCGCAGGACAAGGCCACCGCCGACCTGTTCGACACGCTGGTGGACGACACGCTCCCCACGGCGCTGCAGGGCACGCCGGCGCACGGGTACGTCACCGGTTCCGCGGCCCAGCGGATCGAGTTCGGCAACGAGGTGAGCTCGCGCCTGCTCGTGGTCATCGGGGTGGTCGTGCTGACGGCCCTGGTCCTGCTGCTGCTGACCTTCCGGGCGCCGGTGCTGGCCCTGCAGGCCGCGGTGCTCAACGTGCTGTCGGTGGGCGCCGCCTACGGCGTGGTCGTCGCGGTCTTCCAGTGGGGCTGGGGCGGCGCGCTGTTCGGGGTGCCCGAGAAGGTGCCGGTGGAGTCGTTCGTTCCGATGATGATGTTCGCCATCGTCTTCGGGCTGTCCATGGACTACGAGGTCTTCATGCTCTCCCGGGTCCAGGAGGCCTGGCGTGCCACGGGCGACAACGCGAAGGCGGTGGCCGCCGGGCTGGCCGCCACCGGCCGGGTCATCACCAGCGCCGCGCTGATCATGGTGAGCGTCTTCACCGCCTTCGTGGCGAACGACGACGTCACCATCAAGATGCTCGCCATCGGCCTGGCTGCCAGCGTGCTGGTGGACGCCAGCGTGGTCCGCATGCTGCTGGTGCCGGCCGCGATGTCCGTGATGGGCAAGGCGAACTGGTGGCTGCCGCGGTGGCTCGACCGCGTGCTGCCGCACGTGGCCAGCGAGGGTGCCGACGTGACCTGGCCGGACGATCCGGCCGGCGAAGGTGAGAGCCACTCGGCGGTCGGCGAGCTGGTGCCCGGCGAGGTCTGAGGCCCGCACGAGGCGCACGACCGACCGACCCGACCGACCGACTCGACTGAACGACCCTTCGACCGGCTCTTGAGGCGACGAGGGAAAGGACCTGCCATGAGTGGCGAGGAGAGGGCCCTCCCGACGGCGGGAAGCCCAGGTGCGATGTCGCGCCTGCTGCCCGCCGATGCCGGCAGCTACCTGGGGCCGCGCTGGGTCATCGTCGTCGTCGCGCTCTACGACCTGCTCTGGACCGTGCGCAGCCTCATCCACATGTTCGCCCCGGACGGCGGTGCGCAGTCGATCGCAACGATCGACACCGGCGTCGCCGGCGGGGACAACATCATCGCGATGTTCGCCCAGTGGGGACTGGTGCAGCTTCTGCTGGCCCTCGTCGTCTGGGTGGTGCTGTGGCGCTACCGCGGACTCGTGCCCGCGATGCTGGTGGTCCTGCTCCTCGAGCCGCTCCTGCGCGTCGGCATCGGGCAGCTGAAGCCGGTCATGACCGTGGGGACCGCGCCCGGGGCGGTCGCGGACTACGTGGTCATCCCCGTCCTGCTGGTCACCCTGATCTTCTCGCTCACCGTCGCCGCACCGAAGCCGTCGGCCGGCGGCAGCTGAGCGGACGGGAGCCCCGCCGCGGCAGGGTCGAAGGACCCGTGAGCCGGCGCCGAACGGCACCGGCCAGGGGTAGGTGGGCTCGGCACACTGGCGCCACGCGTCGGTCGTCGAGAGGGACCCGCTCGTGGACTGGTACCAGCGAGTGCTCGTGGACACCGGTCGGTCCGCCACCGTGTGGGCCCTGCTCGGATTCCTCGTGACGTTCACCGTCACCCGCGCCGTCACGCGGCGCATCCACGCCCGGTCCCGCTCCGCGCGCTCCGAGGGCGGAGTCCTCAAGGACGTCCACCTCGGCGGGGTGCACGTGCACCACCAGGTCTGGGGCATCCTGCTGGCTCTCCTCACCGGCCTGCTCGAGTTCCGCTTCGACCCGGGCTGGCCGTGGACCGACGTGCTCGCGGCGCTGTTCGGTGCTGGTGCGGCGCTGGCACTGGACGAGTTCGCCCTGTGGCTCCACCTGGACGACGTCTACTGGCGGGAGGAGGGACGCGCGTCGATCGACGCGGTGCTGGTCGCCGCCGCCCTCGGGACGGTGCTGCTGCTGCAAGCCACCCCCGTCGGCCCCGCCCCGAGCAGACAGGTCGGCACCGGCCTCTACGTCGCGGTGGTGCTGCTGCACCTGTCGTTGGCGGCGGTCTGCATCGCGAAGGGGAAGATCGCCACCGGCCTGGTGGGCGTCGTCGTCCCGGTCGTGGCCACGATCGGTGCCCTGCGGCTGGCCAAGCCGGCCTCGCCCTGGGCGGCCCGCCGCTACGGCGACGGCAAGCTCGAGCGGGCCCGCAGCCGCTTCGGCGACCGGTACCGCCGACGCCACGACCGGGTGCGCACCTTCCTCGGCGGGGCGCCGGACGACCCGCGGGCCGACGCACGCAGCGGGTGACTGAGGGTTCTCGTCGGCAGGCTGTCCCGGGGCGCCGGGATCAGTGGAGCCGATGGCGGTCTTGCCGCCCGCCCCACCTCGGAACAGGGTGCGGGGAGCGCCGCTCCGGCGCTGGTGTCGGAAGGGGTGGGCCGTGATCGGTCGAGTGAACATCCTGGAGGCGGATCCGAGCAGGATCGACGGTGGCATCGCCTTCGTCCGAGACCATGTGCAACCGGTCGTCGACGCCGAGCCCGGCAGCCGAGGCCTGGGGATGTGGGTCGACCGCGAGACGGGCGAGGTCGTGGTGACCACCGTCTGGGAGGACCGGGCGGCGCTGGAGGCGAGCGAGAGCGGGGTCGCCGAGCTGCGGGCCGAGGCGGCGAGAGTGCTCGGCGCCGCAGGGGTCCGCGTCGAGCTGGCCGAGTCCGAGGTGGTGTGGCAGGCCGACGCGGACCAGCCCGGGTACTGGAGCCGGGCCGTGGAGATGGACGTGCCTCCCTCGCGGATCGCGGAGGCGATCGCCCTGTTCCGCGACGAGGTGCTGAGGAAGGTTCAGGACATTCCTGGCGTGAACACCATCGTGTTCCTGGTGAACCGGGACACCGGGCACACCATGCTGACGGTGACCTACCGCAGCAGAGCGGAGCTGCTGGCCTCGCGGGAGACTGCGGCGGCGATGCGGGCAGGCGTGGTCGGACGGCTGGGCGCGGGGGAGCCGATGGTGCACGAGCTGGAGACGGTGATCGTAGGGATCCGCGGGGCCGTCATCGACCTCGACGCCGTGCAGTCGAGGACCGAGGTCTAGGGCGCCGCCGACGGTTCCAGCGTGGTTCCAGCGCGGAGTGCGTTCAGGTGAGCCAGGTCCGGGTGACTGCCAGCACCTGCTCGCCGTCCAGGTCGGCCACTGAGAGACCCGCGAACGCCGACGCCGTGTCGGAGGTCTGGTAACGGAAGCGGGGAGCGGGGTCGAGGCAGGCGGCCACCACGGCGGCCGCGGCGTGCCGCGACGACTGGGCGGAGGCGAAAGCGGCGGCGGTCCGGCGACGGTAGGCGGCCAGCAGGCTGCTGTAGGCGTCCTCCGCCGCCCCGACCCGGCCGGCGGACTCGCTCAGGGCGCTGGTCGCGAACTCGCTGGCGACCGCTGCCGGCTCCACCACGCTCACCGTGACGCCCATCCGCTCCGCCACCGGGGCGAGCGCCTGCATCATGCCCTCCACGGCGAACTTCGCCGCGCAGTAGGCCTCGTTGAACGGCTGCCCCACCACGCCGCCCACGCTGGTGACCGTGACGATCCGGCCCGAGCCCCGCTCGCGCATGTGCGGCAGGACGAGCTTGGTCAGCCTGGCCACACCGAGGCAGTTGGTCTCGAAGGCTGAGCGCAGGTCGTCGAGGGAGAGCTGCTCCAGGGTCCCGACCATCCCGGCGCCGGCGTTGTTGACCAGCAGGTCGATGCGTCCGCGCGACTCCAGCACCTGCGCGATGCACCCTTCCGACGAGGCGTCGGAGGTGATGTCGAGCGAGCGCACGTCGAGCGACACGCCGGCTGCCTCCGCCGCCTCGCGCAGCCGTGCTGCGCGGGCGACGTCGCGAACCGTGGCGACGACGTCGACGCCGGCCCCCGCCAGCTGCACCGCCGTCTCCAGGCCGATCCCGCTGGAGGTCCCGGTGACCAGCGCCACCTGCGTCTGTCCGCTCACGAACTGCCCCCTCATCACCCGATGGTCCCGGTCCGACTCTAGGGGGCGCCGGGCGCGTGGGCCTGCGAACCCGACCGCGGAGCGCCACCATTGCTGTCACCAGGACCCGAGGGGGGAACGACGTGAACGAGCCCGAGGCCCAGATCACCGTCTATGGCGCCACCTGGTGCCCGGACTGCCGCCGCAGCAAGGCCTTCCTCGCCGAGCAGCGCATCCCCTTCGTCTGGGTCGACCTGGAGGCCCACCCCGATGCGGTGTCGGAGGTGGAGCGGCGCAACGAAGGAAGACGCATCATCCCCACGATCGTCTTCCCCGACGGCAGCTTCCTCACCGAGCCGGGCAACGACGAGCTGGCGGACAAGCTGGGCCTGCCGCGGGAAGCGGGTGCGACGACCTACGACGTCGTCGTGGTGGGAGGTGGTCCCACGGGCCTGACCACGGCGAACTACACCGCGCGGGAGAACCTGCGCACGCTGGTGGTCGAGCGGTCCGCGCTGGGTGGTCAGGCAGGCGTGACGGAGCGGTTCGACAACTATCCCGGCTTCCCGGACGGGGTGGGCGGGGCCGAGCTGGCCGACCGCATAGCCCAGCAGGCGCGCCGGTACGGCGTCGAGCTCCTGCAGGCGGTGTCGGTGACGGGGCTGCGTGCCGCCGACGGCGTGGTGGAGGTGACGACGTCCACCGGTCAGGTCCTGCACGCCGGTGCCGCCGTCGTGGCCACCGGCTCCACCTACCGGCGGACCGGTGCAGCGGGAGAGGACGACCTCATCGGCGCCGGCATCCACTTCTGCGCCACCTGCGACGGGCCCTTCTACCGGGGCGCCGAGGAGCTGGTGGTCGTGGGCGGGGGCAACTCCGGCCTGGAGGAGGGGCTGTTCCTCACCCAGTTCGCCCAGCACGTCACCGTGGTCGAGCACAACGCCACCCTGCGGGCGTCGCGGCTGCTGCAGGACAAGGTGGCCGCGCATCCCCAGATGTCGGTGCTGGTGCAGACCGACGTCGTCGAGTTCGTCGGCGTGGACGGGAAGCTCAGCGAGGTCGTCCTGCGCGACGGGGCCAGCGGCGAGGAACGGCGGCACCCCGCCGCCGGCGCGTTCGTCTTTGTCGGGCTCGATCCCAACTCCGGCTGGCTCGACGGCGGCGTGACGCTCGACGAGCGAGGCTTCGTCGTCACCGACCGGGCGTTCCAGACCAGCGTGCCCGGCATCTTCGCCGCCGGCGACGTCCGCGGCGGGTCCACCAAGCAGCTCGCCGCCGCGGTGGGTGAAGGTGCCGGGGTGGCCCTCCAGGTGCGCTACCACCTCGACGACCTGCGCGGGTGAGCGGGCTCCGCCCCCGATGGCTGATGCCGGGCCGGCTCGCCCGGACCGTCCCTACAGGTCCCGGACCTCGCCGCCGTGGACCGCGACCGCCCAGATGACGACGACGTCCAGTGCGATCACGATGGCCCCCCACACGGGTGCGGAGGACAGGAACCCGACGGCGGAGATGGCGCTGACGGCCGCGACCAGGACGGCGACGACGCGCGCCCAGGCGCGGCCGGTGAGCAGCAGCACCCCGGCCGCGGCGACGACCGCGCCGACCACGAGGTGCCACCAGCCCCACGCGGTGTAGCTGACGTCCACGAGCAGCCGGGAGGTGGGGAGCTCGTAGGCGCCGTCCCGCAGCAGTGCGGTCAGGCCCTGAAGGGCGTGGAAGCTGCCCTGCATGACCATGACGACGGCGGCGAAGAGGATCCAGCCGGTCCACGCCCCGACGTCGTCGGCGTGCGCTCCGGAGACTCGGCGGACCGCGAGGTCACCGCTGCTGCGTGAATCGCGGGTGTCCGTCCCACCCATCGAGGTGTGCGGCATGTCTGTCATCTGGCTCTCCTGCGTGCTCCTGCTCAGCCGGTGATGGCACGCGCCGACCGGGCGAGCCACGGCCGTGACTGTGGCTGCTCGGTGCGAGTGCGGCCAGAGCCATAAGTCACGCCTCCGTCTCAGCTGGCTGAGGACCGAGATCTGTCCCCGCCGATTCACCTCCCGCGGATGAGGTGGGCGGCGATGCTCCGGTGCAGGCTGTCGGCATCGACGGCATCGACGGCATCGACGGTCGCGCGGAGGGGGTGGACATGAACGGCTGGTTGCTCTGGGGTCTGATCCTTCCCCTGCTGCTCGTCGTGGCAGGAATCATCACGCTGCGGCGCCGCAACCACCGTCCCTGACCTGAGCGTCGGGACGTCGTGGAGCCGGTCGGCTCCCGATCCGGCCGGTCGCGCCGAAGACCACGATGCTCACGACTGGACCGCTGTCCCCAGCTTCTCGAGGCCGGCGGTGTGGAGCTCGCCGACGCGGCCTCGGTGGCCGTCGAAGGTCCAGAAGGCGTGCACTGTCGCGTCGTCGAGGTTCATGAGGTGCGTGACGGTCGTGCTGTTCGCCTCCACCCAGTTGACCAGGTAGGAACGGCCGCCCACGGCCGCGGTGTGCAGGCTGACGTCTTCGGAGCCGCCCGCGCCCGCACCCTCGACAGTGTCGTAGTGCAGCGTGGCGCCGTCGGTGGAGTAGGTGTTGCGGAACACGGTGCCGTTGTCGAAGCGGATCAGGTAGGTCTGCCCGGCGAAGGCGGGAGTGGTCATAGGGGGTGGTCCTCTCGCTTCAGAAGTTGCCGTTGGAGCAGGCGGGATCGATCGAGACCGGTTCGATCACGTCCCAGTGCTCGACGATGCGGCCGTCGGCGACCCGGAAGAGGTCGAGGTAGGCGACCGGCGCCCCGAAGTCGCCCTCGGACTGGGTCAGCACCAGGTCGCCGTCGGCGATGACCCGGTGCACCGTCCGGTACACCAGCTGCTTGCCGTCCGCGGCCCAGCGCTGGGCGGCGGCGGCGAACCCCGCGATCCCGTCGGCCGCCTCCGGGTTGTGCTGGTGATAGTCCGGCTGCAGGTAGTGCTCCAGCCGGCTGTAGTCGGCACCCACGAGCACCTCGCGGGCGAACCCCTCGACCAGCGCGCGGGAGGCGGCCGTGTCGGCGGTGCGGTCCGGCCCTGCCGGCCCGTCGACCTGGCTGCGGCCCCCGACCGGGTCGGCCGCCATCGTCTGGAGCGCGTCCCAGTGCTCGCTCAGGCGGCCCTCGGTGACGCGGAAGATGTCGAAGGCGACCAGCGGCTCCGGTCCCCAGCCGTGGTAGACCCCGTGCACCGCGACCAGGTCTCCCTCGGCCACGATGCGGGCCCGCTCGTACCGGAATCCTGCCGGCAGCCCGAGCACGAAGGCGCGCAGCGGCTCCGGGCCGTCGGGCACCGACGCGCGGTGCTGCCGGTAGTCCGGCGACACCCATCGGTCCACGGCGGCGGGATCCCTGTCGTCGAACATCTCCTCGAGCGCCGTGACGACGATCGCCGCGCTGTCCATGGCGTTGCCCATGTCCATCCTCTCTGGCTCTGCGCCCAGGCTGAGCGCTGCACCGAGCCTGGGGCAGCCGATGCCCGAGGTCGAGGTAGCGTTCGGTCGCGTGATGGTCAGAAGCGGTCGCGCATCGTTCGAGGAACGCGGCTACCGCAACCGGTCGCGGCCACAGCTAGGCATCGAAGTCATGACCCTCTCCGACCTGCGGCGCCGGCTGACACCTGAAGCATTCGGGGCGGCGCACCGGCTCGACTTCCACCAGATCACGCTCATCACGCGCGGCCGCGGTGTCGCCGTCATCGATTTCGCCGAGCACGCTTGCCGTCCCGGCACGCTGCTGCACACCCGCCCGGGCCAGGTGCAGCGATTGCCGCGCACCGTCGAGGAACCCGGGCAGCCGGAGGGTGTGGTCGTCCTCTTCACCCGCAGCTTCGTGCACCGACCGGGTCTGATCGCCGGTCTCGGCACAGACGCCTGGCAGCTGGAGCAGCAGGAGGGGCGACGGATCCGTTCGCTCGTCTCCGAGATCTCCCTGGAGTACCGCGGGGCGGACGTGGCCGAGGACAGCCCGCTCCTGCTGCGTCACCTGCTCGCCGCGCTGCTCATCCACATCGCGCGTCTGCCTCGCGACGTCCCTGCCGAGACAGGCCCTGACAGCGGCGCCTACTCCCGCTTTCTGCAAGACCTGGAGCACCGCTTCGCCCAGACCCGCCGTGTGCAGGACTACGCCGCAGCGCTGGGCTACTCCCCACGCACCCTGACCAGGATGAGCCTGACCGCCACCGGCCGGACCGCCAAGCAAGCGATCGACGACCGCGTCATCCTCGAGGCCAAGCGACTGCTCGCTCACACCGA
This sequence comes from Motilibacteraceae bacterium, assembly GCA_051953655.1. GTDB lineage: Bacteria > Actinomycetota > Actinomycetes > Motilibacterales > Motilibacteraceae > JBQCHF01. The sequence continues at coordinate 39,640 of JBQCIO010000098.1, forward strand.
CCGTCAGATCGCCGCCATCGGCGCCGACCTCGGGTTCTCGGAGGCGACCAACTTCGTCAAGTTCTTCGTCGCCCGGCAGGGCATCACCCCCACGGACTTCAGGTCCAGCGAACGCCGTGACCACCGACGGCGAGCGCCGAGGCCGTCGTCACCGGCTCGCACACCAGCCCGACGATGGCCGGCTATGTCTTCGCCCGCGCCGGGACCCGCATGTCGGTGATGCGGTACTTCGTCGTCGACCACGACGCGGTCGGGCCGGCCTGACGGCCCGAGGGACTCGGCCACGGCCAGCACGCCGCCCCGGCGTGCCGCTGCCCGCGATGGTGGGGGTTGCAGGCTCGGGCGGGCGGTGGATCGGGACCTACCGGATAGGCCGGCGCGACCAGCACCCGGTCGGTGGCGCGGCCCCACATCGATCTTGTTCGCTCGAGTCGCGGCCCGAGCCGTCGTACCGCGCGGCTTTCGACCGAGGGGACGACCGGTTCAGCTGGTCGTCGTCATGGCTTCGTCGAGAAGGCGCCTGATGTCAGGCGCCGCATCCGGTGCGGTCGGGGTGAACCTGAGTGCGACCTCCCATCCGTCGGCGAGCTCGCGCCGGCGGAGCACGCGCCCGTGCAGCACTGCGCCGTCGGGGAGCAGCGAGGTGAGGGTGACCTGCGCTTGCAGCGACGACAGCACCCGGGCGCGCGGTGTCGAACAGCCGCGGTGGGAGGACCGGGTCCACGGGAGCCGTCCTGCCCGGTGTGACCGGCTCGACCAGCGGCGCGGGTGGGAGTGGGTTGCTGGTCGGGACGGGCCGGAGGTCCTGCCTTCGAGGTCGCGGGACGGCCGGTGCATCCGCTGGCTGCGAGGCCAGCGCCGCGCGGCCCAGAAGCAAGCCCCACCAAGGCATCGAGCCACCCCCTGGCACATCGCTGCTGGTTGACATACCGGTTCAAGGGACGCCATGTCCGGACGGGCGGATCGCCCTGACGGGGGCACAGTTGAGCAGATGGGCTGTCGGAAGCAGGCCGCAACGGTCGATCGCGAGCCAGCCGGCTCGCCTGCCGTGCACGCTCGCGTCGTCGACGCCGTGCCCCGACTGCGCCGTTCGGCTCAGCGGCCACGGGGAGTGAAGAATGAGGCACAATCCGTCGCATGTCAGACGTGCCGGGGACACCCGGCGCGCACGGCGGTGGGCCGCCCGCGCGTCGCCGGTAGCGCGGAGGCGGCCTTCGTCGATCTGCTGCGCCGTGAGCTGCGCGCGGGACACCCGGCTGGTGCGGCACAGGCCGCCCGGCTGGCCCGTCGAGCGGGTCTGGAGCTGCCTCACCTCTACGACGGGGTCGTGCGACCGCTGTTCGAACGCGTCGGCGAGCGCTGGCAGCACGGGCTGGCCTCGATCGCCAGCGAGCACCGGCTGAGCGCAGCAGCCCGCGAGGTCGTCCACGCCCTCAGCGCCGACGAGCAGGCCGTGCTCGCCGCGCCGAGCGGGCGGGGCCCGGTCCTGCTGGCCCCGGCGCCGGGAGAGAGACACGTCCTCGGGCTGACGATGCTCCAGCACGTCCTGACCGTCGACGGGTTCGACGTCCTGCGCGTGGACGAGGCGCCCTGGCAGGAGCTCGTCCGACTGGTCGAGGACTCATCCGACCTGCGCGTGGTGGGGATCAGCCTGCACCAGAGCGTGCAGCCGACCATGCTCACCAACGGGATCCGGGCCGTTCGCCGCGCCCGTCCGGGTGTCCGGGTCGTCCTCGGTGGGCTGGCGGTTCGCCGCGACGCGGGCTTGGCGGCGCGGGTGCGTGCCCACGCCGGCGCGGGGGACCTGGCCCAGGCTCGCCTGGTGATGCGCTCGCTGGTCAACCCCCTTACCGAGCGAGAGGTCGCCGTCCTGGACGCCGCTGCGGCGGGCCGTTCGAACGCGACCATCGCCCACGGCCTGGGCGTCTCGGTCAGCGGCATCAAGCGAGACCTGGAGCGCATCCTGGTCAAGACCGGCGCCCCCGACCGCACCGCTGCGGTCGCAGCCGCGCTGCGTCGGGGGTGGCTGACCTGACTGACCTGACCCGACCGAGCGGCGACCTGCTGCGGTCAGGGAGGGTGACCGCAGATGTGGGGAGCCAGCGCCTCGTGGTCGGCGCGGTCGTTGCCACCCACGACGTGCTGCTGCTCAGCGGCGCTGAGTCCCGTCTCCGGCGAAGCTGCTTGCAGACGGTCCCCACGGCCACGACGATGGCCTGATCGGCCGACGGGACCCGTACGGGTGACAGGTGGAGGACGAGTGCGCCAGCGACCCTCGCCCGTTCAAGGCCCCGCCCGCAGCCTGCTCGACGCCGCCCCCAACATGGTCGTCCTGCTCGATGCCAGCGAGCTGATCCGCTACGTCAACCCCGTGGCGCTGAGCCGTTTCGGCTATGCGATGCACGAGGTTCTGGGGCAGCACGTGTCCCTTCTCCTGCCCGACAGCACGGCCGGGGCCGCACTCGCCGGCGACCAGCTGGCGCGGGACCGCTCGGGCGCGCGGTTCCCCGTCGAGGCGAGGGTCGCTGAGCTGTCCGAGCCGGACGGCGCCCCCACCGCGGTGATCGCCATGATCGACCTCACGGCACGGGTCGCCACCGAGGCGCACCTCCGGGAGCTCAGCCGCGTCTACCGCACGCTCGCCGAGGTCAACGAGGCCATCGTCCGGGCGACCGAGCCGAAGGCGCTCTACCGGGAGATCTCCCGGATCGTCGCGCAGACCGGAGCCTTCCTCGGTGCCTGGGTCGGTCAACGAGGCCGTGGCGAGGACATCGAGGTGGTGGCCTGCCACGGGGCGCTGGAGGAGTACGTCAGCTCCCTGCGGCTCACGGTTCGCCCCGACGTCCCGGTCGGCCGCGGCCCCACTGCTCGTGCTCTGCGTGACGGGGAGTGCTGCTACACCGACGACTTCCTGTCGGCCGAGGCGACGGCGCCCTGGTGGGACCTGGCATCGCGCCATGGCGTTGCGGCCTCGGCCACCCTGCCGTTGCGTGAGGGCGGCAGGCCGGTCGCCGCCCTCACTATCTACGCGGGCACCGCGGGTGCCTTCAGCGCCGAGCTGCGCCGGCTGCTGGAAGGTGTGGCTGACAACGTGTCCTTCGCGCTGGACGGCCTGGCGACCACGGCCCGGCTCCAGGAGCTGCTGCAGCAGCGCCGGGTGCTGCTCGAGCGGTTGCTCGAGGCCCAGGAGCTGGAGCGGGCACGGATCGCCGGTGACGTGCACGACGAGCCGGTGCAGACCCTCGCGGCGGCGGACCTGCGGCTCGGTCTGCTCGAACGCCGGGTACGGCGAGTGGCCCCTGAGCTGGTCGACGACCTGGCCGTCGTCCAGCGGGCGGTCGGCGACGTCGCGCGGCGCCTGCGCAGCCTGCTGTTCGACCTCGAGCCGGTGGGGGAGCAGGTGCCGCTGGAGGACGCCCTTCGCGATGCGGCCGGGGTGATCTTCGCCGCTGAGCCGGTGCGCTGGTCGGTGGTCGTGGACGGCGAGATCAAGCTGCCGGCCGCCGAGCGCACCAAGGCGATGCGCATCGCCAAGGAGGCGCTGCGGAACGTTCAGCGGCACGCCAAGGCGAGCACCGTCAGGATCAGCCTGCGACCGCTGCGCGGTGGCGTCGAGATCGCGGTCGCGGACGACGGGGTGGGCGCCGGCCAGGACACCTGGGTGTCCCCGCCGGGGCACCGCGGCCTGGGCACGATGCGCGACCGGGCAGCGGTGGTCGGGGGCTGGCTGCGGCTGGAGGCTGCACCTGGTGGAGGGACCCTGGTCCGGTTCTGGCTGCCCGGCGAGGAGGCACTGGCCGGACCGGCCGGCGCCGCGGTTCAGGATCCGCCGTAGAGCCGCAGGCCTTCGGCGGCGGACGGAGTCGCGAGGATCACCTCGCCGCGGACGCACCGCTCGACCAGGTCCGTCAGCGCCCCGCCGACGTCACCCTTCGCGATGACGCCCCGTGCGCCGGCGCGGAGCATCCGGGCCACCAGAGAGGGCTCCATCCGTCCGGACAGGAAGACGACGGTGGCGGGCACCCCCTCCTCGCGCAACGACTCGGCCGCCTCGACACCGCCGCCGGGCATCCGTTCGTCGAGCAGCACCACGTCGGGCGCTGCCGTCCGTGCGGTCTGCACCGCCTCCGGGCCGCTGCCTACCGCTCCGACGACGACGAACCGGTCGTCGGCCTCGAAGACCTCGCTCAGGGCGCCACGCACCACCGGCTCGTCATCGGCCACCAGCACGCGGATCATGGTCTCCCCTCGCTCGGTCGAGTGGATCATGCCCGACAAGAGAGAGCGACGTACCAGACGTTGGGGTCAACAACGTGTAGTGCGTGAGCACTAGATGGCAGATCCCGCGAAGGCCGCTCACTGAGGCGACAGGCCAGGTCGAGTGCTGGTGATGGCTGGCCGCCGTGAGCCGGCTTCTAGTGACCGCCGGTCGACTTCTCCAGGTGCGCCTGCCCGAGGGCGCGCTCTCGCTGGCTGGACTCGAGGTTGCCGAGTTCCTCGAACACCTCAGCGAGCATGAAGTGCGCGCGCGCCACCTGCTCGTGACGCTCTGGTTCGCGCGGGCTGCTCGAGGAGCCGTGGAAGGAGGGGGTCGGCTCGATCGTCGACATGGCGGTCCTGACTGACGGGAGCGTTTCCTGAACCGGGCTTCCGGTACCCCGGACGCCGGCCGCGGAAACGGGTCGGTTCCGTGGGCAGACCCGACGTCAGCCTCGACGAGGTCCCTTGTCCTCGAGCGGTCCGGGTGCAGGGAGCGGCAACCTTCTACGGAGAGCGACGCTGCCTCGCCCCAGTCAGGACGGGAGCCCGAGCGCCTCGAGAGCGGCCTGAGCGATCTCGCGGTCCTCCAGGCGGTGCGCGCCGGAGACGCCCAGTCCGCCGACGAGCTGGTCGTCGATGGTCACGGGATAGCCGCCGGCGTAGGCCGTCAAGCGCGGGCGATGCGCGATCTGGGCGACGGCGGCGTCGGCGTCCAGGAGGTCGCGCCAGCCGTGGGTGGGCATGCCGTTGGCCGCCGCCGTCCAGGCCTTGTCGACGGCGATGTCGACGGAGAGCAGGGTCGCTCCGTCCATCCGGGCGAAGGCCTTGAGCAGACCGGAGTGGTCGACGACGGCGATGCTGACCGCCCTGCGAAGGGCCTGGGCGGCCTGGGCTGCCGCGTCGACGAGTGAGCGGGCCGCGTCAGAACTGATGCTGGTGGAGTCGACGGTGAGCCGTCTCGCGGCGGTCACCGCTGGACCCGGGCGTTGCCACCACCGGCGAGGGCTTCGACTTCCTTGCGCGACGCCATGGATGTGTCGCCCGGCGTGGTCATCGCGAGGGCGCCGTGGGCAGCACCCAGCTCGAGGGCCTCGGGCAGGCTCCGCCCGGTGAGCAGCCCGAACACCAGGCCGGAGGCGAAGGAGTCGCCCCCGCCGACGCGGTCGACGATCTCCAGGCCGGCGCGGTGCGTGGCCTGGACGACGCCGGTGTCGCGCGACCACGCGATCGCGCCCCAGTCGTTCACGCTGGCCGAGCGCACGGTGCGCAGCGTCGTGGCCACGACCCGGAAGTTGGGGTAGCACGTGACCACCTCCCCGATCATGTCGGCGAACGCGGTGACCTCGAGCCGGTCGAGGCGCTCGTCCACACCGGCCACCTCGAAGCCCAGGGAGGCGGTGAAGTCCTCCTCGTTGCCGATCATCACGTCGATGAACGGTGCGATGGCCCGGTTCACCTCCTGGGCCCGGGCCTGCCCGCCGATGCCCTTCCACAGGCTCGGCCGGTAGTTCAGGTCGTAGGAGGTCACCACGCCGTGCCGCTTGGCCGCCTGGACCGCCTCCACGGCCACCAGCGCCGACGACTCGGACAGGCCGGCGAAGATCCCCCCGGTGTGGAACCACCGGGTTCCCAGGCGCCCGAAGACGGCGTCCCAGTCGACGTCGCCCGGGCGCAGCTGCGCGACCGCGGTGTGGCCGCGGTCCGAGACGCCGACCGCACCGCGCACGCCGAAGCCGCGCTCGGTGAAGTTGAGCCCGTTGCGCACGCACCGGCCGATGCCGTCGTGGTCGCGCCACTGCACCAGCCGCGTGTCGACACCGCCCTGGCAGACGAGATCCTCGACGAGGCGGCCCACCTCGTTGTCCGCCAGCGCGGTGACGATGGCGGTGCGCAGGCCGAAGGCCTTGCGCAGGCCCCGGACCACGTTGTACTCGCCGCCTCCCTCCGAGGCCGCGAAGCTCCGCGCGGTGCGGATGCGCCCGGGCCCGGGGTCCAGGCGCAGCATCACCTCCCCGAGCGCGATCGCGTCGAAGGCGCGTCCCTCCGCGGGCGGAAGGGGGAACTGACTCATGACGATGCTCCCGATGCGAGGGTGGTGGCCGCGCGGGCCAGGGTCGTGACGGTGGTCATGTCGCCGCCGCGCAGGCACTCGGCCGGGGTCAGCCAGGTGCCGCCGACGGCGGTGACGTTGGGCAGCGCCAGGTAGTCGAGGACGTTGTCGACGCTCACGCCGCCGGTCGGGACGAAGGAGACGTCGGCGAACGGGCCGGCCAGTGCCGACACCGCCCCGGGACCGCCGGACGTGGCCGCGGGGAAGAACTTCAGCAGCCGCACCCCGAGCTCGAGCGCGGCCATGACCTCGGTCGCCGTCACGGCACCGGGTAGCACCGGGACCTGCGCCTCCTGGCAGAGCGCGACGACGTCGCGGGACACGCCGGGGGACACAGCGAAGCGGGCGCCGGCCTCGATCGCCGCCTCGGCGTCGCGGACCGACCTGACCGTGCCGGCCCCGACGACGATGCCTGTCTCCTCCGCCATGCGCCGGATGCACTCCAGGGCGGCGGGCGTCCTCAGGGTCACCTCGGCGCAGTCGATCCCGCCGGCCAGGAGCGCGTGGGCGAGCGGCACGGCCGCCGCGGGGTCCTCGATCACGACGACCGGCACGACCGGGCTGGCGAACAGGGTGGTGAGCTCGGTCAACGGAGCACGTCTCCCTCGTGGGCGACCCGGAGCGCCTGGGCCGCGATGGTGAGCGCCGGGTTCACGGCCGCGGACGACGGAAAGAAGGATGCGTCGACGACGAGGAGGTTCTCGACGTCGTGCGTGCGGCACAGCGGGTCGAGGACCGACGTGGTCGGGTCCTCCCCGGCCACGCAGGTGCCGCACTGGTGCGAGTTGGTCCCGATGCCCATCGTCTCGGTGAGCACGAGAGGGAACCCCATGCGGCGCAGGGCGGCCTTGGTGCGCCGAACCAGGCCGCGGTGGGCGGTGAGGTTGTTCGGCGTCCAGGTCACCTCGATGCGCCCGTCCGGACCCAGCGTCACCCGGTTCCCTGGGTCGGGCAGGTCCTCGGACTCCAGGTAGAAGTCCCAGGAGCGGGTGGTGACCGCGTCCAGCACCCCGACCGGAACCCGGGGCCGGGCAGCCTTCACCATGGCCCCGCGCAGCTTGCCGAGCATCTGGACGTTGCCCAGCGGAAAGCCGTCCGGGCTGGTGAGGTACCAGTCGTTGACCATGAGGGTCTTCTGGAAGTCGACGTCGTTGCGCCGTCTGGGGTCCACGGCGACGGCGAAGGTGGCGTTGTGGACCATGTAGTTGCGACCGACCAGGCCCGAGGAGTTGGCGAGCCCGGCCGGGTGGCGCTCGCCGGCCGAGGCCAGCAGCAGGACGGCCGAGTTCACCGCCCCCGCCGCCAGCACGAAGGTCCTGGCCCGCAGCTCCACCTCCGCGCCGTCCCGCGTGCCGATCGCCCGGTTCACCCGCCGGCCGGACGCGTCGGTGTCGAGCCTGGTCACCCGCGTCCGGTCGAGGAGCCGGGTGTGCCCCGAAGCCAGGGCCGGGGCGAGCGCGGAGGTCTCGGCGTCGCCCTTGGCCCCCACCTGGCAGGGGAACCCGTCGCAGGTGGCGCAGAGGACGCACTTCCCGCCAGGACGGCGGTCCACCGCCATCGCGGCGAACGAGGGGTGCAGCCCCAGCGACTCGAAGCCGCGGACGACGCGGTCCAGGGCCGGATGGTGCGGCAGCGCCGGGTAGGGATAGGGCGCAGACCGCCACGGCTCGGTGGGGTCGGTCCCGGGCGTGCCGTGCACGCCGTACATCCGCTCGGCCTCGACGTACCAGGGTTCGAGGTCGTCGTAGGCGAACGGCCAGGCGGGCGAGACCCCGTCGGCGTGCTCGACGACGCCGAAGTCCTCCTTGCGGAACCTGGGCAGGCTCGCGCCGTAGACCTTGGTGTTGCCGCCGACGACGTAGTGGACCCCGGGCGCGAACCACTGCTGCGCCCGGGCGTCCCACCACGGCTCGTCCGCCTTGTAGCGACCTTCCTGGAAGACGTGCTCGGGCAGCCAGTTCTCCGGCTCGCTGGGCAGGAACGTGCCCCGCTCCACCACCAGGGAGCTGACCCCGCGCTGGGCCAGGCCCGCGGCGAGGGTGGACCCGCCCATGCCGGAGCCGATGATGACGACCTCGGCCTCGTGGATCTCCCGCACGGCTACTTGACCGATCCCGACGTGAGGCCCTGGACGTAGAACTTTCCCAGGGTCAGGTAGGCGACGAGCGTCGGGACCGCCGCGATGAGGGCGCCGGCCATGACGATGTTCCAGTCGACGGTCTGCGTGCCCGACAGGTTGTTCAGCGCCGCCGTCACCGGCTGCATGCCGGGGTTGGGGATCACGACGATCCCGAACAGGAAGTCGTTCCAGATGTTGGTGAACTGGAAGATGTCGGCCACCACGAAGCCCGGCGCCGACAGCGGGACGACGATGCGCCAGAAGGTGGCGATGAGGCCTGCGCCGTCGAGGGCCGCGGCCACGACGAGCGCGGTCGGGATCGTCGCCGTGTAGTAGTTGCGGAAGATCAGGGTGGTGATCGGGACGCCGTAGACCACGTGCGTGAGCACGAGCCCTGGGATGGTGCCGTAGAGGTGCACCAGCTGGAGGAACTTCACCAGCGGGATCAGCACGGACTGGTAGGGGATGAACATCCCCACGAGCATCAGGGTGAAGACCAGGTTGTCGTACCGGAAGCGCCACTTCGACAACAGGTAGCCGTTGAAGGACCCGAGCAGGCTCGAGAGCGCGACGGCGGGCACGACCATCTCGAACGAGTGCAGGAAGTTCGGTGCGAGCGCCCGCCACGCGGCCGCCAGGCCCTGCGTCGACAGGGGGTGCGGCAGCTGCCACATCGTCGAGACGTCCGCGTTGGCCGAGGTCTTGAAGGCCGCGGAGAGCAGGACGTAGAGCGGGAGGAGCATGACCGGGACCAGGACCACGAGCACGGCGAGCTGGATGCGGCGTGCCAGCGGCCCGAAGGCCTGGTGGCCGTGGCGGTCGCGCCGGCCCGGCAGGACCCGCGCCTGAGGGGTCCGGGACGCGACCGGGGTCGTCACGACGGCGTCACTCATGAGCGTCCCTCCGTCCGGTCTGCACGAGGTACGGGACCACGACGGCGCAGACCATGAGCAGCATGACGACCGAGGCGGCCGCCCCGCGGTTGGGCTGCAGAGCCTTGTAGATCGTCTCGTAGACGAAGATGCCGGGCATGTCGGTGGCGAAGCCGATCCCACTGCCGCTCATGGCGTAGATCAGGTCGAACATCTTGAACGCGACATGGGCGAGGATCACCGCCACCGTGACGGCGAAGGGCTTCATGAGCGGCATGACGATCGAGCGGTAGTAGCGCAGCCCCGTCGCGCCGTCGAGCTGTGCCGCCTCGAGGGTCTCCTCCGGCACCGAGGACAACCCGGCCAGGAACATCGCCATCGCGAAGCCCATGAGCTGCCAGGCCGAGGCGAGCACGACGGCGAGCAGGGCCAGCGGGATGCCGAGCTTGACCTGGATGAAGTGGCCGCCTGGGAGCACCTTCTCAAGCAGGGCGCTGACGTCGCCGACGACCGTCGGTGAGGACGTCCAGTCGGGCTTGAGCGGCGCCCCAGTGACCTGCTCGTAGGCCGACGACAGCCCCGACTTGGCCAGGATGAGGTTCAAGCCGGCCTCGGGGTTGAACAGCCAGCGCCAGACCACGCCGGTGACGATGAACGACAGGGCGTAGGGAAGCATGAAGACCGAGCGGAAGAAGCCTTTGGCCACCAGGGCGTTGTGCACCAGCACGGCCAGGAGGAACCCCGCCCCCACGGCGAGGAGCAGGAAGAGCACGGTGAACACGAGGTTGTTGCGCACGTCCGCCTGGAACCGCGCTGACCGGGCCAACGCCTGGTAGTTGGCGTACCACGGGCTCGCGGGGGTGAGGTCGGGCTTGGCTGCCCGCCAGTTCTTCGAGACCGACACGGCGACCGTGTAGGAGATGAAGACGTAGACGAACACGCTGACGAGCAGGAAGGTGGGCAGCAGCCAGAGCAGTCCGGGCGGGAGGTGGCGTCGACGACGTCGTGGGGCGGCGGGTCGTGGGGGTGCGGAGGTTCCGACATCGAGCTCTGACACGGCGGTGGCCATGACGTCTCCGGTGCGTGAGTGGGGGACCAGGTGTGGGGCCGCCGCAGGCGCGGCCCCACACCTGGCTGTTTGACGGGTCGTGCCTACTTGTTGCTCGCGAAGGCGGTGTCCATGGCCTTCGCGAACGCGTCCGCGTCGCCGTTGGACTCCAGCAGCGTGGACGCGTCGGAGAAGGCCTGCGTGATGGCGGCAGGAAGTCTCGGTGCACCCTGGACGAGGGAGGGGACGAGCTTTCCGCTGGCCAGCGTCTTGGCTGCACCCTGCTGGTAGGCACCGAGCGCCGAGGTGTCGACGTCGGTACGGAAGGGAGCCGCGCCCTTGCGCTGGTTGAACTTGACCTGGGCGTCCTTGCTCATCACCGCCGTCACGAACGCGGCAGCGCCCGCCGGGTTCTTGCTTCCCTTGCCCTCGACGAAGGCGTCGCTCACCGTGACGAAGGTGTTGGGGTCGCCGAGGACCGTGTAGCCGAAGTCGGTGCCGTCCTTGAGCTGCTGCTTGACCACCAGCTCGCCGTAGGCCCAGTCGCCCATGATGTTGAAGGCGCACTTGCCCTGCGCGAGCTCGGCCACGGCGCCGGCCCAGTCCTGGGACTTGTGGTCCGGCTGCGCCCACCCGATGGTCGTGTAGGCGTCCTTGACGGCCTGCACCACCTTGGGGTCGCTCCACTTCAGCGACCCGTCCATGAGGCTGTTCCAGCCGTCGGCGCCCACCTCGCCGACGACGGTGTCCTCGACCACCGTTGCCGCCGTCCAGATGGCGGTGTCGCCGAGGCAGAGGGGAGCCACACCCTTGGACTTGAGCTGGGTGGCGATGTCCTGGAACTGGCTGAACGTCATGCTGGCAGGGACATCGATGCCGGCGTCGGCGAGGATCTTCTTGTTGTACCACCACACGTTGTTGCGGTGGACGCCGGTGATGACCGCGTAGATCTTGCCGTCGTAGGTGATGCTGTCGAGCAGCGCCTTCGGGACATCCTTGTCCCAGCCGTTCTTCGTGTACAGGTCGGTCAGGTCCGACACGACGCCCTGCGACACGTAGTCGCCGAGCGCGCCACCGGCGTGGGTCTGCCAGGTCTCAGGAACGTCCCCGCCGGCGAGTCGGGTCGCGAGCACCTGCTGGGCGTTCGTTCCGGCGCCACCGGCCACGGCGGCGTTGACCAGCTTGAGGTCGGGATTGGCCGCCTTGGTGGCGTCGAAGAGCTGCTGCAGCGCAGCGCTCTCCGACCCCGAGGTCCACCAGGAGAACACCTCCGCGGACCCGGTGGCAGGACCGGTGCCCTGGCTCGAGGTGGATCCGGCAGCGGCCTGGGACGAGCCGCCCCCCGACGTGCCGCCGCCGCAGGCGGAAAGCAGCAGTGTGCTGACGCCGATCGCCGCGAGTGCGACCGCGCGCTTGTTCTTGGGCATGCTTGCTCCTGGGAGTCGCTCGCGATCCGCACGCGAGGCTGGGTAGGGTGGACCGTCAGCGCTGAGTGGAGAGGAGCTCGCCGCCGAGGACCTTGTCGAGGGCCTCGACGAAGAAGTAGTCGCCCCACATCACGCTTTCATCGACTCCCAGGTTCTTGGTCTCGTGATAGCTGCCGTGCTTGAGGATGCCGTCCCACTCATGGTCAGACGAGGCCAAGAACCTGGGGCTGGACAGCGTCCGAACCGTTTCGAACGCGTAGGCCGCATAGCGGTCCGCTCGGTCGGGGTCTCCGACCAGCGCGGCCAGCTGCAGCAGCCCGCTGGCCGCGATCGCGGCAGCGGAACTCTCGTAGGGGAGTGCCGGGGAGGGTTCGTCCCAGTCGTTGGGCGGGACCAGTCGCGAGCCGGTCCGCTCGAGGTAGAAGTCCGCGCAGGCGAGCGCGGTCCGCAGGAACCGCTCGTCCTGGGTGAAGGCGAACACCGTGCCGAAGCCGTAGAGCGCCCACGCCTGGCCGCGGGCCCACGAGGAGTCGTCGCGCCACCCCTGCTGCGTGGACTGACGCAGGAACTCGCCGGTGTCCAGGTCGAAGACGCCCTCGTGAGACGTGCTGCCGTCGCCGCGGACGAGGAAGCGGCGCGTCTGCTCGCAGTGCGTGCGCACTCGTCGGAGCAGGTCCTCGTCCCCGGTCCGCTGGGCCGCGTAGTAGATGATCCCGACGTTCATCATGATGTCGATGAACGTGCTGTCCTCGGCGAGGAACGAGCGCAGGAACCCGGCCTTCTCGTGGAACCGCAGGCCCATGGTGCGACCCGCCTGGACCACGACGTCGTCCAGCGCCGGGTCGCCGGTGCGCAGGAACCAGCTGCGCCAGGTCGGCCAGAAGGTGAAGCCGAGGTCGTGGACCTCGCGGTCGAACTGGCGCCCCTCCAGCAGCCGCGAGTAGTGCTCGGCGCGGGGCCGCCACACCGCGGCGTCCAGGTGCCGCTCGAAGATCCACATCATGCCGGCGGGAAAACCCTCGCACCAGTTGGTCCAGGGGTCCTCGTCGTGCAGCCACTTGCCGCCGTTGGTGAACAGGGGCAGGTGGTCCGGATGCTGCCGCACCAGCCGGTCGACCTTCTCGCCGGCGACGTCCATGGCGTGCCTGGCCAGCTCGACCACGTCGCGCGGGGGCTCGATCCTGGTCACCGGACGCTCCCGTCGAGCCAGCTGGCGCGGGGGCCGGTGCGCATGGTGATGGTCTTGAGCTCGGTGAACTCGTCGATGGCTGCGCGCCCGAGCTCGCGCCCGATGCCGCTCTGCTTGTAGCCGCCGAAGCTGAGCTCGGGGAAGCCGTCCATCCAGCAGTTGACCCAGACCGTGCCGGCCTTCGCCCCGCGGGCGAACGCGAGCGCCGTGTCGACGTCGCGGGTCCAGATGCCCGCGGACAGCCCGTACACGGTGGCGTTCGCGATGCGCAGCGCGTCGTCGAGGTCGGTGAACCGCAGGGTGGACAGGACCGGACCGAAGATCTCCTCCTGCGCGATGTCCATCTCCGGCGTCACGTGGTCGAAGACCGTGGGCTGGTAGAAGCGCCCGGTCGGCGCGCCGAGCCGGTCGCCGCCGAGCAGCAGCTCCGCGCCCTGCTCCCGGCCGGCGTCGACGAGCGTCTCGATGGTCCGCAGCTGGGCCGGGCTCGCGATGGCCCCGACGAGGGTGGACTCCTCCAGCGGGTCGCCGACCCTGACCTGGGCCGCGCGCTCCACGACCCGGGCGACGAAGTCGTCCGCGATGTCGCGCTGGACGAGCAGGCGGCTGCCGCTGTTGCAGCACTCGCCCTGGTTGAAGTAGACGCCGAAGACCACCGCGTCGACGGCTCGGTCGAGGTCGGCGTCGGGCATGACGACCTGGGGGTTCTTGCCCCCCAGCTCCAGCTCGACCTTCTTCAGGGTTGACGCGGCCGTGGCCATGATCTGCTTGCCCACGGCCGTGGAGCCGGTGAAGGTGATCATGTCGACGTCGGGGTGCTCGGCCAGCCGGCCGCCGACGTCGCGCCCGGCACCGGTGACGACGTTGACGACGCCGTCGGGCAGCCCCGCCTCCCGGCACAGCTCGGCCAGCCGCACGGTCGTGCCGGAGGTGAGCTCGGCCGGCTTGACGACGGCGGTGCAGCCGACGGCGAGGGCGAAGGGCAGCTTCTGACTGACGATGAGCAGCGGGAAGTTCCAGGGCGTGATCATGCCGACGAC
>JBQCIO010000099.1:0-8849 GCA_051953655.1 Motilibacteraceae bacterium
GTGCGGCACACCAATCGCGCCGCCCGTCAACGGCTCTCGCGCAGCCCGAAACCGCAGCGCGCCGCCCCCCGAGGTCGGTGGGCGGCGCGAAGCAGGTCGTCCTGATGGTCCAGACCCGGATCAGTGGCCCTCGCCCTGCGGCGGCAGGGCGGCCACGATCGGGTGGTCCTTCTCGATCATGCCGAGCTTGGAGGCGCCGCCGGGCGAGCCGAGGTCGTCGAAGAACTCGACGTTGGCCTTGTAGTAGTCCTTCCACTGCTCGGGGACGTCGTCCTCGTAGTAGATGGCCTCGACCGGGCAGACCGGCTCGCACGCGCCGCAGTCCACGCACTCGTCCGGGTGGATGTAGAGCGAGCGCTGGCCCTCGTAGATGCAGTCGACAGGGCACTCCTCGATGCAGGCCTTGTCCTTGACGTCGACGCAGGGCTGCGCGATGACGTACGTCACGGTGGTGCTCCTCCTGAAGCCTCGAAGCTCGGGGCCGCACGTTGCCAGGTCCGAGAAGTGCGGTGTGTTCCCTTGGTCAAGTCCCTCACGCCTGGACCGCCTGCATCGTCGCGCGACGGGCCGCCGCCTAGTATCCCGCTGTCTGGGAGAGCGCGTCACGCGGGGAGGGTGCTGTGTCCGAACCGCGGGCCGACGCGCCGGCCGACGCGCGGGCCACCGGCACCCGCGTCCGGCTCGCCGCGGACCTCTCCCCCGCCGACGTCGGCTCCCGGGTGGTCGTGCGCCGTCAGCTGCCCGAGGGCGGCTTCGCGGACGTCCTCGGCGACCTGCTGGCCTGGCGCGCCCCCGGCACCGCGGCCGGCGAGCTGCTGGTGCGGACCCGCCACGGCGAGGTGCGCGTTCCCGAGCCGGAGGTGGCCGGCGGCAAGAAGGTGCCGCCCGCACCGCTGCGCCGCGGGGCGCGGGTGGCCGCGCTGGAGCGGGCGGCGGCCAGAGGCTGGCGCGGGCTGGAGGAGGAGCGGCTCGGCGACTGGCTGCTGCGGGCCGGCGCCGGCTTCACCGGCCGGGCGAACTCCGTCCTGGTGGCCGGCGACCCCGGCATGCCGCTGCCCGACGCCGTCGAGGCCTCGGTGCGCTGGTACCGCGAGCGCGGGCTCCCCCCGCGCGCGGCCGTGCCGATCGGCGCCGCGGACGAGACCGACGCGCTGCTGGCCGAGCTGGGCTGGGAGGCGCGCGACCTCACCGACGTGCTGACCGCACCCGTGACCGCCGCCGAGGACCGCGGGCTCCCCGCCGGGGTCGAGCTGCGCCTGTCCGCCGCACCGACCCCGGCCTGGCTGGCCCGCTACCGCTACCGCGGCGGGGAGCTGCCGGCGGCAGCGGCCGAGGTGCTCCCCCGCGGCGACCTCGTCGCCTTCCTCGGGCTGGCCGAGGCCGGCGCCGCCCCCGACGCCCCGCTGCTGGCGGTGGCCCGGGCAGCCGTGAGCACCGACCCGGACGGCCGGGGCGGCGAGCGCTGGGTGGGCGTGGCCGCCGTCGACGTCGTCCCGGAGGCCCGACGTCGGGGGCTCGGGCGCGCCGTCGTCGCGCAGGCCCTGCGCTGGGGCGCCGAGCAGGGCGCGGACAGCGCCTACCTGCAGGTGCTCACCACCAACGAGCCCGCCCAGGCGCTCTACCGGTCGATGGGCTTCGCCCCGCACCACCGCTACCACTACCGCTGGGCGCCCGCGTGAGAAGCACGAGGGCGCGGTGAGCGAGCAGACCCGGGAGCGCCTCTCCGCGCTGCTGCGCGAGGACCCCGCCGACCTCGGGCTGGCCTGCCTGCTGGTGGCCGCCGAGTTCGACGAGGACCTCGCCGCTCTCGGCGGCACCGACCCGTGGCTCGCCGCGCTGGACGCCCTGGCCGCGCACGTCCCCGCCGTCGGCGACCCGGCCGACCGTCTGCGCACCGCCCTGGCCGGCTTCGGCGGGCTGCCGCAGGACTACGCCGACCTGCGCTCCTCGCTGCTGCACGAGGTGCTGCGCCGTCGGCGCGGGCTGCCGATCCTGCTCTCGGTCGTGTGGATCGAGGTCGCCCGCCGCGCCGACGTGCCGTGCCACGGCGTGGGCCTGCCCGGGCACTTCGTCGTGCAGCTCGGGCCCGGCGGCCCGCTCGCGGACCCGTGGGCCGGCGGGCTGCCGTTCGCCCTGCGCGCCGGCGACGCCCAGCACGTGCGCCCGTGGACCGCCGAGGAGGTCCTCACCCGGGTGCTCGCCAACGTCCGCGCCTGGGCCGACCGCCCCGAGCGCCTCCCGCAGCGGCTGCGCGCGGTCGAGCTCGGCCTGCTGCTGCCGACGCGCTCCCTGGCCCTGCGCCGCGAGCGCGGCCTGCTCCGGGTCCGCCTCGGCGACCCGCTCGGCGGGGCGGCGGACCTGGAGGCGTGGGCCGACGTCGTCGAGGGGGTCGATCCGCCGGCGGCCGAGGAGGCGCGGCGGGCGGCGCGGGGGGCGCGGGCGACGTTGAACTAGGCGCTGTCCCGCGCGTCGGCCGCGGTTCTCGGGTGGCTGGGTCAGGGAAAGGCGCTGGTGACGGCGGGAGCAGGCGCGGGGCCGGTCGAGCGGCCGGCCGGTGGTCATGAAGGTGCTGAGTGGAAGGTTGTTGCGCGACTCGCCGGCGTGCCGCGCAACAGCGTTCCACTCGATCTTCGAAACGCAGAAGAAGCGCAGAATGTGACGTCAGTGCACGACACGCCGCGGAAGAGCAGCAACAAGGTCACACTCTGCGAGCGAGACCGCCGCCCGGCCGCGTCAAGCACCCCGTGCCCGGCCGCGTCCGTCAGCAGCCGCCTTTGATCCACAAGACAGGACCGCACCCGCGAGCACGAACAGGGGCCCAGCAGGACGCGCGACCGGAAAGCCCCCTACTGCACGTGCGCGTACGCCCCCCGGTAGTACAGCAGCGGCCGTCCCTCACGCACCGGCGTGCCCAGTCCGATGACCTCGCCGACGACGATGGAGTGGTCGCCGCCGTCGTGCACGGCGGTGGTGCGGACCTCGAGGGTGGCCAGGGCGGCGTCGAGCAGGGCGGCGCCGGTGACCGCGCCGGGGTGGTGGTCGACCTGGTCGAGCTGGCCGTGCAGGGGGCGCCCGCGGGTGGCGAACCAGGTGGCCGCCGCCCGGGCGGACTCGTCGAGGATGCTCACGCCCCAGGTGCCGGTCTCCAGCACCGCGTCGTGGAACCGCGCCTCCTTCTCCACGCAGACCAGCACGAGCACCGGCTCGAGGCTGACCGAGGTGAAGGCGTTGGCGGTCATCGCGTGGTCGATGCCGTCCAGGTGCGTCGTGACCACGGTGACCCCGGTCGCGAAGCGCCCGACCACCCGGCGGTAGACGTCGACGTCGACCGCCGGCTCCGCGTGCGCGGTGCCGAGGTCGTCGCCCTCGTCGCCCCCGTCCAGGCGGTAGCGCGGCTCGAGATCGTGCTGGGTCACCGCTCGAGGCTACCCGCGGGGCCCAAGGGTTACCTCCCGGGGTTCGGCCGGGCCGGCTCCCGGCGCGGCCGAGAGCCGCGTCAGCCCCGAACCCCCGACAGCCGCGCCGAGTCGATGACGACCGCGGCCGGCGACTCGACCAGGCGCAGGGTGGACAGGGCGCTCTCGCCGAAGGCGTTCTTGGTGGCGCTGGCCAGCGCCAGCGCGCCGATCACCTGCCCGCGCACCCGCAGCGGCATGGACAGGAACGTGGCCATGTGGCCCTCGTCGTCGGCGCCGAGCCAGCCGTGCGGGTCGGCCACCCGCGGCAGCAGGTCCTGCACCGCCACCGGCGCCCCGCCCAGCGCGCCGGCCGCCTCGGCCACCGCGCCGAAGAACTCGGTGTACATGGCCGCGCTCACCTCACGGCCCAGGGTCACGTAGGTCGCGTGGTCCTGCAGCAGCAGGACGGCGGCGATGTCGTAGTCCACGATCCGCGCCAGCACCTGCAGGACGGCGGCCACGGTCTCCTCGAAGCCGTGCACGTCGGCCGCGATGGCGGTGACCTCGCTGCTCACCGAGGCCTCGAACAGCTTGCGGTCGAGCAGCTCGGAGACCCGGGCCAGCACCTCGTCGTCGCCGACCTCCACCGGCTCGGGCTTGTAGGCCGGCCGCCCCGCCCGGCGCTCGTCGGCCAGCCGCAGCACCTCGCGCACCGCCTCGACCAGCTCCGGGGCCTCGAAGTCCTTGGTGAGGAAGAGGTCCGCGCCGGTCTGCAGCCCCCAGTAGCGGTCGCTGGCGGCGTCCAGGCTGGTGAGCACGACGATCGGGATCTCCGCCGTCTGCCAGTCGTCCTTCAGCAGGCGCGCGGCCACGTAGCCGGACACGCGCGGCATCTGCACGTCCATGACGACGACGTCGGGCTGCAGCCGGAAGGCCGCCTGCACCGCCTCCACGCCGTCCTCCGCGGTGACGCAGCGGAACCCCTCGCGCTCGAGCACGGTCGAGACGATGCGGCGCAGCGTCGGGCTGTCGTCGGCCACGAGCACGGTGAAGGCGGGGGCGTCCCCTGCCGACCCGAAGCTGTCCACGGTTCCTCCTACGGTCTGTCGTAAAGGTCAGCGGCCGACGAGCCGTCGGACGGTCCCGACGAGCTCGGCCTGGTCGAACTCGCTCTTGAGCAGGTACGCGTTGGCGCCGGCGTCCAGCCCGGCCCGCCGGTCGGCGTCGTCGCCGCGGCTGGTCATGATCACCACGGGGACCTCGGACCAGCCGTTGGTCCGGCGGATCTGGCGGGTCAGCGTGAAGCCGTCCATGCCGGGCATCTCGACGTCGGAGACGACGAGGTCCGCGGGCTCGCCGGACAGCCGGGCCGCGCCGTCCAGCCCGTCCACGGCGGTGACCACGTCGTAGCCGGCCGACTCGAGGATCGCCCGCTGCAGCTCGCGGACTCCCACCGAGTCCTCCACCACGAGCACCCGCGCACGCCCGGAACGCTGCGCGGGCAGCGCGGCGACCACCTTCTCCGACAACGCGTCGGAGATGGCGGGTGGCGGAGCCGCCGTGCCAGCGTGGGCGACCGCGAGCTCCCGGACGTCGAGCAGCAGCACGACCCGCCCGTCGCCGTCGATCGTCGCGCCGGGCAGCGCGGGCAGCCGTCCCAGGAAGCCGCCGAGCTCCTTCACGACCAGCTCGACCTCGTCCTCGAGGCGGTCCACCGCCCAGGCCAGCTCCTCGCCGGCCCGCCCCCACCGCACGACGACGGCCGCCCGCGGCGACCGCGCGCCGGGCGTGCCGAGGACCGCGCCGAGGTCGAGCACCGGCAGGGTGCGCCCGTTGCGGACTATGCACGGGGTGCCCGCCACGTCGTGCACCGGCACCCCGACCAGGCTCACCGTCTCCACCACCGCGGGCACCGGCAGCGCGTACCGCTCCTCACCGACCCGGGCGAGCAGGCAGCGCACCACGCCCAGCGTCACCGGCAGCACGATGGTGAACCGCGTCCCGTGCCCGGGCTCGGAGGTCACGTCCACGGTGCCGCCGAGGTCCTGGACCGACGTGCTCACGACGTCGAGGCCGACGCCGCGACCGGACGTCTCGCTCACCTCGGTGCGGGTGCTGAACCCCGGGGCGAACAGCACGCGCAGCAGCGCCGGGCCCGAGTCGGTCGCGCCGGGCTCGAGCAGCCCGCGGCCGACCGCGGCGTCGCGCAGCGCGTCCTCGTCCACGCCGCGGCCGTCGTCGGCGACCTCCACCACGACGCTCGCGCCGGCGGCCCGGGCGGTCACCGTGACCGTGGCGGTGGCCGGCTTGCCCGCCGCCGTCCACTCGGCCGGTGCCTCGCAGCCGTGGTCGACGGCGTTGGTGACCAGGTGCCGCAACGCGTCGGCCACGGCGTCGAGCACGCGTGCGTCCAGCTCGACGTCCTGCCCCTCGAGCACCAGGCGCACCTGCTTGCCGGTCCGCCCGGCGAGCTCGCGCACCAGCGCCTCGAACGCGGCCACCACCCGGCGCACCGGCACCATCGCCAGCCCGAGCGAGGCCTCGCGCACCGCCTCCAGCCGCGCCTGCGACTCCTCCGCGCGCCCGGCGAGCGCCCGGCCGGCCTCCGTCATCCGGTCCCCGAGCCCACCCAGCGCGTGCAGCGCCAGCGCCGCCTCCTCGGGCATGACGACGCCGCCGGCCTGGAGGGACGCCCGCAGCTGGCGCACCAGCCGGCGGTGCTCGTCCACCAGACCGGTCAGCGCGGCGCCGTCGCGGCCGACCCGTCGCGCCACCAGCTCGGCCTCGCCGACGACGTCGAGCAGCCCGTGCACCCGGCGCGCGGGCACCCGCACCCAGCCGCCCGGCGCGTCCACGACGTGTGCATCGACCTCGTCGTCCTCCGACGGAGCGTCGGAGAGAGGTTCGGGCAGGACCGGGAGGTGCACCGGCTCCGCGCCGGCCAGCGCCGCGCCGAGGGCGTCCAGCACCGGCTCGAGGTCTGCGGCCGCGAGCGGACGGTCCGCCCCGGGCAGCGCCCGGCGGATCGCCTCCACGGCCACCAGCAGCACGTCGACGACGTCGGTGCGCACCGGCACCCGACCGTCGCGCAGGGCGCCGAGCAGGTCCTCGCACCGGTGCGCCACCGCGACGACGTGGTCGAGGGAGAGCATCCGGGCCGAGCCCTTGACGGTGTGCGCGTCCCGGAAGAGCGCGGCCACCACCTGCCGGGGCGACGGGTGACCCTCCAGCCGCAGCAGCCCGGCCGACAGCGAGGCGAGCCGGTCCTCGACCTCGGCGCGGAAGGTCGCCAAGAGCTCGGGGTCCTCCGCCCAGCCGGCCATCGTCGTCGCCCCGGTCCGGCTCAGGAGACGCGGAACTGCTCGATGGAGGCGCGCAGCTCCGCGGCCAGGGTGTTGAGCTGGGCCGCCGCGGCGGCCGACTGCTTGGAGCCCACGGCGTACTGCCGGGAGACGTCGGAGACCGCCGTCATGGCCGAGACGACCTGGTCCGAGGCCGACCGCTGCTGCTGCGTCGCGATCGAGATCTCCTTGGCGGCGGTGGTGGTCTCGTCCACCATGCCGCTGATCCGCTCGAGGGCGTCGACGACGTCGCGGGCCAGCGCCGAGCCGCTCGCCACCTCCTTGGCCCCCTCCTCGGAGGCGAGGATGGTCGCGTTGGTCTCGGCCTGGATCTGGGTGACGATCGCCTGGATGCGCCCGGCGCTCTCCTGCGACCGTTCGGCCAGCTTGCGGATCTCGGTGGCGACGACGGCGAAGCCGCGGCCGTGCTCGCCGGCGCGCGCGGCCTCGATGGCGGCGTTCAGCGCGAGCAGGTTGGTCTGGTCGGCCAGGTCGTCGATCACCTCGAGGATCCGGCCGATCTCCTGGCTCTTCTCCCCCAGCGACAGCGAGCGCGCGGCGATCGAGTCGACCCGGTCGGAGATGGCGTCCATGGCGTGCACCGAGGCGGCGACGGCGCTGCGGCCCTCCTCGGCGTGGCGCAGGGTCTCGGCGGCGTAGCGGGCCACCGACTCGGCGGTCTCGGCGATCTGCGCGGCCGTGGCGGCCAGCTCCTCGATGGTGCTGGTGGTCTCGGCGACAGCGGAGGACTGCTCGCTGGCGCTGGCCGCGTGCTCCTCGGCGGTCGTCAGCAGCTCGCCGGCGCTGGCCGTGATCTGCTCGCCGCCGCTGCGGATCTGGGCGACCAGCGAGCGCAGGTTGGCCACGGTGTGGTTGTAGGCGCGGGCCAGCTCGTCCAGCGCGGCGTCGGTCTGCGCCACCTGGCCGGCCGCGGCGGCGTCGTCGACGTGCACGGCCAGGTCGCCCTGCGCGGTGCGGGCCAGCGCCGCGGAGAGCTCCTCCACCCGCGCGGCCAGCTCGTCGCGGCGGGCTTGCGCGGCGCGGCTGCTGACGATGAAGGCGTCGGCCAGCTCGCCGTCGATGACCGGCATCGCCGCGAGCACCGCGATGGCGAGGAACGCCACCGGCACGGTGGTCTCGGTGAGGCTGTGGGTGAGGGCGCCGACGACGGCCAGCCCGCCGCCGCACAGCACGGCGAAGGCGGCGTTCTGCCAGCGGGTCAGCACCACCGAGGCGAACAGGGTGGCCGGGGCGAGCAGCAGCCACAGCGGGCCGCGCAGCCCGCCGGTGGCCGCGGCCATCGCCAGGGCGTAGCCGGCCTGCCCGATGAGGACCAGGTGCGCGGGGCCGATCCGGCCGCCGCCGAGGCCCAGCCGGTCCCCTACCGCGCCGCCGGCCGCCGCCAGCGCGGTGGCGGTGGCCGCCAGCGCCACGCCGACCAGCAGCCCGCCGACCGCGCCGGGCCAGTTCACCTGCTCCGGCGCACCGAAGCGCGCCAGCAGCAGGGTGCCGGCCAGGCCCAGCGCGACCGCGAACCACAGGGCACCGGCCGCCGTCGCCGTGAGCCGTCGCGAGCTCTCCACGTCGCCGTCCCTCCTGCCGCGGTCGATGCGCCTGCCGTCACTGCCCATGGGCTGCTGGGACCTCTGCTCGCGCGGGTCCCCTGGTGCCACATCGGCGCGGCCGGGGGGCGCCTGAAGCCATGGCCCGGCGAGGGCCCGGCGGGACGAGCCGCTCGCGGTCAGCGGGCGCGGGGAAGCCGGTCCCGCAGCGCGAGCACGGCCGCGGCGTCGAGCACGCCGAGCGGCCCGTGGGCGTCGAGCAGCTGGCCGCACAGCAGGGCGGCGGCCGAGCCGGCCACCGTCGGCGGCAGGGGCTCGAGCGGGGCCAGCGCGCCGTCGTGGACCCCGGGCACGGCCTCGGCCAGCACGCCGACGGCCGGGGTGGCGCCGCCGCCTGCGGGGGTGAGCACGACGAACCGGGCACTGGTGGGCAGCGGTGGGGCGGGGGCCTCGAGCAGGAGCCGCAGGTCCACGACCGGCAGCACGCGCCCGCGCCAGTTCGCCACCCCGGCGAGCCAGGCCGGGGCGTTCGGCACCCGGGTCAGCGG
>JBQCIO010000100.1:0-12874 GCA_051953655.1 Motilibacteraceae bacterium
TCAGCCCTTCACGATCACAGGGCGCGTGACGGGCGAGGTCAGGCCGCCGTCAGCTCGACCGGCAGGGCCTTGCTGCTCCCGCTCGTCAGGGTGACGCTCTGGGTGGCGGTGGTGTAGCCCGTTGCGCTGACCGCCACGGAGCAGGTCACCGGGGGGAGGGACTTCGCGCCGGAGAAGTCGGCCACGTTGCCCGTCCCGGTCGCGACCGAGGCGAGGTAGTCCGCCGCCAGGGTGTTGCCGGCCGCCTTGGCGCAGGTGACGTCGACCGTCGCGCCGTTCACCGGGGTGATGGTCCCGTCGACGGGGTTCTTGGTCGTGACGGTCACCGTGAGGTCCGCCGAGTAGTCGATCGGGACGGCCACGTTGCTGCCGCTCGTGATGGTCGCGGTGACCGAGACGCCCCTGGCGGTGATCGTGCACGTGCCCGGGGTGAGGCCGCTGAGGGTCACCTTCCCGCCGGTGTCGGTGGTGCCGGCCACGGCTGCCCCACCGGGGCCGCAGTCGGCACTGACCGGCACGCTCGCCGCGCTTCCCGTGCTGTCCGCCGTCACCGTGACGTCGGCGGCACCGGTCTTCTGCACCGTGACCGTCACCGTCTTGGTCGCGCTGGGGGTGAAGGAGGCCGTCGCGGGGACGTACGCGGTGGTGTCGGCGGGGGTCGCGGTCACCTTCCACGTCCCGGTGTCCTGCGGCAGGTAGTAGACGACGCTCTGGGTGGGGCCGGCGTTGACGACGGGGGCGCTCGAGAAGAGCGAGCTCCCGTCCGGCTTGGTGATCTGCAGCGTGAGGCTCACCGTCGTGCCGTCCGAGCTGCGGGGCTGGATGGTGATCGCGTGCTCAGGCACGGAGAGCGAAGGCTTCAGCGGCGTCGTCAGGGTGGTGTTGTCGCTGGCGACGTCGAAGGGGGCGGACTGCGCGCTGCCGTAGTGGCCCGTGGCCGGGTCGTACTTCACCGTGTAGGTGCCGTACGGGACCGAGTTGAAGGTGGCGGTGCAGGCGGTCGTGCAGCCCAGGGGCAGGATCGACACCCCGTACTGCTCGTTGTTGGTGCTCGTCGTGCCGGAGGCCAGCAGGTCCAGGGTGCCGCCGTAGAGCGACACCGAGGTGTCGCCGCTGCTCACCTGGACCACCACCTGCTGGGTGGCGACGGCGAGCCGGACGTTGGGCAGGTTCACCACCCCGCCGCTGATCGACACCTGCGTGGCGGAGATCGCGAAGCCCTTGGCGTTCACCGTGAGCGTGTAGGTCTTCTTGCCCTTCAGCGTGGGCACGTTCCCCACCGAGTACTCGCCGGCGGTGCCGGTGGGCGTCATGGTGATCGTGGTGGTGGTGTCGCACGTGGTGCCGGTCGGGCACAGCGTCACGCTCGCGTTGCTCACCGGCGCGCCGGACGGGTCTCCGCTGACCTTGACGTAGACGGTGTTGGACTGCGGGCTGATCTCCTCGTTCACGGTCGCGGAGGTGGCCGCGCTCGGGGTGAACGTGACCGAGGGGTCGGTGACGGTGTCGTAGGTGTCCGCGCTCACCGTGAGCGTGTAGGTGGCCGGGATGACCTTCTCGGTGAACGTCGCGTCGCCGTTGGCGTCGGTGGTCGCCGTGATCGGGTTCGTGCCGCCCGGGAACAGCGCCGAGTCGGTGGACCCCAGCGTCACGGTGGCCCCCACCACGGCCACGGCCGGGTCGGTCTTCTTCGCCGCCGGCGTCGTGACGTGCACCGTGACGGTGATGGGCGTCGGGCTGGTCGTCCCGGTGACGTCGCACTCGGCGCCGCTGGTGACGTCGCAGGACCCTGAGGAGGACAGGCTGATGGTGCCGTAGCCGGCCGGGGTGACGGCGGAGACCGTGTAGGTCCCGGTGACCAGCCCGTTGGTGCCGAGGCTGCCCTCGACCCAGGCGATGCCACCGGTCCCGGAGGTGGCGGTGAAGGTGGCCCCGCCGCCGGCCGGCACGGCGGTCACCGCGACGCCCGGCAGCGCCGAGGTCCGCGAGCCCACGACCTGCACCAGGCTCACCTTGATGGCGCCGAGCCGGGTGACCTGGTAGCGCGACTGGTTGGCCGGGTCCGACAGCGCGTCGTAGGTGTCGGTCACCGACGTGGTCTGGTATCCGCCGGCCTCGATGCGCACCGTGTACGTGGCGGGGGTCGTGCCGTCCGGCTGGACCGCGGCCACGTTGCTGAAGGTGAACGAGGTCGTGGTGTTCGCCGCGTCGGTGAACCCCGTGAGGGTCTGCTGGCTCACCGTCGCGCCCTTGGCGTCGAGCAGCGTGACCCGTGCGGTGGGCGCGGTGCCGCTGAACCGCGGGTGGTCGTAGGTGACCGGGACGGTCAGGGACTTCAGCCGCTGCAGCGTGATCTGCAGCGGAGCAGGCGCCGGCTGGTCGGCGGTGGCGACGGTCAGCGTCTGCTGCGCCGGGGCGAACCCGTCGGCGTCCACGGAGATCACGTAGCTGCCGGGCAGCAGGCTGTTCGCGGTCGCGGTGGCGGAGTCCTTGAGCGTCACCGGGTAGGACGTGGTCCCGGTGGTGGAGTCGGTGACCGCACCCCCGACGGAGGCCGTGACGGTCCCGGCCTCCACCGGTGCACCGGAGATCGTGACCTTCGCCGAGCCGATGGTGTCCGTGCCCGCGGTCAGCGTGACCGAGACCGGCTGCCGCTTCTCCGGCAGGTAGAGCTTGCGCACCGTGCCGTCGGCCCGGGAGGTGAGGTTGACCGCCTCGGTGCTGCTCGAGGCCCCGACCGCCAGCGAGACCGAGGGGTTGATGATCGTCGCCCGCAGGACGCTGCCGTCGATGAACGAGGTCGCGGTGAAGGCGCAGGAGTTGGCCGGGTCCGCGGTGGCTGCCGCCTGCAGCTGCGCGAGCGTCTCGCTGAACGGCACGACCGCGAAGCAGCCGTTGGCGTCGGCGGAGACCGGGACCGTCACCGTGAACGGCTGACCGGTGCTGCTGTTGTAGCCCGAGACGGCGGTGACCTGGACGCCGGCCGACCCGACCGGGACGTCCTTGCCGTCCACCTGACCTCGCAGCCGGCCGATGAAGACCTCCGCCGCGCCCGTGGTGAGGACCAGGTTGAGCGTGGCGGTCTGGTCCAGGCTCACGCTGATGTTCGCCGTCGCCGTGAGCGTGGTCGAGGGGTCGAGCTGGTAGGTCGCGGTGATGGTGTAGAAGGCGGCGGGCAGCCCGGTCAGGGTCGCGGTGCCGAGCGGCGCGCTCGTGCCGTCACCGGTCGTCTTGGGCGTCACGGTGACGCCGGGGGTGACCGTGGTGGCCGTCACCGTGGCACCGGCCACCAGCGAGGCGGGCGCGTTCGGGTCGCTGGAGAGCGGCGCACGGGTCGTGACGGTGATGCGGCCGTAGCGCGAGATCGTGGCGTCGTAGCGACCCGTCTGTCCCGGGCTCAGCGTGATCCGGGCCGGGCTGGTGGGCACGTAGTCCTTGTCGCTGGGCACGACGACGACCGAGTAGGTGCCGGCCGGGACGTCGGGCAGCGTGTAGAGGCCGTCCGTGCCGACGACGGCGCACCAGTAGCCGTCGCTCACCGACGTGGCCGGGTTGACGCCGGTCGCCGGGCAGCCGAAGTCCGGCGGGGCGCTCGGCTCGTAGGGCGGGGTGGCCGGCGTCGTGGCGGCCGGGTCGCAGACCGCGGTGCTCGGGTCGATCGGGTTGGTGCTCGAGCTGGTGAGCTTCACGGCGATGACGCAGGTGCCGGCGGGCAGGCTGCCCGACCGGGTCCCGATCGTGCCGATGATCGAGCCGTACGGGTAGAGCAGCGCCTGCGGGGCGGTGACGGTGGCGCCCTGGCCGACCCGGATCTGCAGCACGCTCGGCTGGTAGGCGGGCGCGGAGATCCGCACGGTGTAGAGGCCCGGCTTGAGGCCGGTCGCGTCGGCGGCCGGGAGCAGGTAGCTGGCCGTGGGGGCGACGTCGACCGAGGCGAGCTTGGTCGGGGTGTCCCCGGTGTCCAGGACCTCGACGTGCACGCAGGTGGCGTCGTCCTTGGGGCAGGTGACCGGGGACAGTGTGAAGCCGTCGAGCGTGGTGCCGCTGATCCGGCCGGTGGCGGGCGGGCCGGCGTCGGCCGCGGCCGGCATCCTGAGCGGGACGGTGGCCGGCACGGCGACGTCGGCGGTCACGCTGGCGCTGGTGTCGGAGAAGCCGAAGTAGGTCGCGGTGAGCGTGTAGCTGCCCGGTGGCACGCCGGTGAAGGAGAACCCGCCGCTCGGGGTGGACACCGACGTGGTCTTGAAGGTGCCGCCGGGGCCGGTGAGGGTGAGGCCCGCGCCGACGATGCCCGCGCCGTCCTTGTCCGCGACCACCGTGCCCTGCACGACGGCGGTGGAGAACTGCAGCTGGGTGGTGAAGGGCTTGGCCGAGGCCTTGCCGTCGAGGGTCAGCCGGGTGGTCTGGGCGAGGTAGCCGTCGGCCGAGACGGTGACCGTCCAGTCCCCGAGCGGAAGGTCCGACAGGGTGTAGGAGCCGACCGGGCCGGTGGAGACGGTGGTCACGCTGCGGGTGATGCTGCCGTTCGTGGCGGTGACGGTGGCCCCGCCGAGCCCGGTGACCCCCTTGAGCGTCGTGGGGGCGGAGATGGTGCCGTTGATGCTCTCGACGCCGCGGGTGAGGGTGAGGCCGACGTCGGCCGACGCCCCGGCGGAGAGCGACACCAGGCGGGAGGCGAGCGCGGAGCCGGCCTGGCTCGCGCTGACCAGGTAGGTGCTCGGGGTGGACAGGCCGTCGACGGAGAAGGTGCCCAGCCCGGAGCCGCTGCTGGCCGTGCTCGTCGTGATGGTGACCGTGCCGTCGGTGATGGTGATCGTGGCGCCGCCGACCCGGGCGCCGCTGTCGTCGGTGACGGTGCCGCTCACCTTGCCCTGGCCGGCGGTGAGCGCGACCTCGAGCGGCTCCTGCGCCGCGGCGCTGGAGGAGTCCAGCACGTAGCGCACGGTCTGGTAGCCGGGCTTGGCGAAGGTGAGCAGGTAGTAGCCGGGCGCGGGGATGCCCACGAAGGACCACCCGCCCTGGTCGTTGCTCGAGGTCGAGCGGGCGGTGGAGGTGGCCGTCCGCGGGAACGCGGCCAGGGAGGTCCCCAGGATCTTGCCGGTGCCCGACGGCGCCGCCGGCGCGCCGATGCGCACCGCGCCGTCGGCCGCCTCGTCCACCAGCGAGACCTGCCGAAGGGCCACGCTCACACCGGCCGGCTCGGTGCCGGTGACGGTGCCGCTGAAGCGGACGGCGCCGGCGGTGCTGCTCACCGGGCTGGCGGTCGTCCCGCCTCCGCCGCCTCCGCCGCCCCCGCCGGAGGACCCGTTGCCCGTGCCGCCCTTGGCAGAGCCGGCCGAGGAGCCGGCCGAGGAGCCGGCCGAGCCCTTCGAGCTCCCCGACCCGGGATGGTCCGTGGGCTGGTTGCTCTTGGCCGCCGAGGCCTCCCGGCTCGCGGCCACCTTGCTGGCCAGCCGCGGCACGGTGACGACGCCGAGGCCGGCCCACAGGGCGAGCACGGTCACCAGGGCGACCACCCGGGCGAGGCCGCTGGGCAGCAGCGGACGGGCCGAGACGACGCCGTCGGCGTACGCGGGAGCGCTGACGCTGTCGACGTGGACGGTCCAGGGCAGCCGCCGCCGGGTGCCGAGCAGCGCGGGCCGGCGGACCCGGAGGGTGAGCGGCAGCCGCAGCGACCCGCCGGCCGGCACCACCGCGGGCTCCTCGGGCGTGCTCACCCGCAGCCCCTCGGTGGCGCTGGCGCGCAGCTGCACGGTGGCCGGCGCGGGGGAGGCGTTGTCCAGGACGACGCGCACCCGCTTGCGCCGCCAGAGCCGCGCCTCGGACGGCATCAGCGTGACCGACACCCGCGGCCGCTCGTCGACGCCGAGCACCGCCGCGTGCACCTGCCGGCGGCCCGCCGGGCGGCCGACCGGGTCCAGCACGTCGACCGCGAGGGACCAGGGGTACTCCCCGGCCGGCGTCCCGGCCGGCGGCGTGAGCGGCAGGACGGTCTGGACGACCTCGCCCGGGTCGAGCCGGAGCGTGGGCGGCGCCGGGCACCAGGCCTGCTCCAGCCCCAGGACCCACAGCCGGGCCTGCAGCGGCTCCGGCCCGGTGTTGTGCAGCACCACGCGCACCGGTGCCGTGCGCCCGGCCGCCGTGGTGGCACCGGACAGCTCGACGACGAGCGGCTGGTCGCCGCCCGGTCCTCCCGCGGCGCCCGGGACCGGCGTGCTCACTGCGCCGCCGGGAGCTTGAAGTCGATCGTCGAGGTGCCGCTGGGGGCCGTGGTGACGGTGCGCGTGGCCAGCGGGCTGCCCGCGGGCAGCTGGACCTCGATGACGTAGTTCTGCGGGGCCTGGACCTCGGGCAGCTGGTAGGTGCCGTCGGTCCCGGTCTGGACCTGCGTCACGGAGACTCCGGGGTACTGCGAGGCGACGTAGAGGACGACCAGGGCGTTGACCGCGGGCTTGCCGCCGACGGTCACCGTGCCCTTGATGAGCGCGGCCGGGGCCAGGGCGAGCGGGACGTCGCGGTCGTCGCCGGCCGCGAGCGTGACCTGCTGCGAGGTCGGCCGGGTGCCGTTGCGGCTGGCGCTCACCGTGTAGGTGCCCGGCGGGAGCCCGGTCAGGACGAAGGTGCCCTTGGCCGCGGCCGGCACCGAGGCGGTCGTGATGTGCCAGGTGGTGGTGCCGTTGGTCAGGGTGACGTCGGCCTCGGGGGTGGGCAGCGACGTGCTGCTGCCCACCGGCGGCTGCGTGACGGTCCCGCGCAGGATCGCGGTGGCCGGCGACAGGCTGCCGTCGACGGCCGTGGTGGCGGTGACCCCGCTGCCGGCGGACACCGCGCCGCGGGCGTCGAGGCCGACGGACAGCGTCTGCGAGGTGAGGTCCGGGCGGCTGAAGGTGACGCTGTAGGTGCTGGGCACGGGCAGGCCGGTGAGCGTCCAGCCGCCGGGGTCCTTCTCGCTCTGCGTCACCGTGGTGAAGGTGGCGGCGCCGTTGGTGACGGTGACGGTGACGCCCTTGGCCGGCTGGCCGTCCTTGGCGGTGACCACGTGCCCGGACAGGGCTCCCGAGGCGGCTCCGAGGTCGACCTGCAGCCCGGTGACCTGGGCGCCGCTGGCCAGGCTGACGGTGATCGTCTGGGCGGCGAACCCGGGCGCGGACACCACGATGGTGAGCTGCGCCGGCGTCGGCAGGCCGCGCAGGACGAACTGCCCCTCCTGCCCCTTGCCGGTGAGGGACAGCGTCGTGACCGCGACCGTGCCGGCGGTGGCGCGCACGGTGGCCCGGCCCAGCGGTTTTCCGGCCCCGGTGACGACCCCGGAGACCAGGCCGTCGCCGAGCACGAGCCGCAGCACCATGCCGGTGCGCTGCTCGCCGCCGCCGAGGTCGAGCGGCTGGCTGGTGGTGGCGTAGCCGGGCTTGCCGACCAGCAGGTCGTACTGCGCCGGCGAAGCCACGTTGGCGAGGGAGAAGGTGCCGTCGGCGCCCACCGGGACGGTCGTGACGACCGCACCGGGCGACTGGCTCTGCTCGCCCAGGCTCAGGGTGACCGTCGCCCCGCTCACGTCGCCGCCGACGACCTTGCCCGCCACCGACGCCGGCAGCCCGCCGAGCAGGACGTCGAGCCCGGTGAGGTTCTGGGCGGCCTTCACCTGCACCGTGGCGCCGTCGGCCGCGGACAGGGCGCCCGGGTACCAGATCTCGGCGAAGCCGGCGCCGATGAAGCGCAGCTTGTAGCTGCCCTCCGCCAGGCCGGTGAGCGCGAACGCGCCCTTGGCGTCGGTGGCGGTGGAGGCCTCCGGGGTGGTGGCCGAGTCGGCCGCGAACAGCTGCACCGTGACGCCGGGCACCGGCGCCTTGCTGGTGAGCAGGCGCACGGTGCCGGCCAGCGACGCCGAGCTGGTGCCGGCGCCCTTCTGCCGGGCCGCGGCCACCTGCAGGGCCAGGTCGCGGTCGGCGGCGGACCGGGTGACCAGGCCGGACAGGGCGAGGGTGATGACGGTCGCGAACACGCTGACCGCCACCAGCAGGCCGACCAGCGAGAGCATGCCCCGGCCGAGCCAGGCGCGCTGCAGGAACGTGGCCCGGGCCAGCGGCTCGGGCAGCGGCTCGCCGGCGGCCACCTGCTCGGGGGAGCGGGTGTCGGCGTGCAGGGTGAGCGGGCGCACCACCGGGTTGCCGGTGAGGCGCCGGCGGGCCCGCGCCACCACCTCGACGGCGGCGTGCTCGCCGGGGGCGAGGTCGACGGCCGCGGGCCGGAACTCGAACCGGACCCGCTCCTCCTCGTCGTGCCCGCGCAGCTGCGCCCGCACCACGGTGTTGCCGTGGTTCTCCACCACCAGCCCGAACGCCGCGCTGCGCCCCCCGTGGGCCAGCAGCGGGTCGACCCGCATGCTGACGTTCTCCTGCGGAGGCACCTCGAGCACGACCTCGGCCAGGGCCACCTCGTGCGGCGGGGTGAGCTCCTGCACCTGCACCGCCACCCGGCGCGCTCCGGCCGGCAGGTCGACCGGCGGGTTGAGCGTGACGGTGACGTCCTGGGACTCGCCCGGGAAGAGGGAGATCCGCTCGTCGGACAGCTGCACCCAGGACGGGTCGGCGCCGAGCACCCGCAGCGACGCGCCGGCGATGATGTCGTGCGGGTTCTGCACGGTGACGGCGACGACGGCGGGCACGCCGCGGCGCAGCGGCACCACCGGCGGGGTGACGGTCACTCTCATCGCTGGACCCTCACGACTTCCCCAGCGCCAGCTCGGTGGTCTGCTGCTCTCCGGCGCTGACCACCACCTGCGCGGTCTGCTGGGTGAGCCCGGTCCCGCTGGCCGTCACGGCGTAGGTGCCCGGGGCGAGCCCGGCGACGACGAAGCGACCGGTCCCGTCGGTCTGGGTGGTGACCGGCGTCAGTCCGGAGGTGACGGTGATCGTGACGCCGCCGGGGGACACCCCTCGCGGCACGCTCACGGTGCCCGCCAGCGAGCCCAGGGCCGCCCCGAGGGTGACCGTGGCGGTCGGGGGCTGGTTGCCGTCGAGCGTGACCGGCACGGTCTGCGGTGCGAGGCCCGGCTTGGTCACGGTGAGGGTGTAGGTGCCGGGCACCGGCAGGCCGGACACGGCGAAGAAGCCGACGTCGCCGGTGGTCACGGTGGTGGTGCTGACCGCCGTCGGCGCCCCGCCGACCGTGACCGTGGCGCCGCCCACCCCGCTGCCGTCCGGGCCGAGCACCTTCCCGGTGACCGTGCCGGTGCCGGGGATGAGCTTGACCTCCGGGGAGGTGGCGTTCTCGCCGGGGCCGACGTCGATGACCGTGGTGGTGCTGCCGTAGCCCTCCTTGGTGAAGGTGAGGACGTAGGTGGCCGGCGTCTGCAGGTTGCCGAGGGTGAAGCGGCCCACCGCGCCCTCGGTGGGGGTGGCGACGGCGAGGGTGGAGGTGCCCATCGTCGTGGTGACCGAGACCCCGCCGAGCGGGTTCGTGCCGTCGGTGACCAGGCCGGTGATGCTGCCGGCGCCGGCGCTGAGCAGCACCGTGGGGGCGAACCGCTTCTGGCCGCCGTTCACGGTGACGGTGAAGGTGGAGACCTGGTAGCCGGGGGCGCTGACGGCCACCTGGTACTTCCCGGGGGCGGGCAGGCTGGGCAGGGCGTAGGCGCCGTCGGCGCCGGTGCTGGTGCGCGCCACCTGGGCGGCCTTGCCGTTGGCCGCCAGGCTGGTCACCGCCACCGTGGCCGTCGGCGGCTGGAGCGTGTTGCCGAAGTCGACCGTCCCGGACAGGCTGGCCGGCTGGCCGGTGACCGTGACGGCCGGGACCGCGGTCGTGCCGCCGGCGGTGGCGCCCACCGGCCTGGCGGCGTCGGCGCTCGGGGCCGCCGGGTACCACACGGTGGTGAAGCCGGCGGCGGAGAACTGCAGCAGGTAGTTGCCAGGGAAGAGGCCGGCGACGGCGTAGGTGCCGTCGGCCTGGGTGGCCGCCGAGGCCACCCGCATGATGCCGCTGGGGCCGCGCCGGTAGGCCTGCACGACGATCCGGCCAACCGGGGAGCCGTCGCTGGCGGCCACCACCCGGCCGGACAGCAGGCCGCCGACGCCGGCCGGCAGCAGCCCGCTCTTGGGTGCCGCGCCGGCCGGGGCCGCGCCCGGTGCGGTGCCGGCGCCCGTTCCCGGGCCGGCGCCCGGGCCACCGGCTCCGCCCACCGACGGGGTGGAGGCGAAGAACGACGGCGCCGGCGTCTTGGTCATCGGGTCGCCGCCGAGCACCTTGGTGACGCCGAGCAGGAATGCCGCGGCCCACAGGCCGATGATCGACAGCAGCACCAGGGCGGTGAGCAGCCCGCGGCTGAGCAGCGCCCGCTGCCGGAAGACCAGCGGAACGCTGTCCTCGACGACGTGCTCGCCGGACGTGGGTGCGGGCGGGGCGGCGGGGGCCGCCGGGTCCGGGACGGCCCGCTGGGCGGGCAGGGCGGGCCGTGCCGGTGCCTCCCGGTCGAGCGGTGCGGGGTCGGTGGTCGGGGGAGCGGGGAGCAGGTCGGTGCCGGTGGCGACGAGCCGCAGCGAGCGGTCCAGCTCGCCGCCGGCCAGGCGGCGCGGAGCCTTGACCCGCAGCAGGCTGGTGGCCACCGAGCCGGCGGGGACGACGAGCGTGGCCGGCTCCGGCAGGCAGGTGAGCGCCGACTCCGCGTCGGAGACGCGCAGCGAGACCGAGAGCGGGAGGTTGCCGCGGTTGGCCACCTCCACGAGGAACCGGCCGCGCCGGCGGCCGCGGACGACCGCCGGATGCGCGACCACGGACAGCTCGGGCCGCGGGGCGACCACGAGGTCGAGGTTGACGTGACGGGGTGCCGTCGCCGTGCTGGAGACGACCTCGAGCACGACCGGGTGGCGGCCGGCGGGGAAGTCGTGCGGCAGCCCGACGCGGACCGACAGGGAGCCCCGGGCCTCCGGGAACAGCGAGAGCACGGCCGGCTCCGTGCGCACCGTCTGGGTGGGCAGCCCGACGGCGCGGGCGCGCACCCCGTCGATGACGCTGCCGGTGTTGACGATGTCGAGGGTGACGCTGCCCTCGTCGCCCGGCGCGAGGCACAGCTCGTCGACGTCGGCGGAGACGCGCACTCAGCCCTCCGCCGCAGGCTCGGGCTGGGTCCAGCCGACCCGGTCGCCGCCGCGCACCTGCCGGGGGCGGGGGGCCTCCTCGACGGCGCCGCGCACCGTGCCCCGCCGCGTGAGGGCGGGCGGCGCGCTGCGCCGGGCCACCAGCCCCTCCACGCCGGTGACCTCGGGGGCCACCGGGACCGCGCGGCCGACCGGGACCGGCGTGGTCACGACCAGCACGAGGCTGGCGCGCAGCTTGCCGTCGATGCCGCCCCACACGTCCTTGACCCGGTTGACCGCGCCGTCGCCGAGCAGCACCTCCACCGGACCGCTCAGCCCCGGGGCGAGCACGTCCGAGGGCAGCGAGGTGCTGCCGAGCACGACCCGCAGCACGTCGCCGAGCAGCAGGTGCTCGTCGCGCACGCCACCGGCCCACGCGCTGACCAGGTAGGCGAAGGAGACGCTCGGGGCCGGGACGGTCTCGACGAGCAGGCCGTCGCGGTCCTGCCGCGGAGCCAGGACGGTGTGCGGGCGGGTGCCGGCCTGCACCTCGTGCAGGAACAGGTTGACCGTGGGGCGGCTGACGGCCGATCCCCAGGTGCCGTTGGGGGTCTCGAAGGAGATGTCGCCGGCCTCGGCCGGCAGCGGAAGCTCCGCGCGCAGCCACCGTTCCAGCGACTGCTCCAGGGCAGGGAGAAGCATGGTCCCCTCCTGCCTCGACTCGGGTGCCGGCCCCGCCCCCTTGGGTCGGGCACGGTCTGGATGCTCCCGATGACGGATCGTAGACACATCGGGCCTCTCGTACGCGTAATGTCCGCGATCCGTGGGAAAGACCTCTGGTTCGCGTCCTCCCGGCCCGGACGCGTCCGCCGCCGCCCTGGACTCCGCTCCCCCCGAGGCCGAGGCGCCGGCGCGCTGGGCCCGGCTGCTCGACGCGCTGCGGGTCGCGACCTCGCGACGAGCGCAGACCGGGCCGGACGTCCCGGACGAGGGGTCGGCGCGACGGGAGGCGGCGCTCGCCGCGGTCACCGCGGCCTGGGACCCGCTGCCCGAGCCGCTGGCGGAGGTCGACGCCCGGCTGGCCCGGCTGGGCGCGGGCGCACGGCTCGCCCCCTTCGACGTCGACGTGCTGTCGGTCGCGGTGGCCGCCGAGGTCGACCCCGCGCTGGCCGTCCTGCTCGACCTGCTGGGGCCTCGCCCCGGCGCGCTGGATCGCCCCACGGTCGCGGTGGTGCTCGAGCTGCTCGGTGTCCCCACGACGTCGTCCGCCGCGCGCGGACGGCTCGGTCCCGGCGGGGCGCTCGCCCGCTCGGGGCTGCTCCGCCTCCGCGGGGCGGGTCCGCTCGGCTCCCCGCTGCTGGCTCAGGAGCTCGTGCTCCCCGAGCGGGTGCTGGCCCACCTGCTCGGCGACGTGGCGCCGGACCCGGCCCTCGAGCCGTTCCTGCTCGGGGTGCCCGACCTCGTGCTGCCCGGGCACGAGCAGCTGGTCGCGCTCTGGTCGGCGGGGGAGCCGCTGGTGTGGGTCCGGGGAGCGGCCGGTTCGGCCGGCAGCAGCCTCGCCGTCGGGGCGGCCACCAGCGCCGGCCGCCCGTCCGTCGTCGTCGACCTCGGT
Source organism: Motilibacteraceae bacterium (assembly GCA_051953655.1). Classification (GTDB taxonomy): domain Bacteria; phylum Actinomycetota; class Actinomycetes; order Motilibacterales; family Motilibacteraceae; genus JBQCHF01. The sequence continues at coordinate 12,685 of JBQCIO010000100.1, forward strand.
CGCGCGCTGCTGGCCGGCGGCCCGGCACGGCACGACGCGATCCTCGCCGCGGCGGCCCTCGAGGCGGTGCTGCGCGGTGCCGTGCTCGTCGTCACCGGGGTGGAGGCGTGGTCGGACCGCGCGCAGCGCGAAGGTGGCCTCGACGTCGTCGGGGCGGTCGCGCTGCTGCAGGGCTGCGGCGCGCCGGTCG
>JBQCIO010000101.1:0-18200 GCA_051953655.1 Motilibacteraceae bacterium
CCCCCCCCCACAACCCCCCCACCCGGCGGGGGGCCCCCCGCGGCCGCCGGGCCGGGGGGCCCGCCCCCCCCCCCCCCCCCCCCCCGGGGGGGCCCCCACCCCCGGGGGGGGGGGGGGGCGCCCCTCGCGCGTGTGGGCACCTCGTCCAGGGCGGCCTCGGTCCCAGCGCCGTCGACCGTGCAAGGGCGCAGCCGCCGGCCGCCGACGCGACAGGATCTCCCAGGGCGCCTACGCGAGATCTGCGAGGGGCCGATTTGGCCGCCGCCCCCACCACCACGTACGCTTCGTCGAGCCACAGACCGCCGGTCGTCGTGCCCGCTCACGCGGATGCGACCGAAGGCCCCGCGAGCAGCGGGCGGCCCGCGCAGGTGACACGAGAGCAAGGCCCGCAGCCCGCTGCGATCCTCCACGCCCCGTGCGCATCTGCGCCGGGGCGTTCGTCGTCTCCAGCTCCATGGGGCTTATCGCGTGCCGGCGCACCAGCGTCGAAGGAGTCCCATGGCGAGGCCCGACAAGGCAGCCGCGGTCGCCGAGCTCGCGGAGGAGTTCCGCAGCTCGACCGCCGCCGTGCTGACCGAGTACCGCGGGCTCACCGTGGCCCAGCTCAAGCAGCTGCGCCGCTCGCTCGGTGAGCACACCTCCTACGCCGTGGTGAAGAACACGCTCACCAAGATCGCGGCCAAGGAGGCCGGCGTCGACGCGCTCGACGACCTCCTCCAGGGCCCCTCGGCCATCGCCTTCATCAAGGGCGACCCGGTCGAGGCCGCCAAGGGTCTGCGTGACTTCGCCAAGGCCAACCCGCTTCTGGTGATCAAGGGTGGCGTGCTCGAGGGCAAGGCCCTGAGCACGGCCGAGATCACCAGGCTCGCGGACCTCGAGTCGCGCGAGGTCCTCCTCGCCAAGCTCGCGGGCGCGATGACGGCGTCGCTCTCCCAGGCGGCCGCCCTCTTCCAGGCCCCCCTCTCGCAGGCCGCTCGCGTCGTCGAGGCCCTGCGTCAGAAGGCCGAGGAAGACCCCAGCATCCTGCGTGGCGGTGCCGGTGCCGCTGCTGCTGCTCCCGCTGCGGAGTCGGCGGCTGCGGACGAGGCCGCCCAGCCCACGGAGGAGACCGCGGCGGCCCCGGCCGACGCGGAGCCGGCCGCTGCCGCCGACGACGCCCCGGCGTCGGAGGAGTCCGCGACCACCGAGGGCTGACCCGCCCGTCCCCACCCGACACACCCCCGCTCCGGCCGACTGGCCGGGGTGGACCGTCCAGGAAGGACCGCCACCATGGCGAAGCTCAGCACCGACGAGCTGCTCGACGCGTTCAAGGAGATGTCCCTCCTCGAGCTCAGCGAGTTCGTCAAGCAGTTCGAGGAGACCTTCGGCGTCACCGCCGCCGCCCCCATGGCCATGGCCGTCGCCCCCGGCGCCCCCGCCGGTGGCGAGGCCGAGGCCGCCGCCGAGCAGGACGAGTTCGACGTCATCCTCGAGGACGCCGGCGACAAGAAGATCCAGGTCATCAAGGAGGTCCGCGGCCTCACCAGCCTCGGTCTCAAGGAGGCCAAGGACCTCGTCGACGGCACCCCCAAGGCCGTGCTCGAGAAGGTCAACAAGGAGACCGCGGACAAGGCCAAGGCTGCCCTCGAGGGCGCCGGCGCCAAGGTGACCGTCAAGTAAGGACGGCGCCCCCCGCGCTCACCCTGCTCCATCTGCTCCACCGCCGAGGGCGGCTCCCCATCCGGGGGGCCGCCCTCGGCGCGTCCGCGTCTGCCGCCCCGCCGAGCCTCCTCGGAACGATCACGTGGACGCGATCCCTCCATGGTTACCGCGACAGATCTGGCGCGGTGACCACGGATCGATCACGGGGACGTGATCGTTCCGACCGGCGCCCGACGACGCCGTCCGGGCACGACCCGCCGACGCCTGGCGAGCGCACCCTGTGAGCGCCGTCACGAGAAGGGCGTAACCCCTCCGCCACCCGCTCGTTGGGCACGGCACCAGACCGCGAGGACCGCGGGCGGCCGGTCCGAGCCGGGGCGGAAGGGGTGCGACGACGTGGGCGTCGAGATCAGGGTCGACGGGCTGACCAAGTCCTTCGGTCGGCAGGTCATCTGGCAGGACGTCACGCTCACCCTGCCCGCGGGCGAGATCTCGGTGATGCTCGGGCCGTCCGGGACCGGCAAGTCGGTCTTCCTCAAGACCCTGGTGGGCCTGCTCAAGCCCGACCGCGGCTCGATCGTCATCGAGGGCAGGGACCTGGTCCGCCTCCGGGAGGCCGACCTGTACGAGGTGCGCAAGCTCTTCGGCGTCCTGTTCCAGGACGGGGCCCTGTTCGGGTCGATGAACCTCTTCGACAACATCGCGTTCCCGCTGCGCGAGCACACCCGCAAGAACGAGCGGCAGATCAAGGACATCGTCCTGGAGAAGATGGAGATGGTCGGTCTCCTCGGCTCCGAGGGCAAGCTGCCCGGGGAGATCTCCGGCGGCATGCGCAAGCGGGCCGGCCTGGCCCGGGCGCTGGTGCTCGACCCCGAGATCATCCTCTTCGACGAGCCGGACTCGGGCCTGGACCCGGTGCGCACGGCCTACCTCAACCAGCTCATCGTCGACCTCAACGCCCAGATCAAGGCGACGTTCCTCATCGTCACGCACGACATCAACACCGCGCGCACGGTGCCGGACAACATCGGCCTGCTCTACCACCGGCACCTGGCCATGTTCGGGCCGCGCGAGATGCTGCTGTCCAGCGAGGAACCGGTGGTGCGGCAGTTCCTCAACGCCCAGCGGCAGGGCCCCATCGGCATGGCCGAGGAGAAGGACGCCGACGAGCTGGCCGCGGAGATGGCGGCGTTCGGCGACCTGCCGCCGCTGCCGCCCATCCCGGTGCAGCTGCAGCCCAGCGACGGCACCGTCCGCTCCACCCAGCGCGAGCCCGGCGCATGGTGCCGCGAGCACGGCGTGGTGCCGCCGCCCGGCTCCTTCCAGAGCACCGCCCCGCCAGCGCCTGCCGGCCCGGCCGCGGCGGCCGACGTCACCGAGCTGCACCCGGCGTGGTCCGGCTCCTCGCGGGGGGCGGCGTCGTGAGCCTGCTGACCAGGCCGGTGACCGGCACGCTCAAGCAGAGCGGCAACCTGTTCGCGTTCATGCTCGACGTCGGCAGAGCGCTGCCGAAGCGACCCTTCCAGCTGGCTGAGTTCGTGCAGCAGGCCTGGTTCATCGCCTCGGTCACCATCCTGCCGACGGCGCTGGTGTCGATCCCGTTCGGCGCGGTCATCGCGCTGCAGCTCGGCGGCCTCACCCGCCAGCTCGGCGCGCAGTCGTTCACCGGCGCCGCCAGCGTGCTGGCCGTCATCCGCGAGGCCAGCCCCATCGTCACCGCGCTGCTCATCGCCGGCGCAGGTGGATCCGCCATCTGCGCGGACCTGGGCTCGCGCAAGATCCGGGACGAGATCGACGCGATGGAGGTGCTCGGCATCTCCCCGATCCAGCGCCTCGTCGTGCCCCGCGTCGGTGCCTGCATGCTCGTCGGGGTCCTGCTCAACGGCCTCGTGTCCGTGGTCGGCGTCTGCGGCGGCTACTTCTTCAACGTGGTTCTGCAGGGCGGCACGCCCGGCGCCTACATCGCGTCGTTCACCGCGCTGGCTCAGCTGCCTGACCTGTGGGCGGGTGAGCTCAAGGCGCTGGTCTTCGGGTTCCTCGCCGCGATCGTGGCCTCCTACAAGGGACTCACCGCCGGCGGCGGCCCAAAGGGCGTCGGCGACGCCGTCAACCAGTCGGTGGTGATCACCTTCATGCTCCTGTTCGTCGCGAACTTCGTCATGACGGCCGTGTACTTCCAGGTCGTCCCGCAGAAGCTGGGCTGAGCCGATGGCCACCGACACCACTCCCACCCCGCCGGTGCACGTCGAGGACCGGGTGCGCGACAAGGCCGCGCCGAGCCGCATCCAGGCGTCCCTGGTCCGCAACGTCACTCGTCCCCTGGCGGGACTGGACGGCATGGGCCGCCAGCTGCAGTTCTACGTGCGCAGTCTGGGCTGGACCGGACGCACGATCCGCCGCTACAAGAAGGAGGTCCTGCGCCTGCTCGCCGAGGTGAGCCTGGGCACCGGGGCGCTCTCCGTGGTCGGCGGAACGGTCGGCGTCATCGCCTTCCTGGCGTTCTTCACCGGCACCGAGGTGGGGCTGCAGGGCTACTCCGCGCTCAACCAGCTCGGCACGGCGAACTTCACCGCGTTCCTCTCGGCCTACTTCAACACCCGCGAGATCGCCCCGCTGGTGGCCGGCCTGGCGATGGCCGCCACGGTGGGCTGCGGCTTCACCGCCCAGCTGGGGGCCATGCGCATCTCGGAGGAGATCGACGCGCTCGAGGTGATGGGCCTGCCCAGCCTGCCGTTCCTGGTCACCACCCGGATGATCGCCGGCTTCGTCGCGGTCATCCCGCTCTACGTCATCGGTCTGCTCTCGTCCTACGTCGCCGCTCGCACCATCGCGACGTTCTACTACGGTCAGTCGACCGGCACCTACGACCTCTACTTCAACCAGTACCTGCCACCCACCGACGTCCTGTGGTCGTTCGGCAAGGTGATCGTCTTCGCCGTCGTCATCATCCTGATCCACTGCTACTACGGCTACACCGCGAGCGGCGGCCCGGCCGGCGTCGGCGTGGCGGTCGGCAAGGCGGTGCGCACCAGCATCGTGGCGATCAACGTCGTCGACTTCTTCCTCAGCCTGGCGATCTGGGGGGCCACCACGACCGTGCGGATCGCGGGGTAGCCGTCGTGCACATGCGCGCGCAGACCACCCGCATCCAGCAGGGCACCAGCACGGCCACCCTGCGGCTCTACGGCGTCGTCTTCCTGATCGTCGTGGCCCTGCTGCTCGGCCTGTCCGTGGCGGTCTACGAGAAGGTGTTCACCCCGGTGGTGATGGTGACGCTGCAGGCCGATCACGTCGGCAACCAGCTCGCCCCGCCGGCCGACGTCAAGCTGTGCGGCATCCTCGTGGGCGAGGTCCGCAAGGTCAGCACGGACGGCCACGGCGCGCGCGTGGAGCTCGCGCTCGACCCGGACAGCGTCGGTCTCATCCCGGAGAACGTGCAGGCGCGGCTGCTGCCCAAGACGCTCTTCGGGGAGAAGTTCGTCGACCTGGTGATCCCGGCGCACCCCTCGTCGCGCAGCCTGCACGCCGGCGACGTCATCCCGCAGGACCGCACGAAGACCGCGCTGGAGCTGGAGAAGGTCTTCGACGACCTGCTGCCCCTGCTGCGCACCCTCGACCCGCCCAAGCTCAACGCCACCTTGGGTGCCCTCGCCACCGCGCTCGAGGGCAGGGGGGACGAGCTCGGTGAAAACCTGGTGCGCGTCGACCGCTACCTCGCCCGGTTCAACCCCCAGCTGCCCACGCTGGACGCCGACATCAACCGGCTGGCCGACGTCGCGAGCACCTACGCCGACGCCGCGCCCGACCTGCTGCGCATGGTCCGCGACCTGTCGGTCACCAGCCGGACCGTCGTCGAGAAGCAGCAGGCGATCTCCACCCTGCTCGAGGGGACCGCCGGTCTCGCGGACAGCACCCGGGACCTGGTGGCCACCAACAGCGACCGGATCGTGCGGGTGGCGAGCACCGCTCGCCCCACGCTCTCGCCGCTCGCCACCTACGCCCCCGAGTTCCCCTGCTTCCTGCAGGGGCTGGCGAACTGGTCGCCCCGAGCGGAGGAGATCTTCGCGAACAACCGGCTGCACATCACTCTCGAGGTCGTCACACCGCGGCCGGCCTACCAGTCGGACGAGAAGCTGCAGTACGTCGCCCACGACGGTCCGAGCTGCCGCGGCCTGCCGAACCCGCCGGTGCCCGACCCCGGCTACGACGTCGCCGACGGCTCCCACGGCAACGTGCCGGGGCAACGAGTCAGCCGCGGCACGACCGCGAACTCGGGCCGCGTCCTGCCCTCCGCCCTCGTGGACGGCAGCACGATCGGCGCGACCGGCGACGCCGCGGAGAAGGCCCTGCTCGACCGGGTGGTGGCCCCGGTGACCGACAGCGCGCCGGGCTCGCTCGGCGACCTGCCCACGCTGCTCTTCGGCCCGATGGCACGCGGGACGGTGGTGGACCTCCGATGAAGACGACCTCGGCCGCGCTCAAGCTCGGGATCTTCGCCCTGGTCACGCTGCTGGCCACCGGCCTGCTGGCGTTCACGATCGGCAACTTCTCCTTCGGCCCGCGCACCAGCTACACCGCCGTCTTCAGCGACGCCACCGGACTGCGCAGCGGCGACGAGGTGCGGATCGCCGGCGTGCGGGTGGGACAGGTGAAGGACGTGTCGCTCACCAGCGACGACCATGCGGCGGTCACCTTCGACGTCGACGCCGCGCGCCGGCTGCCCAGCGGCGTGGAGGTGCAGATCCGCTACCGCAACCTCGTGGGCGAGCGCTACGTGGCCCTCGCCGAGGGGCCGGGCACGAGCCAGGTCCTGCGTCCCGGAGCTGTGATCCCGCTCGCCCAGACCATCCCCGCGCTCGACCTCACGGTGCTCTTCAACGGCTTCAAGCCGCTGTTCGCCGCGCTCAGCCCGAACGACGTCAACACCCTCTCCGGCGAGATCATCCAGGTGATGCAAGGAGAAGGCGGCACCGTCACCGACCTGCTCGCCCGCACCGCGTCGCTCACCAGCACCGTGGCCGACCGCGACGCCGTCATCGGGCGGACGATCGACAACCTCAACCAGGTGCTCGCGACCGTGCAGCAGCGTGACAGCCGGCTCAACGAGCTCATCGTGCAGCTGCAGCGCTTCGTCAGCGGGCTGTCGGCGGACCGGCAGGCGATCGGGAACTCCCTGGCCGGCATCGCCGACCTCGCCGACGCCACCAGCGGGCTGCTGGCGCAGGGCCGCGGCCCGCTCAAGGACGACATCGCCCAGCTGGGTCAGGTGGCGAGCAACCTCGACGCGAACAAGGCGACGGTGGACGACGTGCTGAAGAACCTGCCCCGCAAGCTCAACACCATCACCCGCACGGCCACCTACGGCTCGTGGTTCAACTTCTACCTCTGCGACCTCGACGGCTCCGTGGAGATCCCCGGCGTGGCGAGGCTCCAGCAGCCGCACTTCGCCGTGCAGACGGGCAGGTGCGCGTCGCGATGAAGCCCTTCCGTGAGCGCAACCCGATGGTGATCGGGGCGGTCGGCCTCGCCGTCGTGGCCGCGCTGCTGGTGGCCAGCTTCAACATCCAGAGCATCCCGCCGTTCAACCGCGGCACCACCTACCGCGCCGCCTTCTCGGAGGCAGGCGGCCTCAAGCCCGGCGACGACGTCCGCATCGCCGGCGTGCAGGTGGGCACGGTGCAGGACGTCGAGCTGGCCGGGGACCACGTCGACGTGGTCATGAAGGTGGACCGCGGAACACGCTTCGGCACCGAGACCACCGCGTCGGTGCGCATACGGACGATCCTGGGCCAGAAGTTCGTGATGCTCGAACCGAAGGGACCGGGCCGGCAGAGCCCGCGCCAGGAGATCCCGCTGGACCGCACCGTGTCCGCCTACGACGTCGTCGACGCCTTCAGCGACCTCACCAGGACCACCGAGCGGATCGACACCGGCCAGCTGGCGACCGCGCTGGACACGATCTCCAGCACGTTCAAGAACTCGCCGCCGGACGTCCGTGCCGCCGTCGACGGCCTGTCCCGGCTCTCGCGCACCGTCGCCTCGCGCGACGACCAGCTGCGCCAGCTGCTCAGCCGGGCCAAGGACGTCACCGGCACCGTCGCCTCGCGGGACGCGCAGCTGCAGTCCCTGGTCGAGGACGGCGACCTGCTGCTGCAGGAGGTGGCCGCGCGTCGAGACGCGATCCACCAGCTGCTCGTCAGCACCAGCGCGCTCTCGCAGCAGCTCACCGGGCTGGTCAGGGACAACCAGGCCCAGCTCGCCCCGGTCCTGGCCAGGCTGCACGACGTCCTCGCCGTGCTGCAGGCGAACCAGGACAACCTGGATCGGAGCATCGCCGCCATGGCCCCCTTCGTGCGGGTCTTCGCCAACGCCCTCGGCAACGGCCGCTGGTTCGACACCTACGTGCAGAACCTCGTCGCCCCGGTGCCCTCCGTGCCGAGCCTCGGGAGCGGACGATGAGACAGACGCTGCGCAGGATCACCTCGCCCAAGGCCGCGGCCCTCGTGCTGGCCGTGCTGCTGGTGGTCGCCCTCGCCGTCGTGCTCTGGCCCGGCCAGGCGGACCGGCGGGGCACCGCCTACTTCTCCCGCGCCGTGGGCCTCTACCAAGGCTCGGACGTGCGGGTGCTCGGAGTGCGCGTCGGCACCGTCGACAAGGTGACCCCCCAGGGCGACCGCGTCCGCGTCGACTTCTCCTACAAGCCGTCGGTGAAGATCCCGGCGTCGGCCCGGGCGGCGCTCGTGGCGCCGTCGGTGGTCAGCGACCGCTACGTGCAGCTGACGCCGGCCTACACCGGCGGCCCCGTCCTCGCCGACGGCGCGCAGATCCCGCTCGATCGCACCGCGACCCCCGTCGAGCTCGACCAGATCTTCCAGAGCCTCGACGACGTCAGCGTCGCGCTCGGCCCGAAGGGCGCCAACAAGGACGGCGCGCTGTCCCGGCTGCTCGACGTCGGCGCCGCCAACCTGAAGGGCAACGGCCAGGCCATCAACTCCTCGGTCGTCGACCTCTCCGCCGCCGTCGGCACCCTCGCCGGCAGCAGCGGTGACCTGTTCGGCACCGTGAAGAACCTGCAGCAGCTCACCAGCGCGCTGGCAGCCAGCGACCAGCAGGTGCAGGCCTTCAACACCGACCTGGAGGGCGTGGCCGACCAGCTCTCGGGGGAGCGGCAGAACCTGTCCGCGGCTCTGACGAACCTCAGCGCGGCGCTGAACCAGGTGGCCGGCTTCGTCAAGCAGAACCGGGCCGGCCTGCAGACCGACCTCGACTCGCTGGCCCAGGTGACCGGTGTCCTGCAGCACCAGCAGGACGCACTGGCCCAGATCCTCGACGACGCCCCGGTCGCGGTCGCCAACCTGCAGAAGGCCTACAACCCCACCAGCGGCACCCTCGACACCCGCAACGACGCCGAGCAGCTGCAGGACCCGTCGCTGGTGATCTGCGCCCTGCTGGCCACCGCGGGCAGCGTGGGCAAGGACTGCGCGGGCCTCGAGCCGCTGGTCAAGACCCTCGACCCCCTCCTGCAGGGCCTGCAGACCAGCCAGCAGACCAGCGACCCGACGCTCGCCGGGATCCTGTCCCAGCTGCCCACGGGGGGTGGGCGATGAGGGCCGGCCGCCGCGCCGCCGCCGTGGGTGCTGCGGCTGCCGCCGCCGTCACCCTGTCCGGCTGCCAGGGCATCTACGACGTCCCGCTCCCCGGCGGTGCGGCGCGCTCGCACAGCTACCACGTCACGGTGCAGTTCGACGACGTGCTCGACCTGGTGCCGCAGTCGGCGGTGAAGGTGGACGACGTCACCGTGGGCGCGGTGGAGAAGGTCAGGCTGGACGGCTGGCACGCGGTGGTGCGCCTGCGCGTCGCCGACTCGGTGAAGCTGCCGGACAACGCGGTGGCCGAGCTGCGCCAGACCAGCCTGCTGGGCGAGAAGTTCGTCGAGCTCGCCCCGCCCACCGGCACGGCACCGGTGGGACGGCTCTCCGACGGCGACGTCATCCCGCTCGCGCGCACGACGCGGGGCACCCAGGTGGAGGAGGTGCTCAGCGCGCTGTCCCTGCTGCTCAACGGCGGGGGAGTGGCCCAGCTCAAGACCATCACCGTCGAGCTCAACAAGGCGATGTCCGGCCGCGAGGGCGACCTGCGCGACCTGCTCGCGCAGCTGGACACCTTCGTGGGCAACCTCGACGCGAACAAGGCGCAGATCGTGAAGGCCCTGGACAGCATCGACCGGCTCTCGGCCACGCTGGCGACGCAGAAGAAGGACATCGCCACCGCGCTGGACAGCATCCCGCAGGGGCTGAAGGTGCTGGCCGACCAGCGGCAGCAGCTGACCTCGATGCTCGTGGAGCTGGACCGGCTCGGGCAGGTGGGCACCCGGGTGATCCGCGAGTCGACCGCGGACACCGTCGCGGACCTGAAGGACCTCCAGCCGATCCTCACCAAGCTCGCGCAGGCGGGGGACTCGCTGCCCAAGTCGCTGGAGCTGCTGTTCACCTATCCGTTCCCGCGCAACGCGGTGGACGGCGGCATCCAGGGCGACTACGCCAACCTGTCCGCCACGCTCGACCTCAACCTGAACGACCTGATCAGCAACCTCCGCCAGGGCGGGCTGCCGCAGCCGCCCACGCTGCCGGGCCTGCCCTCGCTGCCGGTGCCCACCACCCTGCCGTCGCTGCCGCTCCCGACCGCCCTGCCCACGGTGCCGACCGTCCCGCTGCCCAGCCTCCCGGTGGTGGGCTGCCCCACCGCGCTGGCCGGGGTGAACCTCCCGGTCGGCTGCCCCACGCCGACGTCGAGCGCCGGCAGCAGCCCCACGTCGTCGACCGGCGGAACCTGCGTGCTGGGGCTCTGCCTGGGGGAGGCCGCCACCTCCTACGACCCGTCGTTGGCCGCGATGATGACGGGCGGCTACGCGTGATCCGCCGCTCGGTGAAGCTGCAGCTGGCCGCCTTCGCCCTCATCACCATGGTGGGCGTGTCCTTCGTCGGGGCCAGGTACGTCGGGCTGCTCGACAAGCTCCTCGGCGGCCAGTACGTCGTCACCGCCGACCTCGCCTCCTCCGGCGGCATCTTCCAGAACGCTCAGGTCACCTACCGGGGCGTGGTGGTCGGCAAGGTCGCGCGGCTGCGCCTGGCCGCCGACGGCGTCCACGCCGACCTGCGGCTGGACCCCTCACCCAAGATCCCGGCCGACACCCTCGCCGTGGTGGCGGACCGCTCCGCCATCGGCGAGCAGTACCTCGACCTGCAGCCGCGCACGGACAGCGGGCCCTACCTGCACGACGGCTCGCGGATCGCCGTGCAGAACACGCGCACTCCGCTGCCGACGAGCGCGCTGCTGGTGGACCTGGACCGGCTGGTCGGCAGCGTGGACCAGAAGTCCCTCACCACCGTCATCGACGAGCTCGGCACCGCGCTGCAGGGGACCGGCCCGGCCCTCGGCCGGCTCATCGACTCCGGCGACCAGCTCACCGGCGCGGCCACCGACGCGCTGCCCCAGACGGTCCGGCTGCTGCAGGACGGCAACACGGTGCTGGCCACCCAGCAGCGCTCGGGCTCGGCGATCCGCGGCTTCTCCGCCGACCTGGCCGACCTCGCCGACACCCTGCGGGCCTCGGACGGCTCGCTGCGCGGCGTGGTCGACGGCGGCGTGCCGGCGGTGACCGAGGTGAAGGCGCTGGTCGACGGCTCCAGCCCGGCCATCACGTCGCTGCTGGGCAACCTGCTCACCGTCAACCAGATCACCGCCGCGCGGGTGCCGGGCCTGCGCCAGCTGCTCGTCACCTATCCGGTGGTGGTGGCCGGCGGCTACACGGTGGTGCCCGGCGACGGCACCGCGCACTTCGGCCTGGTCCTCAACGTGAACGACCCGCCGGTGTGCACCGCGGGCTACGAGGGCACCCACCGCCGTTCGCCGCAGGACACGGCTGACACCCCGGCCAACGCGCAGGCCCGCTGCACCGCCCCGCCGCCGGGCTCGCAGGTGCGCGGAGCCGGCAGCGCGCCGCGGCCCGCGGGGGCGAACCAGGCCGCACCGGTCCGCGACGCCGGCGGCGTGCCCTCCGCGTCCGGCGAGTCATCCGGTGCATCGCCGGCTCCCGCCGGTCCGGCCGTGACCTCCACCGGCCTGTCCTCGTTGGGCCCGACGTACGTGGCCGGCGCCGACCCGGTGACCGGGCTCGCGCTCGGACCGGACGGCAGCCCGCTCGCGATCGGCACGCGGGGCGGGCAGTACGCGGCGATGGGAGAGGACTCATGGCAGTGGTTGCTCCTCGGACCGCTCGGGAGCTGACGGCTCCCCGGGCGGACGGGAAGGAGCCGGGGGCGGCCCCGGTGGCGGACGCGGTGACCCGGGACGCGGTGACCCAGGACGCGCGGGCGACAGACGGCAGCGACGCCGGGGGGCCGGCGGAGGGGACGGCCCCGCGGCCGCGCGCCGGGGGGCCGTCGACGGTGGCGCGGGTGCTGCTGGCCGCCGTGCTGCTGGCCGCGCTCGTCGTCGGCGGCCTCCTGCTGGCCCGGCACCGGCAGGCCGCGGCCCAGCAGGCGGTGCGCGACGACGTCCTGGCCGCCGCCCGGCAGGAGGCGGTCAACTTCACGACGTTGGACTACCGGCAGCCGGACCGCGACCTCGGCCGGGTGCTGGACGGGGCTGGCGGGTCGTTCAAGACGCAGTTCCAGCAGCAGAGCGAGCAGCTGCGTCAGCTCGTCACCGCCAACAAGGCGGTGTCCGTGGGCCAGGTGCTCGACGCCGGCCTGGTGAGCCTCGACGGCGACAGCGCCCGGGTGCTGGTGGTGGCCGACAGCCGGGTCACCAACACCGGAGCCCCCGATGGGCAGCTGCGCCGCTACCGGATGCAGCTCGACCTCGTCCGTTCCACCGACGGCCCCACCCGCGGCCGCTGGCTCACCTCCGACCTGCAGTTCGTCGGCTGAGGGAGGCCCGCGATGACGATCGAGCGCACCGACCGCCCTGACCGCGCTGACCGGACCGACCGCACCGTCCGGACCGACCGGACCGACCGCAGCGGGGTCGGCCGCTCCCGCGACCAGGTGCCCGCCCGCCGCCGCCCGGTGGCCGGCGAGCGCTCCCGGGCCCGACGGGCCCCAGACCCCGCCCAGGACCCCCGCCGCACCCCCGCTCCGGCGCCCCCGGCGGCCCCCGTCACCTCCACCCACGATGGCGTGGACGGGGACCACCGGGGGGCGCGCCGACGCCGGCACCTCCTCCCCCGTGCCGGCCGGGTGGCCGCCGCGCCGACGGACCAGCGCCCTCCCCGGGAGCGCCGGTCCGGGCGGCTGCCGGCGGGGGTGCGGCGGGTCAGCCCGCTCACGGCCGTGCTGGCCGTCCTCGCGCTGCTCGCCGTGGCCGGCGCCGGTCTGCTCTGGACCCGGGTCCGGGACGACCGGAGCACCGAGGCGGCGCGCACCGCCGCCCTGGATGCGGCGGTCAGCGCCGCCCCGGTCGTGCTGAGCTACGACAGCGCGCACCTGGACCAGGACTTCGCCGTCGCCGAGCAGCGCCTGACCGGCTCGTTCAAGGCGCAGTACGCCACGACCACCGCCACCGTGGTGAAGCCGACCGCGGCCCAGGTCAAGGCCAAGGTCAATGCCGACGTCGTCGCCGCCAGCGTGGTCTCGGCCCGCCCCGACCAGGTCGTGGTCCTGCTCTTCGTCGACCAGACCACCACCTCCACCAAGGTCCAGGGCCCCCGCCGCGACCTCAACCGGGTCCGGATGACGCTGGTCCGGGTGCAGGGGGAGTGGAAGGTGAGCGGGATCGCCGCGCTCTAGGGGAGCTCTCGGTGCGTGAGGGGACCCCTGACCCGCACCGAGACGCCCCGCCGGCCGGCAGCAGGACTCGCCCCGCGCGGACGGCCGCCGTCAACAGCCGCCTGCCGCCCCGCGCGGGGCTCCGCCGGTCACCAGCCGCCCGGCGCCGCGCCCCGGTTCGGCACCGACTGCAGGGGTATGCCCCGGCCCGACGCGAGGGCCACGCCTGTGCACAGGTCACGACCTGTGCACAGACCCGGCGCGGGTCCTTGACGGAGGTTCCGGCAGCGGGTCACCATGCTCGCGCCGCCAGCGGTAGCCCGGGGTCGTCAGCCCGTCGTGGTCTGAAGCCCCCGGGGTGAACAGCTGGCTCCGCTCCGCCACCCGGCTCGAGCGGGTGGGAGCGCACCGCCTCGCGCGGCCCGCTCCCCGCGAGCCGGGGCAGGTCGGCCCCCCAGGGGCCCGGCTCGACAGCGGCGTGCCCACTAGGTATGCTGCCGCTTTGCGCTGCCCTCCGCCCTGCCTCGCGACTCCTGAGTCGTGAGGGCCGCGGCATGCCGTGGGGGAGCGCTGCATATCGAGCACGAGCCCCGGAAGGACCCCTCTTGGCCGCCTCGCGCACCGCTGCAGAACCGCGCCAGAAGTCCAGCACCAACGCCCCCCTCCGTATCAGTTTCGCCAAGATCCGGGAGCCCCTCGAGGTCCCCGACCTGCTGGCCCTCCAGACCGAGAGCGTCGACTGGCTGCTCGGCAACCAGGCGTGGAAGGACCGGGTCGAGGCCGCTCTCGCGGCCGGTCGCACCGACGTCCCCACCACCTCGGGCCTGGAGGACGTCTTCGAGGAGATCTCCCCGATCGAGGACTTCCAGGGGACGATGTCGCTGTCGTTCCGCGACCACCGCTTCGAGCCCCCGAAGTACTCGATCGAGGACTGCAAGGAGCGGGACATCACCTACTCGGCCCCGCTGTTCGTCACGGCCGAGTTCATGAACAACGTCACCGGCGAGATCAAGTCGCAGACCGTCTTCATGGGCGACTTCCCGCTGATGACGGACAAGGGCACGTTCATCATCAACGGCACCGAGCGGGTGGTCGTCTCCCAGCTCGTGCGTTCGCCCGGCGTCTACTTCGACAAGACGCTGGACAAGACCTCCGACAAGGACGTCTTCGGCGCCAAGGTCATCCCCTCCCGGGGTGCGTGGCTCGAGTTCGAGATCGACAAGCGCGACCAGGTCGGCGTCCGCATCGACCGCAAGCGCAAGCAGTCGGTCACCGTGCTGCTCAAGGCCCTCGGCTGGGACGACGCGCGCATCCTCGAGGAGTTCGGGGAGTACGAGTCGATGCGCCAGACGCTGGAGAAGGACCACACCTCCGGCCAGGACGACGCGCTGCTCGACATCTACCGCAAGCTGCGTCCGGGCGAGCCGCCCACGCGCGAGGCCGCCCAGACCCTGCTGGAGAACCTCTACTTCAACCCCAAGCGCTACGACCTGGCCAAGGTCGGCCGCTACAAGCTGACCAAGAAGCTGGGCACCGACGCGGCGCTGAACCAGGGCGTCCTCACCCTCGACGACATCGTCGCCACCATCAAGTACATCGTCCGGCTGCACGCCGGCGAGACCTCGATGGAGACCCCGCAGTCCGACGGCACCCCCAAGACCGTGGGGGTCGAGGTCGACGACATCGACCACTTCGGCAACCGGCGCCTGCGCTCGGTCGGGGAGCTCATCCAGAACCAGGTCCGCACGGGCCTGTCCCGGATGGAGCGCGTCGTCCGCGAGCGGATGACCACCCAGGACGTCGAGGCGATCACCCCGCAGACCCTGATCAACATCCGCCCGGTCGTGGCGGCGATCAAGGAGTTCTTCGGCACCAGCCAGCTGTCCCAGTTCATGGACCAGACCAACCCGCTGGCCGGCCTCACCCACAAGCGGCGCCTGTCCGCACTCGGCCCCGGCGGTCTGTCCCGTGAGCGGGCCGGCATGGAGGTCCGTGACGTCCACCCGTCGCACTACGGCCGCATGTGCCCGATCGAGACCCCCGAGGGTCCGAACATCGGCCTCATCGGCTCGCTGTCGTCCTTCGCGCGGATCAACGCGTTCGGCTTCGTCGAGACCCCCTACCGCCGGGTGATCGACGGCAAGGTGAGCGACCAGATCGACTACCTCACCGCCGACGAGGAGGACCAGCACACCATCGCCCAGGCCAACGCGCCCCTCACCGAGGACTTCTCGTTCGCCGAGGCCCGCGTGCTGGTGCGCCGCAAGGGCGGCGAGGTCGAGTTCATCCCGGCCAGCGAGGTCGACTACATGGACGTCTCGCCGCGCCAGATGGTGTCGGTCGCGACAGCCATGATCCCGTTCCTCGAGCACGACGACGCCAACCGCGCGCTCATGGGCTCCAACATGCAGCGCCAGGCCGTGCCGCTGCTCAAGGCCGAGTCGCCGCTGGTCGGCACCGGCATGGAGTACCGCGCGGCGGTCGACGCCGGCGACGTCATCGTCGCCGAGAAGGCCGGCGTGGTGCAGGAGGTCTCGGCCGACTACGTCACCGTGGCCAACGACGACGGCACCTACTCCACCTACCGGGTGCAGAAGTTCCGCCGCTCCAACCAGGGCACGAGCTTCAACCAGAAGGTCATCGTCGACGAGGGCCAGCGGGTCGAGGAGCGCCAGGTCCTCGCCGACGGCCCGTGCACCGACGAGGGCGAGATGGCGCTGGGCAAGAACCTGCTCGTCGCCTTCATGTCCTGGGAGGGCCACAACTACGAGGACGCGATCATCCTCAGCCAGCGGATCGTCCAGGACGACGTCCTGTCCTCGATCCACATCGAGGAGCACGAGGTCGACGCCCGCGACACCAAGCTGGGCCCCGAGGAGATCACCCGGGACATCCCGAACGTCTCCGAGGAGGTCCTGGCCGACCTCGACGAGCGCGGCATCATCCGCATCGGCGCCGACGTCGTGCCCGGCGACATCCTGGTCGGCAAGGTCACGCCCAAGGGCGAGACCGAGCTGACCCCCGAGGAGCGCCTGCTCCGCGCGATCTTCGGCGAGAAGGCGCGCGAGGTCCGCGACACCTCGCTCAAGGTGCCGCACGGCGAGTCCGGCAAGGTCATCGGCGTCAAGGTCTTCGACCGCGACGAGGGCTTCGAGCTCCCGCCGGGCGTCAACCAGCTGGTCCGGGTCTACGTCGCCCAGAAGCGCAAGATCACCGACGGGGACAAGCTCGCCGGCCGGCACGGCAACAAGGGCGTCATCTCCAAGATCCTCCCCGTGGAGGACATGCCGTTCCTCGAGGACGGCACCCCGGTCGACATCGTGCTCAACCCGCTCGGCGTGCCGGGCCGGATGAACGTCGGCCAGGTCCTCGAGACCCACCTCGGGTGGGTGGCCAAGACCGGCTGGAACGTGCAGGGCGAGGACGCCCAGTGGAAGCGCGAGCTGCAGCGGATCGGCGCCGACCAGGGCGAGCCCGGCACCAACGTGGCCACCCCGGTCTTCGACGGTGCGCGCGAGGAGGAGATCCAGGGCCTGCTCGCCAGCACCCTGCCCACCCGCGACGGCGTGCAGCTGATCGGCGAGTCGGGCAAGGCGCAGCTCTTCGACGGGCGCTCCGGCGAGCCCTACCCGGCGCCGGTGTCGGTGGGCTACATGTACATCCTCAAGCTCCACCACCTCGTCGATGACAAGATCCACGCCCGCTCGACCGGTCCGTACTCGATGATCACGCAGCAGCCGCTGGGTGGTAAGGCGCAGTTCGGCGGCCAGCGCTTCGGCGAGATGGAGGTGTGGGCCCTCGAGGCCTACGGCGCCTCCTACGCGCTGCAGGAGCTGCTGACGATCAAGTCCGACGACGTCACCGGCCGGGTCAAGGTCTACGAGGCGATCGTCAAGGGCGAGAACATCCCCGAGCCGGGCATCCCCGAGTCCTTCAAGGTGCTCATCAAGGAGATGCAGTCGCTGTGCCTCAACGTCGAGGTGCTCTCCAGCGACGGCATGTCCATCGAGATGCGCGACACCGACGAGGACGTCTTCCGCGCCGCGGAGGAGCTCGGCATCGACCTCTCCCGTCGCCCGAACGAGGGCGCGCTGAGCGTCGACGAGGTCTAACGCCCGTGCCGGGCCGGCGCCAACGAGTGCAACCCGACCACGCGGGGTGTGATCGAGGGCGACCAGCGGCGGACTGCGTCAGCAGTGGCCCGGAAGGAATCCGCGAAGCGCATTCCTTCCGGGCCGGCCGAAGGCCCGATCCTTGCCCTTGACTTTTGGGTTTGACTTCCCGGCTCCGCCGGGAGACATCCGAAGGATGTGAGCACGAAGTGCTGGACGTTAACTTCTTCGACGAGCTGCGCATCGGTCTGGCCACCGCGGACGACATCCGCCAGTGGTCGCACGGCGAGGTCAAGAAGCCCGAGACGATCAACTACCGCACCCTCAAGCCGGAGAAGGACGGGCTCTTCTGCGAGAAGATCTTCGGTCCGACCCGGGACTGGGAGTGCTACTGCGGCAAGTACAAGCGGGTCCGCTTCAAGGGCATCATCTGCGAGCGCTGCGGCGTCGAGGTGACCCGCGCGAAGGTGCGCCGTGAGCGGATGGGTCACATCGAGCTCGCCGCCCCGGTCACCCACATCTGGTACTTCAAGGGCGTGCCGAGCCCGCGCGGCTAACGGCTCGACCACCCCCCCAAAGACCAGGAGAAGGTCAACAACGTCGCCGCCAAAAAGATCAACTGGGTCGACCACCAGAACCCCCACCGCCACCAGCCCACCCCCCACGCCAACAACAACGT
>JBQCIO010000102.1:0-3106 GCA_051953655.1 Motilibacteraceae bacterium
GAACCGGGCCGCGTCGGCCGGGGCGGGACCGTCCGCGGGCGCCCGGCCCAGCCGGTCGAGGGACAGCCCGCGCAGCCGGTCGACCACCCGGCGCTCCTCGCGCGCCAGCTCCTCGCGCAGCTGCGCCCAGCGTTCCCCAGCACTCACGTCAGCTCTCCTCGTGCGGCACGCGGCGACGCTAGCGAACCGGGAAGAACGAGAGGCGCGAGCGAGGCCGGCGACGCTGTGCGACAGGACCAGTGGGTCTTGTGCCGACCGGTCCGGTGGGGCAGGCTCGTCCGCACCAGCGCGGAAGCCGCACCCCCTGGAGGCGCCCGATGAGCCACAGTCCGGAGACGCACCAGCAGCTCGTCGCCCGCATCCCCCAGGTCACCGGCCGCGATCTCGCGGCCTGGTTCCAGTGCCTGGAGGACGGGCCCAGCCTGACCCGCTTCGAGGAGCGGGTGAACTGGCTGGCCGACGAGCACCAGCTGTCGCACGGCTACGCGAGCGCGATCGTGCAGGAGCACGACCGCCGGCGCGCGCAGCGCAGCTTCAGCTGACGCGTCTCCGACGCACGCCCCGTTCACGACATCCATGAGCCTGCGCTGATGAGTGCGGACGAGGCGCGGGAGTTCCTGCGCTCGAACCACCACGCGGTCCTCGCCACCACCCGCTCCGACGGCCGCCCGCAGCTCTCGCCGGTGCTGGCCGCCGTCGACGACGAAGGTCGGGTGGTGGTCAGCACCCGCGAGACCGCGATGAAGACGCGCAACGTCCGCCGCGACCCGCACGTGTCGCTGTGCGCCTTCCCGGACGGCTTCTACGGGCAGTGGCTGCAGGTCGAGGGCACCGCCGAGGTGGTGGAGCTGCCCGCGGCGATGGAGCTGCTCGTCGACTACTACCGGCGGATCTCCGGCGAGCACCCGGACTGGGACGACTACCGCCGGGCCATGGCCGCCGAGCGACGGGTGCTGCTGCGGTTCGAGATCGAGCGGGCCGGGCCGACCGTGTCCGGTTGAGCCGGACGGGAGCGGAACCGGCGGTTACCGATCTCCACCTCGGGCACCTGCTCACGCATGGTGCAGATCGGGTACACGATGATGTGCGAGCAGACCGGCCCGCGTGAGCTGGTCCGGGACGTCCGGCAGGCCGAGGAGGCCGGGTTCGACTTCTCGGTCATCAGCGACCACTACTTCCCCTGGCTCGACGCCCAGGGCCACGCCCCCTACGCCTGGTCGGTGCTGGGCGCCGCGGCCCAGGCCACCGAGCGGATCCCGCTCATGACCTACGTGACCTGCCCGCACACCCGCTACCACCCGGCACTGGTGGCGCAGAAGGCGGCCACGGTGCAGATCCTCAGCGAGGGCCGCTTCCGGCTCGGGCTCGGCGCCGGCGAGAACCTCAACGAGCACGTGGTGGGCGGCGGGTGGCCGCCGGTCGACGTGCGCCACGAGAAGCTCGTGGAGTCCGTCGAGATCATCAAGGCGCTCTTCGACGGCGGCTACGTCACCTTCCACGGCGAGCACTTCGACGTCGAGTCGGCCAAGCTCTGGGACCTGCCCGACGTGCGGGTGCCCATCGGCATCGCGGTGAGCGGGCAGCAGTCCTGCACGCTGGCCGGCGAGCACGCCGACCTGATGATCTCCACCGAGCCCAAGCCCGAGCTCCCGCAGATGTTCGACGCCGCGGGCGGCACCGGGAAGTCGCGGGTCGGCCAGATGGCGGTCTGCTACGACACCGACCGGGACAAGGCGGTGCAGCGGGCGCACGAGCAGTTCCGCTGGTTCGGGCTGGGCTGGAAGGTGAACGCCGAGCTGCCCGGCACTGCCGGGTTCGAGGCGGCCAGCCAGTTCGTCACCCCCGACCAGGTGGCCGAGTCCATCCCGTGCGGGCCGGACGTGGCCGAGCACGTGGAGAAGATCAGGCCGTTCGTCGAGGCCGGCTTCACCGAGATCGCCCTGGTGCAGATCGGCGGCGACTCCCAGACCGAGTTCATCACCTGGGCCGAGCGCGAGCTGCTGCCCGCGCTGCGGGAGCTGTGAGCCGCGTCGACCCATTCTCTGGCGGCTTAGCCCGGACTTAGCCGGGCGCAGCCGCGGCCATGAGCAAGCCCGGCGCAGAGTCTCCTCGTTCCGCCGGCCGGCCCGCCCACCCCTCCGTCTCACCGACGGGGCGGGCGGCCGGCGGCCCGAGACAGCTCCCGCTCCGCGGGACCGAGACCTCTCCCGCTGCGCGGGAGCGTCCAGGAGGACGCCATGGCTCTTCGCACCGCAACCCCCGTCGTCGCCATCACCGCCGTCGCGACCGGCCTGCTGCTCGGCGGCACCGCCTACGCCGCGCTCAACGCCACGCCCACCGCCTCGACCTCGAGCACCACCTCGTCGAGCACCTCGCAGAGCGCCCACGACCTCGGCGACGACCGCGGGGGCCTGCGCTCGGACAGCGTCGCGGCCACCGCGCCGGGCGAGAGCGGCGCCGCGCACGACCTCGCCGAGGCTGCCGCCAAGGCCGCCACCGGCAGCGACGACGCGCTCGAGACCGGCACCGGTTCGGACGACCAGGCCGACCCCACCGCCACCCCGGCCACCACCCCGACCCGCGAGGCCGGCGAGACCCACGGCGACGACGTGCGCTCGGCCCATGGGAGCGCGGCCACGGAGCACGCGCAGGACCTCGAGCACCGCCGCAGCGCCGCCGCCTCCGCGCACGCCCAGCACCGGGACGGCGCGGACGACAGCGCGGACGACAGCGCCAGCAACTCGGCGAACGCCGGCAGCGACGACGCCGCCGAGCACCAGGGCGCGACCGAGCCCGGCGACGACCACGGGACGAACGCCGGTGCCGACGACGAGCAGGGCGAGCACTCCGGCGGGCACCACGGGGCCGACGACTGACGGCTCGGCGCAGAGCCTGACCCGAGACCGCACGACAGGGCGGGCGGACCGGAGACGGTCCGCCCGCCCTGTCGCGTTCTCGATGGGGACGGCCGGCGAGCAGCGCTGCTCAGCCCGTGCGCACGGGCAGGACCAGCGCGACCTCCGCTCCGCCGAGCGCGGCGGCTCCGACGTGCAGCCGGCCGCCCGCCGACTCCGCGGCCCGCCGGGCGATGTCGAGCCCCAGCCCG
>JBQCIO010000103.1:0-8379 GCA_051953655.1 Motilibacteraceae bacterium
GGTCGCGGTGGTGTCGCACGACCCGTGGGACCCGGCCTGGGCGCCGACCCTGCCGGCCGTCGTGCCGGCCCCGCACCTGTCGGTGCAGGACCGCGCCACCCTCTGGCGCAGCCACCTCTCCGACGAGCCGTCGGAGGGCGATCCCTCCTGGCAGGACCTGCTGGCGCTGCGGGTGACGCCGGAGGAGGTCGACGCCGTCGCCGACCTCGTGCGCGGCGAGCACGGCGAGGCCACGGTGGCCCTGCTGCGCGACGCCAGTCGCAGGCTGTCCGGGCGCGGCGCGGCGGCGGTGCGTCCGCGCGCCACGCTGGAGGACCTGGTGCTCCCCGCCGAGGTGGCCTCAGGAGTGCGTCAGCTGCTCGCCTGGGCGCGTCACCGGGATCAGGTGCTGGCCCAGGGGCCGTTGATGGGCAAGGGAAAGGGTGCCGGGATCACCGCGCTCTTCACCGGCAGCCCGGGCACGGGCAAGACCCTGGCGGCCAACGTCATCGCGGACAGCCTCGGCGTCGACCTCTACCAGGTCGACCTCTCCGGCGTCGTCGACAAGTACGTGGGCGAGACCGAGAAGAACCTCGAGCGGGTCTTCCGCGCGGCCGAGCGCCTCAACTGCGTGCTGTTCTTCGACGAGGCCGACTCCCTGTTCGGCAGCCGCTCCGAGGTCCGCGACTCGCGCGACCGCTACGCCAACCTCGAGGTCTCCTACCTGCTGCAGCGGATGGAGCAGTTCGATGGCATCGCGGTGCTCGCCACCAACCTGCGCGGAAACCTCGACGTCGCCTTCAGCCGCCGCCTGCACTTCGTGCTGCACTTCCCCGACCCGGACGAGACCACGCGGGCGGCCCTGTGGCGCCAGCACCTGCGTCACCTCGCCGCCACCGACCCGCAGGACCCGGTCGACGTCGAGCACCTGGCCCGGGTGGCCGAGGTCGCCGGCGGCGACATCCGCAACGCCGTGCTCGCCGCGGCGTTCACCGCGGCCGACGAGGGCGTGCCCGTCGGCATGCGGCACGTCGTCGGCGGCCTCGAGCGCGAGTACCGCAAGCTCGGCCGACGGGTGACGGCGGGTGGGCTGGCGCCGCGGGGGGCCTGATCCTGGGGTGGGGCGGGGCTTCTGGTCTCATGCGCGGGACGGGAGCGACCGCTCGGGCTGCGTCGCCGGGTTCGCGATCGCCCTGCACGGTCAACGGCGCTGGTGGCGGGGCGAGCCGGGCGGCAGCGGCTCGGCTCGCACCAGCCACCCGGCTGCTCCCGTCACCAGCGCCTTTGAACCGCCGCGCAGACCGCACCCGAGACACGTGCGCCGCGCACCCCAGGGCCCCGCGCGTCGCCCGACCCGCCCTCACCCTCCCGGCGGATCCCCCGCGCGGGGACGTCCTGGTTCGCTAACGTCGGGCCGCACGTGTCGGCTTCGGGGCCGAGGTGCCAGGGAGGTCCGCTTGAGCACGACCGCAGACCGGGAGCACGACTCCCGACGTCGCCGGGACGACGAGTCGTCGCCCGCCGCCGACCGCGCGCGCCCGGCGACCCCGAGGGCGGCCGTCGCCGTGCCCGCGCTGCTCGCGGGTCCCGAGGGGACCTGCCGCGCGCCGGGGGCGGTGCGGCGCCGGCACGGGGCGGGCGAGGACGTGCTCGGGGGTTCTGCGCTCCCCGGCGACGTCGACGCCGTGCTGCGCCGGCGCAAGGGGGCCGGCGCCCCGCTGCCGCCGCGGGTGGCCGAGGAGCTGGGCGCGGGGTTCGGGGCCGACTTCAGCTCGGTGCGGGTGCACGCCGACAGCGAGGCGGCAGGTGTCGCGCAGAGCCTTCAGGCGCAGGCCTTCTCCTACGGCTCGGACCTCTACTTCGGTGCCGGCACCTACCGGCCGGAGAGCAGCAGCGGCCGTGAGCTGCTCGCGCACGAGCTGGCGCACGTCGTGCAGGCGCAGTCCGGGTCGAGCCACGGCGGGGGCACGACCACCGGGGGCCGCGCGGACGCCCCGGCCGAGCTCCCGCCCGACGCGATGGCCTCCACCGCGCTGCGCCGGCGGCTCGCCCCGGTCGGCGAGGCGATGACGGGGGCCGTCGTCGGTCTCGGCAGTCTCCGACGCCGTGTCGTGGAGGTGGTCCGCCGGGTGTGGACCTCCCGCGGCAACCTGAGCGACCACTTCCAGAAGCACGGTGGCGAGTACCCCGGGCTGTCGCAGGCGGAGTACGCCGAGGTCGCCGAGGAGACCAAGGACAACGGCGAGCACCACGTCACGGCGGACGGCCGGCACTACTACTACAACCAGGCCACCAACGACTTCGCCGCCTTCACCCCCGACGGCAAGGCGATGACGGTCTTCAAGCCGTCCCGTGGCGGCGGCTACTGGCGCACGAAGAAGCAGGAGTGACATGACCGACGCGACCGACGGCGCCACCTACACCTGCCCCGCGTGCGGCTGGCCGGGGCTCGAGCGCCCGCCGCGGCCCGCCTCCTACGAGATCTGCCCGTCCTGCGGCTTCGAGTTCGGGGTCACGGACGACGACGAGGGTGAGACCTACCAGTCGTGGCGGGAGAAGTGGCTCGCGCAGGGCGCGCCCTGGTACTCCGCCGGCACCCCGGCCCCGCAGGGCTGGGACCCGCAGGCGCAGGTGGCTGCGCTCGACGCCGAGTAGGGCCGGTCTTCCGCCGGGCTTCTGCAGTGACCCGCTAGAGCATCCGTAGGGTGTCCGCGTGACGACGGACGCGGACACCCGGCGGGCCCTCGCCGCCGTCCAGCCACGGCGCCGGCGCGGCCGGCCGAAGGTCGTCGTCGCCCTGCTGGCGGTGCTGGCGGTGCTCGCCGTCGGGGCCACTTTGGGCATCGGCTGGTACTACTCCACCGTCCTGCTCACGCCGGACCACGCCCCGATCTACGACCAGCGCGTGCTGTCCTCCGACACGTCGTCGGTGACGTTGGCGGCCACGCACGTGACCGAGCTGCCCGGGACCTACGCGATCGACTGGCCGACGGGGCACGCGGTGCTCGGACCGGTGGCGCAGGACCGCGACGGGCGCGTCACCCGCCCGCGCGAGTCCGGGCCGCTGCCGGCCGCGGGCACCGAGGTCGCCTGGACGCCGGACCTGGACGGGCCGGACCCGCAGCGGGGAGCCGGGCTCGCGTTCTCCACCGTGCAGGTGCCCACGCCGCTCGGGGCGATGCCGGCCTGGTACGTGCCGGCGACCGGCACCTCCGGTACCTGGGCCGTGCTCGTGCACGGCCGTGGCGCCACCCGTCAGGAGGGGTCGCGTGCGCTCGCGCCGCTGCATCGCCTCGGGTTGCCGGTGCTCGACGTCACCTACCGCAACGACGAGGGCGCGCCCGCCTCGCCCGACGGCTTCTACCACCTCGGCCAGACCGAGTGGCAGGACGTCGACGCGGCGATGGCGTGGGCGCGAGCGCAGGGCGCCCGGCACTTCGTGCTCTACGGCTGGTCCATGGGTGGGGCCGTGGTGGAGCAGCTGCTGCAGCGCGCGCCGGACCGCGGCGACGTCTCCGCCGTCGTCCTCGACGCCCCGGTGGTGGACTGGCGCTCGGTCCTGGACCTGCAGGCGGCCAACCGCGGCCTGCCGTCGGTCCTCACCGCCGTCGCCGAGCAGGTGGTGTCCTGGCGCGCGGACGTCGACTTCGACGCGCTGGACGCCCGTCGCCGGCCGGTCACGGTGCCGACGCTGCTCTTCCACGGCGACGACGACCGCACGGTGCCGGTCGAGCCGTCCCGGCAGCTGGCGCGGGCGAACCCCGGCACGGTCACGTACGTGGAGGTGCACCGGGCGGACCACACGACCGCCTGGAACGTCGACCCGGACGCCTACGACCAGCGGCTCACCACGTTCCTGCGCGCGAAGCTCCCGGCCTGACCTCCTCTAGGCTCGACGACCAAGCGCGCGGCAGGGGCCGCGCGGGGGACCGGAGGTGCGACAGATGGCGGTCGTGGTCGGCTACACGCGCACGTCGGAGGGCGTGGCGGCGCTGCGCTTCGCGGTGGACGAGGCCCGCGCGCACGACGACGAGCTCACGGTCGTCCACGTCGACGAGACCGAGGGCACCGACCTTCCGGTCTCGCTCGAGCAGGACCTCGACGGCGTCGAGCAGCTGCTCGCCGACGCCGGCGTCAAGGGCCACGTGCTGCGCGAGGCGCGGGGCACCCAGGTGGTCGGCCGCCTCCTCGACGTCGTGGACCAGGTGGACGCGCGCCTGCTCGTCATCGGACTGCGCCGCCGCTCGCCCCTGGGCAAGGCCCTGCTCGGCAGCAACAGCCAGCAGCTCCTCCTGCAGGCCCCCTGCCCCGTGGTGAGCGTGCGCGCCGCCGACTGACCGTTGAGGGTGGGCACGCAGGCGACGTGACCCAGGACGTCGCCCTGTCCGGTCCGAGGGCGTGGGCGACGTCGCCCGCTGCGGTCCGGTGGTCGGTGAAGGGCGCTGGTGACGGGAGGAGTCCCGCTCGGCGGTCCACTCGCAGGTTCTGAACGCCGCGGTTCGGGTGAAGGGCCCCTTCGTACGAACCTATGGGACGAACGCGCCCTTCATGCGGCCCACATTGGGTCAGGGGCACCCGGAGCCGAACCTATTGGTTCTGGGTGCCCCTGACCCAACGCAGATGATCTTCGAGAGCGGAGCTGGAGGCCGAGGGGGTGCAGGAGGAGCTCGCCGCCCGTTGCGCCGCGCTGCTCGACGGCTTCAGCCTGCTGGACGTCGTGGACGTCGTGGACGTCGTGGACGACGTGCGGCGGTGAGGGCGCGTGGATCGGCCGGGTCAGGCCCGCGCGCCAGATTGAGACGTGGCTCTCGCTGTCCGAGGTGAACGGGGTGCGGCGCCAGTCCGTAGCGGTGCTCGAGGGTCAGCCCGGCGAGCTGCGCCATCAGGTCGCACTCGGAGGGCCAGGCGTAGCGGAACCGTCCCGCGCCGTACGTGACGGTCCCGTCGTCCCGCCGGCGGTAGTGGTGGGAGACGCACTCCTGGGCGACCAGGTCGTAGGTGTCGAAGCCCAGGTGGCCGTCGGAGACGTCGAACGGCGCGGCGAGCTGCCCCGGGGGCAGCCGGCGCAGCGGCGGCACCCAGAGCTCGATCACGAACCGGCCTCCGGGGGCGAGGTGGCGCGCCGCGTTGCGAAAGCACTCGACCTGCTCCTGCTGCGTGCGCAGGTTCGACAGACTGTTGAACACCAGGTACACCAAGGAGAACTCTCCCGGAACGGTCTCCCGAGCCATGTCGCCCACGACGACCGGCAGCTCGTCCTGTCCCGCCTTGGCCCGCAGCCGGGCCACCATCGCGGGCGAGAGCTCGATGCCGCTCACCGGCACCCCGCGGCGCAGGAGCGGGAGGGCGACCCGCCCGGTGCCGATCGCGAGCTCGAGCGCCGCGCCCCCCGCTGCGAGCCCGGCCAGGAGGTCCACGGCGGGGGAGAGGACCTCGGGCGAGAACATCTCCGCCGAGTCCTCGTCGTAGGTCGCCGCGATCTCCTCGCCCCACACCTCGCTGCTCGTCATCCGCGCCACGCTAGCCACCGGGCGTCCGAGCTCCCACCGGTTTGCCTGGCCGCCATCACTACGGAGCGTAGGAGTGCGTCGGTCGCAGGGCGGCCCGAGCGCCGCCTAGGGTGGATCGCATGCAGACCGAACCCGCCCCGGCCGTGAACGACGTGTCCGCGGCCCTCGACGTCGCGGCCCGGCTGGTCGCCGAGTGCGGGCGCTACGCCGCCGAGCAGCAGGGCGGGGTGGTCGAGGAGGTCAAGGACGACGCCGTGAGCCTGGCCGGTGCCGTCGTCACCGCGGTGGACCGCGAGGTCGAGAGCCGCCTGGACTCGGCGCTCTCGGAGGCCTTCCCCGCCGACGGCCTGGTCGGCGAGGAGTACGTGGACCGCGCCGGCACGAGCGGGCGCACCTGGTACGCCGACCCCGTCGACGGCACCCTCAACTACGCCCGCCGGCTCGGCCCGTGGTCGGTGGTGCTGTCCGCCTGGCGCGGCGACGAGTGCGAGCTGGTCGCGGTGTGGACGCAGGGCTCGGTCTACACGGCGGCCCGGGGT
This sequence comes from Motilibacteraceae bacterium, assembly GCA_051953655.1. GTDB lineage: Bacteria > Actinomycetota > Actinomycetes > Motilibacterales > Motilibacteraceae > JBQCHF01. The sequence continues at coordinate 6,029 of JBQCIO010000103.1, forward strand.
CGGGGCGCCCACCGGGACGGGCGGCCGCTGCGCCTCACGTCCGGTGCCGCGGAGCGCAGCGGCATCGTGCGGGTCCCGCCCCGGCTGGCCGCCCCGGCCGCCGCGCGGCGGTGGAGCGTGCGCGGCATCGAGAGCTCGGCCACCGAGCTGTGCCAGGTCGCCGACGGCCGGATCCTCGGCACCGTCCGGCTCGGGGGCCTGCGCCGCGACCTGCACGGCCCGGCGCTGCTGGTCCAGGAGGCGGGCGGGGTGGTCACCGACCTGCACGGGGAGGGCTGGGACGGCGCCACCAAGGGCCTCGTGGTGGCCGCGCCGTCGACCCATGCGGCGCTGCTCGAGCTCGTCGACGCCGCCGGTCGCTGAGGCCCCGCGGGAGGGCGGATCGGCCGCCGAATAGGTCGTCCGGCCCGGGCGGGGGAGGATAGGGGTATCCCCACCCGCGAGGAGCCCCCACTCGATGACGGCTGACCCCACCGCCGACCGCCCTGCCGAGCGCCCTGACGACGCCGACCAGGACGGCACCACCTTCGCCGACCTGCCGCTGCGCCCCGAGCTGCTCGACGCGCTCAGCGCCCTCGGCTACGAGGAGCCGACGCCGATCCAGCGCGAGGCCGTGCCGCCGCTGGTGGCCGGCGAGGACCTGCTGGGCCAGGCGGCCACCGGCACCGGCAAGACCGCCGCGTTCGCGCTCCCGGTGCTGCAGCGGCTCGACGACGCCGACCCCGCCCGCCGGCCCAAGGCGCCGGTCGCGCTCGTGCTCGCCCCCACCCGCGAGCTCGCCGTGCAGGTCTCCCAGGCCTTCCACCGCTACGGCCGCGGGCTCGGCGCGCGGGTGCTGCCGGTCTACGGCGGCGCGCCCATCTACCGGCAGATCCAGTCGCTCGAGCGCGGCGTCGACGTCGTCGTGGCCACGCCCGGCCGCGCGCTCGACCTGGTGCGTCGCGGCACCCTCGCCCTGGACACCCTGCGCACCGTCGTGCTCGACGAGGCCGACGAGATGCTCGACATGGGCTTCGCCGAGGACCTCGACGCCATCCTGGGGGCCACCCCGGAGGACCGGCAGACGGTGCTGTTCAGCGCCACCATGCCCTCGCGCATCGAGAAGCTGGCCCGCCGCCACCTGCGCAGCCCCCGCCGCATCGAGATCGGCCGCGAGGCCCCCGCTCCGGGGGAGCAGCCCAAGATCCGTCAGGTGGCCTACGTGGTGCCGCGGGTGCACAAGGCCACCGCGCTGGGCCGCGTGCTCGACGTCGAGCAGCCCACGGCCGCCATCGTCTTCTGCCGCACCCGGGAGGACGTCGACACGCTCACCGAGACCCTCAACGGCCGCGGCTACCGGGCCGAGGCGCTGCACGGCGGCATCAGCCAGGACATGCGCGAGAAGACGATGGGCCGGCTGCGCAGCGGGCTCACCGAGCTGCTGGTCGCCACCGACGTCGCCGCCCGCGGCCTCGACGTCGAGCAGCTGACCCACGTCGTCAACTACGACGTGCCGTCGGCGCCGGAGGCCTACGTGCACCGGATCGGCCGGGTGGGCCGCGCCGGTCGCGAGGGCGTGGCCATCACGCTGGCCGACCCGCGCGAGCACCGGATGCTCAAGACGATCGAGAAGGTCACCGGCAGCCGGATCCAGGTGGAGGGCGTGCCCACGGTGGCCGACCTGCGCGCCCGCCGCCTCGAGCTCACCCGCGCGGCCCTGCACGAGGTGCTGCTGCGCGGCGACCTCGACGACGTCCGCGTGGTCCTCGAGTCGCTCACCGACGAGTTCGACGTCGTGGAGGTGGCGCTCGCCGCGGTGAAGCTGGCCCACGAGGCCGGTGGGCCGGTGGACGAGGAGGAGATCCCCACCGCCGCTCCGGCGCGGGACCGCGACCGGGACCGGGACGGCGGCAAGGGGAAGAAGGGCAAGCGCAGCGACGGCGAGCGGGACGACCGCGGGGCCAAGGGCAAGGGCAAGCGCTCGCGCGACACCGGTGACACCACCCGGCTCTACGTGGCGATGGGCCGCAAGCTCGGCATCCGCCCGCAGGACCTGGTGGGCGCCATCACCGGCGAGACCGACCTCAAGGGCCGGGACATCGGCGCCATCGAGATCACCGACCGGTTCTCCCTGGTGGAGGTGCCCGAGTCCGCTGCCGAGGACGTCATCACCGCGCTGCGCGGGAGCACCCTCAAGGGCAAGAAGCCCGTGGTGCGCCGAGAGCGCTACGACAAGAAGTAGGAGTTCGGTCCGCCGGCGCCCCACGGGCGGCGCCCGCGGACCCACAATTAGACATACGGGCAAGAAAAGAAAAAGTAAAAGTATGGACACGAACCAAAACGGGTACACAAGTAAATAATTACGTTATATC
>JBQCIO010000104.1:0-3611 GCA_051953655.1 Motilibacteraceae bacterium
GCGTCCACCGAGATCTACACCGAGCGGGTGCGCGCCGAGCGTGCCTCGCAGGAGCAGCCCGACGACACCACCGCCGACGCGGTGCGCCTCACCGCCCCCGAGCCGGTCCCGGTGCGCGTCGCCTGAGAAACAGCAGGACACATCCCGGCCCGACGGATCACCGTCCAGCCGGAACGATCACGGCCCGTGATCATGACTCGCCCACCGAGGTGGATCCGCCTCGGTGGGCGAGTCGTTTCCTCGGTCGGGCAGCGGAGCCGGCGTCGTCAGGGCGGGCCCGGCGTCAGTGCGCCGGGTGGCGCACCCAGTCCAGCGCCCGCTCCACCGCGCGCTGCCAGTCCTCGTGCTCGCGCTTGCGCCGCCCGTCCTCCATCGTCGACGTCCAGCGCGCGGCCCGGTGCCAGTTGCGCCGCAGCCCCTCCAGGTCCGGCCAGTAGCCCACCGCCAGCCCGGCGGCGTAGGCCGCCCCCAGCGACACCGTCTCGGCCACCAGCGGCCGCTCCACCGGCACGTCGAGGACGTCGGCGAGGGTCTGCATGAGCAGCATGTCGGCTGTCATCCCGCCGTCGACCTTGAGCGTCTTCAGGGGCAGCCCGGCGTCGCGCTCCATCGCCTCGACGACGTCCTTGGTCTGCCACGCGGTGGCCTCCAGCACCGCCCGGGCCAGGTGGCCCTTGGTGACGTAGGAGGTGAGCCCGACGACGACGCCGCGGGCCTCGCTGCGCCAGTGCGGGGCGAACAGCCCGGAGAACGCCGGCACGATGTAGCAGCCGCCGTTGTCCTGCACGGTGAGCGCGAGAGTCTCGATCTCGGGCGCGGTGCGGATGAGGCCGAGGTTGTCGCGGAACCACTGCACCAGGGAGCCGGTGACCGCGATCGACCCCTCGAGGGCGTAGACCGGCGGCTCGTCGCCGATCCGGTGCGCCACCGTGGTGAGCAGGCCGTGCGTGGACGGCGCCGGGTCCAGGCCGGTGTTGAGCAGCAGGAAGGCGCCGGTGCCGTAGGTGCACTTGGCCTCGCCGGGGGCGAAGCAGGTCTGGCCGAACAGCGCCGCCTGCTGGTCGCCGAGCGCCGCGCCGATCTTCACGCCCGGCACCACGCAGGTGGCCGTGCCGTAGACCTCGACCGAGCTGCGGATCTCCGGCAGCACCGCCCGGGGGACGGCCATGGCCGCGAGCAGGTCGTCGTCCCACTGCAGCGTGCGCAGGTCCATGAGCATCGTGCGGCTGGCGTTGGTGACGTCGGTGATGTGCACCCCGCCGTCGGGGCCGCCGGTGAGGTTCCAGACCAGCCAGGTGTCCATGGTGCCGACCAGCACCTCGCCCCGCTCGGCGCGCTCGCGCAGGCCCGGGACGTGGTCCAGCATCCAGCGGATGCGCGGCCCGGCGAAGTAGGGGGCCAGCGGCAGGCCGCACTGCTCCCGGAACCGGTCGACCCCGCCGTCCTGCGCGAGCTCCTCCACCAGGTCGTCGGTGCGGGTGTCCTGCCAGACCAGCGCGTGCCCGACCGGCTTGCCGGTCCGGCGGTCCCACACCACCACGGTCTCGCGCTGGTTGGCGATGCCGAGCGCCACGACCTCCTCCGGGGTGCACCCGGCGTCGGCCAGCGCCTGCGGCACGATCCGCTCGACGTTGCGCCAGATCTCCAGCGCGTCGTGCTCGACCATGCCCGGCCCGGGGAAGTGCTGGGCGTGCTCGCGCTGCACGAGGGAGACCATCCGGCCGGCGTGGTCGAACAGCAGCGCGCGGGTGGAGGTGGTGCCCTGGTCGACCGCCAGGACGTAGCGCTCAGCCACGCGTGCCCACCAGGTCCCGGCTGATCGCGTCGGCCACGTGCACGACCTCCTCGACGACGTCGGGCAGCGGGCCGCGCCGGCCCACCACGCGGTCCACCGGCCCCCGGATCCCGATGGCCCCCACGACGAACCCGCCGTGCCCGCGGATCGGGGCCGCGACGCCGGCCTCGCCGGCCACCAGCTCCTCGTGGTCGACGGCCCAGCCGCGCGCCCGCACGGAGGACAGCTCGACCTGGAGGGTGCGCCGGTCGGTGATGCTGCGCGGGCCACGGCGCTCGAAGGTCTCGAGCTGGCTCAGCACCGAGGGGTGGAAGGCCAGCAGCACCTTGCCCAGGGCGGTCACGTGGGCCGGCAGCAGCTGGCCCACGGTGAGCTCCTGCTCGGAGTCGTCCGGCCGGAAGACGTGGTGGACCACCCGCACCTGGGCGCCCGCCAGGGCGCCGACGCGCACGGCCTGCCCGCTGCGGGCGGCGAGGGTGTCGGCCCAGTTCATCGCCCGCGAGCGCAGCTCGTTGGGATCGAGCTGAGCCGGCACCGCGGCGGCCAGCCACGGGCCGAGCACCCACCGGCCGCTGTGCCGGTCCTGCTCGACGAACCCCACGTGCTCGAGGGTGCGCAGCAGCCCGTGGGCCGTCCCCTTGGCCAGGCCCAGCGCGTTGGCGACGTCGGCCAGGCCGAGCGGGCCGGGCGCGCTGGCCAGCAGCCGGAGGACGGCGGCGGCGCGCTCGACGGACTGCACGAGACCTGGCACGGAACGCTTCTACCGTGTCCGCGCTGCGCGCACACGTCGGTGAAGCGGCGAATCTGTGACGTTACCCCGGGGTAACGGCCCCAAACAGGACGACCGGGACGTCCTGCAACCGGCCCGTCTCGACCTGTGGTCAGGCGCCGGCCAGCACGGTCCCGGCGATCTCCCCCACCTGGCCCAGCCGCCACAGCTCGCTGCGGTGGAAGGCCAGCCCACCCTCGCGGACCACGAGCAGGGCCAGGCGGCTCGCCCCGAGCGGCACGACGGCGGCCGCCGGCGGCGGTCCGTCGGTGGCAGGGGTGGCGGGCAGGGTCACGGCCGCGAGCCGCAGCGGCAGCGCGACGTGGACGTCCTCCGGGGCGGGCGCCCCGGTGCTGGCCGCGACGACGGCCTCCGGGTCGCCGCCGGGCGAGTAGCGCAGGACCACCGCCCAGTCCGCCCCCGCGGCCGCCGGGACGCCGTCGGCGAGGGTCTGGACGGCCGCCGCGGGCTGGGTGACGACGTGGTCGACGAGCTCGAGCTCGGCGTGTCCGCCGGACGGCGGCGCGGGGTGCTGGGCCCCGACCACCTCCACGCCCTGCACGGCGTCGAGCTGCTCGCGCACCCGCTGCAGGTGGGCGGCGTCGCGGACCTCCACGAGCACGTCGTCCACGGCCCGACCGGCCTCGCTGTCCAGGACGTCGACGCGCACGATGTCGGCCGCCGCGGCGCCCAGCGCCGTGGCCACCCGGCCGAGCGAGCCGGGACGGTCGGGGACGGCGAGGCGGAGCCGGACGAGCACGGGGACCTCCCAGGGTCGCGACGCGGGGAGCCCGGCCCCACGGCGGCCGGGCGCGCAGGGGCCAGCCTGCCGCACCGAGGTGTCGTCCGCGTTACCGGCGCGGGCGGGAGGCGGTGGTGCGGCGCAGGGACTGAGAGCCTGATGACCGGTCCGTCCCCGTGCGTCTGTCCCGTGCCCGGTGCGGTCTCGAGGTGCGGAAAGGCGCTGGTGACGGGATGGGTCCGGCGCGGTGCCGGTTCTGCTGCCCTCGGTGAGAGCCCCGATCGGGTGAGGGGCCCCCCTCACCC
>JBQCIO010000105.1:0-6837 GCA_051953655.1 Motilibacteraceae bacterium
CGAGGTCGACCTCGCCGGCGACCAGCGCGTCGCGCAGCGCGCTGACGAACACGCCGGTGCCCCCGATCTGCGCGAGCGGGGCGGTGCTGACGTCGCCGTGGGTGACGACCTCGACGAGCTCCACGGCGCGGCCGGTGGCGGCGGTGCGCGCCCGGGCCACCCACCCGGACTGCGTGGTGGCCAGGGCGCTGCGGCGGGTGCCGAGGCGCAGGGGGCGGCTCACGCTCCGGACACCTCCCCGCCCCCGCCTGCTGCCGGCCGCCTCTCCAGCACTGTCGCCGGATCCTCCGGCTGGGTCGTTCCCCGCGCAACCTCCGACGAACCGTCGGACAGATCGGGATCGCCGCTGCCGGTCACCGCCTCGACCGTGCGCGGGTCCAGGTCGAACAGCTCGCGCAGCGCCTCGGCGTAGGCCTGGCCGCCGGGCTCGCCGGCCAGCTCCTTCACCCGCACGGTGGGCGAGTGCAGCAGCTTGTCCACCACCCGGCGCACCGTCTGGGCGACCTCGGCGCGGCTGCGCTCGTCGAGCTCCACCCGCCCGGCCAGGCGCACCAGCTCGGCGTCGACGACCTCGGCGGCCATCGAGCGCAGGGCGACGACGGTGGGCGCCACGCTGGAGGCGCGCAGCCAGCCGAGGAACGCGGCCACCTCGTCGGCCACGATGCCGCGCACCCGGTCGACGTCCTCGGCGCCGGAGCCGGCCAGCACCGCGGCCAGCGACTCGAGGTCGACGACGGCGACGTCGTCCAGGGTGTGGGCGGCGTGGTCGACGTCGCGGGGCAGCGCGAGGTCGAGCGCGGCCTGCGGGCCGCGGCCGGCGGCCCGGCGGGCGTCGCGGGCGGCGGTGAGCGCGTCGAGGCCCAGCACGGTGCCGACGGCGCCGGTGGCGGTGACGACGACGTCGGCCGCCGCCAGCTCAGGCTCGAGCCGGTCCAGCGGCTCGCCGCGGCCCTGCACGCTCTCGGCCAGGCGGAGGGCGCGCTCGAGGGTGCGGTTGACCACGACGATCTCGCCGGCGCCGCGGCGGCGCAGGGTGGCCGCAGCGAGCGCGGCCATCGACCCGGCCCCGATGACCAGCGCGCTGCGACCGGCGAGCGGGCCGACCACCTGCTCGGCCTGGTCCAGGCCGACGGTGACCAGCGACTGGCCGGCGCGGTCGATCGCGGTCTCGCTGTGCGCCCGCTTGCCGACCCGCAGCGCGTGCTGCAGCAGCTCGTTGAGCACCCGGCCGGCCGCGCCGACCTCCTGCGCGCTGCGCAGCGAGAGCTTGACCTGGCCGAGGATCTGGCCCTCGCCCACCACCATCGAGTCCAGGCCGCAGGCCACCGAGAACAGGTGGTGCACGGCGCGGTCGTCGTAGTGGACGTAGAGGTGTGGGGTGAGCACGTCGATGTCGACGCCGGTGGCGCGGGCCAGGCGCTCGGCCACCCCGGCCACGCCGCCGTGGAACTTGTCCACCTCGGCGTAGACCTCGACCCGGTTGCAGGTGGAGAGCACGACCGACTCGGCCACGTGCGCGGCGTTCGCGACGTCGGCGGCCAGCTTGGCCGCGACCTCCGGGGCGAGCGCGGCGCGCTCGAGCACGGCGACCGGCGCGGTGCGGTGGGACAGGCCCACGACCAGGACGCTCAACGGACGCTCATCCCTGTGCTCATCCCCGTGCTCATCGCGCTCATCCGCGCGCCGCCGAGAGCCGGCGGGCGGCCAGCTCGTCGGGCCGGTCGTGCCGCCCGTGCTGGCCTGCCGGCAGCCCCACCGGTCCGGCGGACTTGCGCTGCTCGTGGAAGGCGAGGATCTGCAGCTCGATGGAGAGGTCGACCTTGCGGACGTCGACGTCGGCGGGCACCGCGAGCACGACCGGCGCGAAGTTGAGGATGCTGCGCACCCCCGCCTCCACCATCCGGTCGCACACCTCCTGGGCGGCCGAGGCCGGGGTGGCGATGACCCCGATGCACGGCAGGGCGCCGGCCAGCACGCTCTCCAGCTCCTCGACGTGGCGCACCCGCACCCCGGCGACATCCTGGCCGGTGAGCCGGGCGTCGCTGTCGAGCAGCGCATGCACCTGGAACCCGCGGGTGGCGAACCCGCCGTAGTTGGCCAGGGCGTGGCCGAGGTTGCCGACCCCGACGATGACGACCGGCCAGTCCTGGGTCAGGCCGAGCTCGCGGGAGACCTGGTAGACGAGGTAGTCGACGTCGTAGCCGACGCCGCGGGTGCCGTAGGAGCCGAGGTAGGACAGGTCCTTGCGCAGCTTGGCCGAGCCGACGCCGGCGGCCGTGGCCAGCTCGTCCGAGGAGACGGTGTCCACCCCGCTGTCGGCCAGCGAGCGCAGCGCGCGCAGGTAGAGCGGGAGGCGGGCCACGGTGGCCTCGGGGATGTCGCGGGTCCGGCCGCCGCGCGCGGGCCGCTCGATCGACGGGCGGTGGGCGGGGCGCAGGGAGGTCGGCCGGCGGGGGGCGTCGGCGGCGTCCGGTGCGGCGGCGCCCGCGGCGGCGCCCGCGTCGGCACCGGCGCCGGTCCCGGCCTCGATGCCGGTCTCGACCCCGGGGTCCTCACGACGTCCGGTCACGGTGCTCCAGTGCGTGCTGAGCGGTGGGCTGAGCGCTTGCGCGGTACGTGCCTGCTGACGGTGCTCGCTGCCTGCCGGACCCAGAGCGTTGGGTCCTGCAACTCTTGCCGACGCAATCGTGCGGGGCCCCCGTGCCTCCCACCGGTCGGCATGGGCGAGGTTACGACCTTGTGAACGACTGCACAAAGTCGAGGCCCTGGACTGTGACGTACCCCTCATCCGGCCCGTCTCGCCCGTTGCGGGACACGCACGGCATCTCGTCGACGTGTGGTCCCGGCCGCCCTCGGCGCCCGACGGGCCGGCCGCCGGGGCGCGGGCTCAGCCGCCGAGCGCCGTCCGCAGCCGCCGCTCGTCCACCCGCCAGTAGTCGTGCGGCCGGCCGTCGACGAGGGTGACCGGGATCTTCTCCCAGTAGGCCTCGTACAGCTCGGGGTCCTCCAGGATGGAGCGCTCCTCGAAGCCGGCGCCGAGCTCCGCGGTGACCCGCAGGACCACCTCGCGGGCGTCCTCGCACAGGTGGCAGCCGGGCTTGCCGACCAGCGTGACCACGTGAGCGCTCCCCGCTCGGGACGTCGCGGTCGCGGACCGGCGGCGCAGCACGCCCATGGTCACCTCCACGGTCACGTCATCCGGGTGGACAGCGGGAGCGGCGCGTCCCGCCTCGATCGTGGCACAGCGCCGCCGCGCCATGTCCGTGACCCGGCAGCGAGCCGTGCAGCGAGCCGGGTGCACCCGATCGAGGGACACGACCTCAAGGCCTGCGCCGCCGCCCCCGACGTTCTCCTCAGGTCGAGGTCGCCCCGGCCGAGACCGCTCCCCACGCTGCTCCTGCAGGAGGCCCGCCGTGCTCCCCGCCCCGGCCGTCACGCCCGTCCGGTCGACGTCCGCGGCGCGCCACGGCAGACCGGCGCCCGGCGCACTGGTCCCCCTGCTGGTGACCGCGCTGCTCGCGGCGCTCGCGGTGGCGCTGCCGGCCCGGCCGGCCGCGGCGCAGGGTCCGGGCACCTCGACGGTCCTCTCCCAGGTGAACGCCAGCCGGGCGGCGGCCGGGCTGCGCCCGCTCTCGCTGGCCGGCGACCTCTCCTCGGTCGCGTACGCGTGGTCGCAGCACCTGGCGGCCTCCGGGACCCTCGGGCACAACCCGAACCTCACCGGCCAGGTCGACGACTGGCAGGTGGTGGGCGAGAACGTCGGCTACGGCCCCACCGTGACCGACATCGAGACCGCCTTCATGAACAGCCCCCGGCACCGTGCCAACATCCTCGAGCCCCGCTACACCCAGATCGGGCTCGGCGTGGTCGTGGACGCCTCGGGGACCGCGTGGGTGACCCAGGTGTTCCGCAAGCCCCTCACCGCGACCACCACGACGACGAGCACGACCAAGTCCACCAGCACGACGACCGCCACCAAGTCCACCAGCAGCAAGACCACCAGCAGCAAGTCCACCAGCACCGGGACGCCGGCTCGGACCGGCACGACCGCCGCGTCCGGGTCGGGGGCCGCGACGGCGACGACGGGCAGCCGGCCCGCGGCGCCCCGCCCGACCGCCACTGCCGCCGTCCGCCCGACTACGACCTCCTCGCCCCGTGCGAGCGCCGCCCCCGACCTCCAGCAGCTGCTGGCCGAGCGCCTAGCCGCGGCGGCCGAGGCACGCCCCGGGACCTCCGCGGACCCGGTCGACGCCGCGCTCGGGTGGGCGGCCACGATGGACACGCTGGCGGGCTGACGCACCGGCCGGCGGCGTGAGGTCGCCCGCACCGGGCCCGGAGGGACCGTGGGTCCTCGGGGGAGGCCGAGCGGACGCCCTAGAGTCGCTCCCATGGGGCGCCCCCGACGCAACAGCCGCCCGACGAGCCGGCACGTCCTCGCCGGCAGCGCGTCGGCCGCCGCGGCCGAGGTCGAGGCCTCCCTCGCGGTCAGCCCGGACCCGCGCGCCGGAGCCTTCTTCGACGTCGACAACACCGTGGTGCAGGGCGCCTCGATCTTCCACCTCGCCCGCGGCCTCTACGCCCGCGACTTCTTCACCCCCGGCGACATCGCCCGCTTCGCCTGGCAGCAGGCCAAGTTCCGCCTGCTCGGGGCCGAGGACCTGGAGCACATGGCCGAGGCGCAGGAGACGGCGCTGGCCTTCATCAAGGGCCGGCGGGTCGAGGAGCTGAGCCGGATCGGCGAGGAGGTCTTCGACGAGGTCATCGCCGACAAGATCTGGCCGGGCACCCGTGCCCTGGCCCAGATGCACCTCGACGCCGGGCAGCGGGTCTGGCTGGTGACCGCCACGCCCGTGGAGGTGGCCACCGTCATCGCCCGCCGGCTCGGCCTCACCGGCGCGCTGGGCACCGTGGCCGAGTCGGTCGACGGCGTCTACACGGGGAGGCTGGTCGGCCAGCCCCTGCACGGGGAGGCCAAGGCGCAGGCGGTGCGGGCCCTGGCCCAGCGCGAGGGGCTCGAGCTCGAGCGCTGCTCGGCCTACAGCGACTCGGCCAACGACATCCCGATGCTCTCGCTCGTCGGGCACCCGTGCGCGATCAACCCCGACTCGGCCCTGGCCACCTACGCCCGGGCCAACGGCTGGCGCATCCGCGACTACCGGACCGGGCGCAAGGCGGCCAGGGTCGGGGTGCCGGCCGCGGCCGGGGTCGGTGCGGCCACCGGAGCCGCGCTCGCCGTCGTCGCCGCCCGCCGACGCCGCGGCTGAGCCCGCTCCGGGGCCCGGTCCCGAATCCGGGACCGGGTCGGATCGCAGGACCGATCGCAGGCAGGACCGCTGGCCGGATGAACCCGAGGACAGATTCCGGAAGCCCTTGACCGTCCGGGCTCGGATGAGTTGTCCTGTTCCCTCCGCGTTACCGACCGGTAACCCATCGACCCGTCTGATTGCCCCGAACCTCGCCGGGGAACGCCAGGGCCGAACGGGCGCGCCGGCAGGTGGCACGGGACGGACGCACGCAGGACCCAGACCAGAACCAGCACAGGACGCTCCCGTTCGAAGCACTCACCGCACCCGGCCGCGCCGGTGCGGGCACGAGGAGGTGCGCGTGGTGCCACCGGTCAGCCCCTCGCGGGCCGGGCTCGCGCTGCTGGCCGCCCTCGTGCGGGACGCGCGCCGGAGCTCCGGCTGGGCGCTGGTGCCGCCGGTGCTGCAGCCCGCGGGCGGGGGCTGGCTGGCGAGCACCGCCTCGGCGGCCACCGCCGGCGAGGGCGGCACGGGCGGAGGGGTGGCCGGCGGAGGGGTGGCCGCCGGCGGCTGGACCCCGAGCGGCGACGCCGAGCGCGACCGCCTCGCCGCGCTCGTCGACCTCGCCCGCGGCGGCGACACCGAGGCCTTCGCCGCCATCTACGACGCCTACGTCGACCAGGTCTACCGCTACGTCTACTACCGCTGCTCCTCGCACGCCCTGGCCGAGGACCTCACCAGCGAGACGTTCCTGCGCGCACTGCGCCGGATCGACAGCTTCACCTGGCAGGGCAAGGACATCGGCGCCTGGCTGGTCACCATCGCCCGCAACCTGGTGGCCGACCACGTCAAGTCCTCGCGGTTCCGGCTCGAGGTGACCACGGCCGACATGCTCGACGCCGACCGCGCCGACGACGGCATCGAGGAGGCCGTCGTCACCCGGCTGGAGAACGCCGCGCTGGTCGACGCCGTCCGCAAGCTCAAGCCCGAGCAGCAGGAGTGCATCGTGCTGCGGTTCCTGCAGGGCCTGTCGGTGGCCGAGACCGCCCTGGCGATGGGGCGCACCGAGGGCGCGGTCAAGCAGCTGCAGCTGCGCGCGGTCCGCGCGCTCGCCAAGCTGGTGGACGCCCGATGACCGCCGGCCCGAGCACCCGCCGCCGCGGCCCCGTGACCTCGCCCCCGCCCGCTCGTTGGCAGGGTGCCGGCGCAGGGCCGGCGGGGGGCTCGAGCGGCGACCCGACGACCGGGCGGGAGGTGGGGGCACGTGCTGCGTGACCTGCTGCCCCCCCGCCCGTCCTCGCCCCTCGGGCTGCTGCCGGCCCGGCGGCGCGAGGCGGAGGACTTCGCCGCGCTCCTGGAGGACGGGCCGCACGGAACCGCAGCGCGCTCGGCCGGGCCCGAGCTGCGCGAGCTGGGCGCCCTGGCCACGGCCCTGGTGCCCACCCAGGTCAGCCCGACCCCCGAGTTCCGCGCCGCGCTGCGTGGGCGGCTGCTCGCCGAGCCGGTGCTGATGTCCGACCCGGCCGGCGCCCGTCGGGCCCGGGTGGCCGACGTGCGGCAGCGTCCGGTGCGGCGCGGCCGCCGCCGGGTCGTC